>JAQFVI010000420.1:0-11734 GCA_029439495.1 Caballeronia sp. BR6202001590007
GAGCATCGCTTCGACAAGCGCAGCAAAATCGCGATCCACAGTCAGCACAGTAATCTCGAAGTTAAGCCTAAACGACCGGTTATCGAGATTAGCGCTGCCGACAGAGGCAGCAATCCCATCGACGAGTACGACCTTCTGGTGCAGGAACCCCGGCCGATACCGAAACACCCGCACGCCCGCCTGCAAAAGTTCATACGCATAAAGCGTCGAAGCAGCGAACACCACACGATGATCCCTGCGGCTGGGAATCAGAATTCGCACATCGATCCCGCGCAGCACGGCAAGCCGCAAAGCGGAAAAAAACGGCTTCGTCGGGAATGAGATAAGGCGAAGTGATCCAGATGCGCTCGCGCGCCGCATTGATCGCCTCGACGAAGAACAGCGAACAGGTCTCCTGCTTGTCGGCCGGCCCGCTCGACAGCACCATGCAGTGCATGTTCTCGTCGGCGTGCGGCGCGCCCCCCAGTTCGGGCAGACGTTGGGTCGCCCAATACCAGTCCTCGGTGAAGACGAACTGGATGCTCGCTACCGCCGGCCCACGCACCTCGACGTGCGTATCGCGCCACGGCGAAAGACGCGGATTGCTGCCGAGATATTCGACGCCCACGTTATGCCCGCCGACGAACGCGCGCAGACCATCGACGACCACGATCTTGCGGTGATTGCGAAAGTTGATCTGAAACCGATGCACGAACTTGCGCTTGGCCGCGAACGGATGCGCCTCGACGCCCGCCGCGCGCAACGCGTTCACATAGCGATGCGGCAAATCGAAACTGCCGATGCTGTCGTACAGGAAGTACACGCGCACGCCCGCGCGCGCCTTCGCGATCAGCCGGTCCTTCAGCATCTCGCCGAGCGGATCGGCACGCACAATGAAAAACTGCACGACGATATAGCGCTCGGCGGCATCGATCGCCTCGAGGATCGCTTTGAAAGTCGCGTCGCCGTCGATCAGCACGCGCACCGTATTGCCGCGCAGGAACGGCATCCCCGACAGGCGCTGCAAGGTGCGGATGGTCGGATTGCCGAGATAGGCCGCCGGNACGCCGTTCGTCGATGTAACCGGCGAACTTGCTGCGCCCGAGAAAGAGATAAGGAATCAGCGTGAAGTAGGGCATCGCGACTAACGACACCGCCCACGCGACCGCGCCCTGCGACGTGCGCGTATGAATGATCGCGTGGATCGCCGCGATCACTCCGAGTACGTGCGCGGCGATCACCAGCGTGCCGAGATGGAGCCAGTCCGATGCTTGCATATGACGCGTCGTCGATGAAAGAACCGCCCGCGATCTTCATCCCGGGCGGCGATGCGCCATATTACCGAACCCGCGCCCGAAAACTTCAGACGGGCAGGTCGGCCGCCTGGATCAGGAACACGTTGTCGTCGCCCGCGCTCGTCGATAGCCAGAGGAGATCGAGGCCGCCGAACGCGGATTCCACGTTGGCGCGCTCGTTGCCGATCTCGACGACCAGCACGCCATCCTCGGTCAGCCACTTGCCCGCCTCGCGGACGATTCGCCGCACCACGTCCATGCCGTCCGCGCCGCCCGCGAGCGCGAGTTCCGGCTCGTGACGGTATTCCTCGGGCAGCGTGCGCATCGCGTCGGCGTTGACGTAGGGCGGGTTGGTGATGATCACCTCGTACTTGGCCTCGGGCAGCGGCGCGTACAGATCGCCTTCGAACAGCGTCACGCGATCCCGCAGCGCGTAAACGTCGACGTTGCGATGCGCGACCGCGAGCGCATCGGCGGAAATGTCGACGGCATCGACATCGGCATTCTCGAACGCCTGCGCCGCGAGAATCGCGAGACAGCCGCAACCCGTGCACAGTTCGAGCACGCGTGTCACCTGATCGGGATCGGCGACGTAAGGCTGCAAACCGTCCTGCAACAGCTCGCCAACGAACGAACGCGGCACGATCACGTGCTCGTCGACATAGAAGCGTCGGCCGTGCATCCACGCTTCCTGCGTGAGATACGCGGCCGGCACGCGCTCGGTCGCGCGGCGTTCGATCACTTTCATGACCGCGTCGATTTCCTCGTCGAGCAGGCGCGCGTCCATGAACGGCTCGAGCGTGTCGAGCGGCAGATGCAGCGTATGCAGGATCAGATACGCGGCTTCGTCGTAGGCATTGGTCGAGCCGTGACCGAACGAAAGTCCGGCCGCGGTGAAGCGCGAAACGCCGAAGCGCAGCAGATCGCGCACGGTGGTGAAGGGCAGCGCCATCGAAGGCTCCTTGTAGTGCGTCATGACGATGGATTCGACGAAAGCTCAGGCGATCAATTGTTCGAGCACGCGGCGGTACACGTTCTTCAGCGGCTCGATGAAGCGCACTTCGACATGCTCGTCGATCTTGTGGATGGTGCCGTTGGGCGGACCAAATTCGACCACCTGATCGCAGATGCGCGCGATGAAGCGGCCATCGGACGTGCCGCCCGTGGTCGACAGTTCGGTGGCGACGCCGGTCTCGTCGCGAATGGCGCGTTCGAGCGCGTCCGACAGCGCGCCGCGCGGCGTGAGGAACGGCAGGCTGCTGACGATCCATTGCAGGTCGTAGTCGAAACCGTGCTTGTCGAGAATCGCGTGCACGCGGCTTTGCAAGCCTTCCACCGTGCTCGCGGTCGAGAAGCGGAAGTTGAACATCAGGTCGGCGTGGCCGGGAATGATGTTCGTCGCGTCGGTGCCGGAATGCAGGTTCGACACTTGCCAGGTCGTCGGCGGAAAGTACNTGCACCGGATTCTTCGCCAGATGCGGATAGGCGATATGCCCCTGCACGCCCTTGACGGTCAGCTTGCCGGTCATCGAGCCACGGCGGCCGTTCTTGACCATGTCGCCGAGCATCGCGTTCGAGGTCGGCTCGCCGACGATGCAGTAGTCGAGCCGCGTGCCGCGCGCCTGCAGCGCTTCGACGACCTTCACGGTGCCGTCGGTCGCAGGGCCTTCCTCGTCGCTCGTGATGAGAAACGCAAGCGTGCCGCGATGCGCCGGATGCGCCGCGACAAATTCCTCGCTCGCCACGACGAACGCGGCGAGCGAGGCCTTCATGTCGGCCGCGCCGCGTCCGTAGAGCTTGCTGTCGCGATGCGTAGGCGTGAAGGGAGGCGAAGTCCATTGTTCGAGCGGGCCGGTCGGCACGACGTCGGTATGGCCGGCGAAGGCAAGCAGTTTGCCGTGCTCGCCGTCGGCGCCGCGCCTGAGCGCCCAAAGGTTCGTGACGCCGCCCGATTCGATCGTTTCGCAGTCGAAGCCCAGGCGCGCGAGCCGCTCGATCATCAGCGCCTGGCAGGCCCGGTCGTCGGGCGTGACGGATGCGCGTTCGATCAGCGCTTCGGTAAGGGAAAGGGTGGCGGACATGGTCGTTTCAAAGTAAGGCGTGTGCGATAAAAAATGCCGGCGCAGCGGCCGGCACTCGTAGCATTCGTGCGATGGCCGGCGAGTTGGCAGCCATCGCGCGTGCTCAGGCGAAGAGCGTTTCGTACCGCTCGGCCGAGAAGCCGAACGTCTTGACGCGCCCGTTGACGACGACCACCGGCCGCTTGATGATCGACGGCTTGTGGATCATNTCAGGTCGAGCGGCACGTCTTTCAGCCAGTCCTGCACGAGCTTCTCGTTCACGCCGGCCTTCTTGAAGTCGTGGAACTCGAACGGCACACCGTGCGCTTCGAGCCACACACGCGCTTTTTTCACGGTGTCGCAGTTCGAAATGCCGTAGACGACCGTGGTCGGAGTCGAGCCGCGCGCCACGATCAGTCGCCTCGCAGCAGTTCGTTCAGGCCGACCTTCGCACGGGTCTTGGCATCGACCTTCTTGACGATGACCGCGCAGTAGAGGCTGTGCGAGCCGTCCTTCGACAGCAGGTTGCCCGCGACCACGACTGAGCCGGCCGGGATGCGGCCGTAGCTGACTTCGTCGGTTTCGCGATCGTAGATCTTGGTCGACTGGCCGAGGTAGACGCCCATCGAGATGACGGAGTTCTCTTCGACGATCACGCCTTCCACGACTTCCGAGCGCGCGCCGACGAACACGTTGTCCTCGATGATGACCGGATTTGCCTGCAGCGGCTCCAGCACGCCGCCGATGCCCACACCGCCCGACAAGTGCACGTTCTTGCCGATCTGCGCGCACGAGCCGACCGTGGCCCACGTATCGACCATCGTACCTTCGTTGACGTAGGCGCCGATGTTGGTGTACGACGGCATCAGCACGACGTTCTTCGCGATGAACGAACCGCGGCGCGCGATGGCCGGCGGCACGACGCGAAAGCCGCCCGCGGCGAAGTCTTCTGCCGTGTAGTTCGCGAACTTCGACGGGACCTTGTCGTAGAACTGCGTGTAGTGGTAGGAGTCGCCGCCGGCGGGCATCAGCGCATTGTCTTCGAGGCGGAACGACAGTAGCACGGCCTTCTTGAGCCATTGATTGACGATCCACTCGCCGTCGCGCTTTTCGGCGACGCGTATCTGGCCGCGGTCGAGCTGTTCGATCGCATGCGCGACGGCGTCGCGGACCTCGGCGGGCGCGGCCTTCGGCGACAGGCTGGCGCGGTTTTCCCAGGCATTATCGATGATGCTCTGCAGTTGTTGCGACATGGTCAGTTCGAGATTGGAGGATGGATTGACTTGCGTGGAAGGTTTCGCGGCCCGCTCAGGACGAGAGCGAGCGGCAGAATTCGACGATGCGGCGGGCGCCTTCGACACATTCCGACACATTCCTGCGTTTCGGCGACGAGCGCGATGCGGATGAACCCCTTGCCGGGATTCGTGCCTTGCGCATCGCGCGCGAGCGCGAGATAGGAGCCCGGCAGAACCGTCACATTATAGTCGGCGTACAGATGCGCCGCGAACTCCGTATCCGACAGGCCGGTGCGCGAGACGTTGGCCCACAGATAGAACGCGGCATCGGGCAGACGCATGTCGAGCACCTCGGCCAGCATCGGCGTGACGGTTTCGAACTTCTGCACGTATTTCGCGCGGTTTTCGCGCACATGCGCCTCGTCCTGCCATGCGACCACGCTCGCGCGCTGAAACACCGTCGAGAGCGCCGCACCGTGATGAGCAGAAAGTCCTTGAGGATCGACGCGTCGCCCGCGACGAAACCCGAACGCATGCCCGGCACGTTCAAGCGCTTGGACAGGCTCGACAGCATGACGAGACGCTCGAAGCCGCGCCCCGAGCAGGCGGGCCACCTCGAGGCCGCCGAGCGGCGGCTGCGCTTCGTCGAAGTAGATTTCCGAGTAGCACTCGTCGGAGGCGATCACGAAGCCGTGTTCGTCCGACAGCGCAAACAGTTCGCGCCAGTTGTCGAGCGTCAGCACCGCGCCGGTCGGATTGCCGGGCGAGCAGACGTAAAACAGTTGCGTGCGCGCCCAGACGTGCGCCGGCACCTGTGAGTAGTCGCAGGCGAAGTTGCAGTTGCGCTGCGGATCGCTGTTGACGAAGTACGGCTCGGCGCCCGCGAGCAGCGCGGCGCCTTCGTAGATTTGATAGAACGGGTTCGGACAGAGTACGATTGGCGATTCGGCGGCCAGCCTCGGCCGGCCGGGGCTGGCCGCCGATCACCGTCTGCGCCAGCGCGAAGAGCGCTTCGCGCTGGCCCGACACCAGCAGCACTTGCGTGGCCGGATCGATCGCCGCGAGGCCATAACGCTGTTTCACCCATGCCGTGATCGCTTCGCGCAGCGGCTCCATGCCGAGCGTCGCCGGATAGCCGGACAGGCCACCGAGCGCATCGACGACCGCATCGCGAATCAGCGCGGGCGTCGGATGTTTCGGCTCGCCGATGCCGAAGCTGATCGGCGTGTAATCCGCGCGAGGCGCGATGCCCTTGAACAGCAGGCGCAGCTTTTCGAAGGGATATGGCTGAAGTTTCTTAAGAAGTGGATTCACGGCGTGACCCATTGAAGCGGTGTGAGCGACAGAGCGTTGGAGCGATGCACGACGGCGCGTAAAAAATCGTGCGACAAACTGATGATTATAGCGCGCGAGATCGCGCCCGAAATCTGCCGAAACCGCGGTGAACAAAGACCTAAAATCGAATGGAATCCCATGAATAAGCGCGCAAACGGCGCCCAGAAGCCATGAATACGCGCCTCGCCAATGCCTGGCCGACCCTCGCCATCATGATCGGCGCGTCGGTCTGGGGTCTCGTCTGGTATCCGATGCGCATGCTCCACGCGATGGGCCTGACCGGCACCGCCGCCAGCGCGACGACGAGCGGCGCGGCGGGCGTGACGAGCATCGGCTTCGTGTGGGGCGCGATCCACGGGCAGGTGATGCGCGTGCTGCCGCTCTTCTATCTGACGCCCGCGTGGACCACGATCTTCGCGCACTTCATCCTGCGCGACCGTCTGACGCGCGCCGATGCCTTGCTGTCGCTCGCGGGCGCGATCACGATGCTCTGGTCGCCCGCGCTCGGGCTGCCGTTGCTCGCCGAATGGGCGGGCTGATGGGTGGCATGGGCTTCGCGATGAGCAATGTGCTGGTGGTGAAGATCACCCGCACGCTGCCCGCGATGAAGCCCGAAATGCGCACGGCCGTCATCTTCGGCGGCTCGGCGATCATCGCGTCGGTCGTGAGCCTGTTCGAACCGATGCCGTCGCCGCCCAGCGCGTCGCACCTGGGCACGCTGCTCTTCATCGTGATCGGCTTGGGCATCGTGCTCGCCAGCAACAACATGATCGTGCAGATCGGCTTCGCGCGCGTACCGGCCAATCGCGCGTCGATCATCATGCTGTTCGAACTGGTCGTGACCGCGCTGTCGGCGTGGCTGTTCGCGGGCGAAGTGCCCGGAGCGCGAGTGGGCGGGCGGCGCGTGCATCGTCGTCGCGTGTGTGCTGTCGGCGTGTGTGCATCGGCAAGTCGCGGTGGTGGCGCCGGATGCATCGCATCGGCGACATCGAATGAGACCGGCGGCGAAGCGGACGACGAAGGCGCGCAAGGCACGAATGCGCCCGCAGGCAAAAAGAAATCGAGGCGCGCGATGGTATGATGGAGGCCGCTTGGATGGGCGCGTGCGCGAGACGCCGGCCCATGCGAGGCAAGCGAAGAACATGTGAGACGGGCCGCGCTGCGGCTCGTTCGCTATTCATCCCGTGTAATTCACTTCCAACAGCGATATCGCCGTGCGTCTGACCTCGATAAAACTCGCTGGCTTCAAGTCCTTCGTCGATCCCACGCATTTTCAGGTTCCCGGCCAGCTCGTCGGCGTGGTCGGACCGAACGGTTGCGGCAAGTCCAACATCATCGATGCCGTGCGCTGGGTGCTCGGCGAATCGCGCGCGTCCGAATTGCGCGGCGAATCGATGCAGGACGTCATCTTCAACGGATCGACCGCACGCAAGCCGGGCAGTCGCGCCAGCGTCGAACTGATTTTCGACAACTCGGAAGGGTGCGCCGCCGGTCAATGGAGCGCTTACGGCGAAATCGCCGTCAAGCGCGTGCTGACGCGCGACGGCACTTCCAGCTACTACATCAACAATTTGTCGGCGCGGCGCCGCGACATCCAGGACATCTTCCTCGGCACGGGCCTCGGCCCGCGCGCGTACGCGATCATCGGGCAGGGCATGATCGCGCGGATCATCGAGGCGAAGCCGGAAGAACTGCGCGTGTTCCTCGAAGAAGCCGCGGGCGTGTCGAAGTACAAGGAACGCCGCCGCGAAACCGAGAACCGTCTGCACGACACGCGCGAGAATCTGACGCGCGTCGAGGACATCATCCGCGAGTTGTCGGCCAATCTCGAGAAGCTCGAGGCGCAGGCCGTCGTCGCGACGAAGTATAAGGAACTGCAGGCCGACGGCGAAGAAAAGCAGCGCCTGCTGTGGCTGTTGCGCAAAAACGAAGCGGGCAATGAAGCCGAGCGCCAGCAGCGCGCGATCCGCGACGCGCAGATCGAACTCGAAGCGCAGACCGCGCGCCTGCGCGAAGTCGAAGCGCAGCTGGAAACGCTGCGCGTCGCGCATTACAGCGCGAGCGACGCGATGCAGGGCGCGCAAGGCGCGCTCTACGAAGCGAACGCGGAAGTCAGCCGTCTGGAAGCGGAAATCCGCTTCATCGTCGAGTCGCGCAATCGCGTGCAGGCGCAGATCGCCGCGCTGAGCGCGCAGCGCGAGCAATGGAACGCGCAGGCGCAAAAGGCGCGCGACGACATCGAAACCGCATCGGAAGCGCTGTCCGAAGGCGAAGAGAAGGCCGCCATCGCGCAGGAAAACGCCGCCGCCCAGCACGATGCGCTGCCCGCGCTCGAAGCCCGCTGGCGCGACGCGCAGGCGCAACTGAACGACGAACGCGCGGGCATCGCGCGCGCCGAGCAGGCGCTCAAGCTCGAAGCGGCGTATCAGCGCAACGCGGACCGGCAGCTTCAGCAGTTGCAGCAGCGCCAGGAGCGCTTGAAGAACGAAGCGGGCGGACTCGACGTGCCGGACGAGGCGCAGCTCGAAGATCTGCGCGTGCAACTCGCCGAACACGAGGAAATTCTCCGCGAGGCGCAGGAGCGTCTCGCCGATGCGCAGGAAACCGTGCCGCGCCTCGACAGCGAACGACGCGAAGCACAGGAGCGCGTGCAGAAGGAAAGCGCGCAGATCCATCAGCTAGAAGCGCGGCTCGCGGCGCTCAGGCAGTTGCAGGATAGCGTGCAGACCGAAGGCAAGATCCAGCCGTGGCTCGACAAGCACGAACTCGGCGCGCTGCCGCGTCTGTGGAAGAAGCTGCATGTCGAAGCGGGCTGGGAGGCGGCGCTGGAATCGGTGCTGCGCGAACGGCTCGCGGCACTCGAAATCTCGAATCTCGACTGGGTCAAGGCCTTCGCCACCGATGCGCCGCCCGCCAAGCTCGCGTTCTATTTGCCGCCCGTCGCCGGCAAGTCGGCGGAGCCGCGCGAAGGACTGCGCGCGCTGCTGTCGCTCGTGCGCATCGACGACCCGGGTCTGCGCGCCGTGCTCGACGAATGGCTCGCGAGCACGTTTGTCGCCGACGACATCGCGGCGGCGCTCGCGGCCCGCAATCAGTTGCCGGACGGCGGTGCGTTCGTCGTCAAGGCCGGGCATATCGTCACGCGCGTCGGCGTGCAGTTGTACGCCGCCGATTCGGAGCAGTCGGGCATGCTCGCGCGCGCGCAGGAAATCGACAACCTGAGTCGTCAGGTGCGCGCGCAGGCGCTGTTGTCGGACGAAGCAAAGGCTCTCGCCGTACGCGCGGATGCCGCGCACACGCAAGCCTCGCAGATGCTCGCCGATGCCCGCGCCGCCGCCGAGCGCGCGACGCAGCGCGTGCATGCGCTGCAGCTCGACGTGCTCAAGCTCACGCAGGCACACGAGCGCTATACGCAGCGCAATACGCAGATCGGCGAGGAACTCGAGGAAATCGCCGCGCAGGTCGAGGAACAGCGCGCGCTGCGCGCCGAGTCCGAGGCCGCGTTCAAGCGCCACGACGCCGAGATCGCGCAGCTTCAGGCGCGTTTCGAAGACAACCAGATGGCCTTCGAATCGCTCGACGAGGAACTGACGAAGGCGCGTCACAGACTGCGCGAACTCGAACGCGCCGCGAGCGACGCCGGATTTGCCGCGCGCGGACTCGCCGCGAAGATCGAAGAGTACAAGCGCAGCATCGAGACGGCGCACGAGCAAAGCGAGCGTATCGCGGATGCGCTCGACGACGCGCGCGCGGAGCTCGAAACCATCAACGAGCAGGCCGCGCAAACCGGCCTGCACGATGCGCTCGAAATCCGCTCGGCGCGCGAAGCGTCGCTGCAGTCGGCGCGCATCGAACTCGACGATTTGACCGCGCGGCTGCGCCAGTGCGACGAGCAGCGCCTCACGGCCGAACGCTCGCTGCAGCCGCTGCGCGACAAGATCAACGAACTGCAGTTGAAGGAACAGGCCGTGCGCATCAGCGGCGAACAGTTCGTCGAACAATTGCAGCAGGCGGGCGTCGACGAGGCCGAGCTTCAGGCGAAGCTCACGCCGGACATGAAGCCGTCCTACCTGCAAGGCGAAGTCACGCGTCTCAATAATGCGATCAACGCACTCGGGCCGGTGAACATGGCCGCGCTCGAAGAACTCGCGGCGGCCACCGAGCGCAAGCATTTCCTCGACGCGCAATCGGCGGATCTGAACGACGCCATCGGCACGCTGGAAGACGCGATCCACAAGATCGACCAGGAAACGCGCGCCTTGCTGCAAGGCACCTTCAACGAGGTGAACCGACACTTCAGCGAACTGTTCCCGCATCTGTTCGGCGGCGGTCAGGCGAAGCTCATCATGACCGGCGACGAGATCCTCGATGCCGGCGTGCAGGTGATGGCCCAGCCGCCCGGCAAGAAGAATTCGACGATCCATCTGCTGTCCGGCGGCGAGAAGGCGCTGACGGCAACGGCGCTCGTGTTCGCGATGTTCCAGTTGAATCCCGCGCCGTTCTGCCTGCTGGACGAAGTGGACGCGCCGCTCGACGACGCCAACACGGAACGCTTCGCGAATCTCGTGCGCGCGATGGCGGCGAAGACGCAGTTCCTGTTCGTCTCGCACAACAAGATCGCGATGGAAATGGCTCAGCAACTGATCGGCGTCACGATGCAGGAACAAGGCGTGTCGCGCATCGTCGCGGTCGATATGGAGTCGGCGGCGGGCTTCGTGCAGAACGGCTGACGCAGCGCGCAGATTCATCGCAACACATCGAAGCACATCGCATTATCTCGCGGATCATCGCGAGAAGAGTCGCAGCAATATCGAAAGACGAGGGCAGCCCAGGCGCGGAGTGGCGCGCATCGAACCGGCGACGGCTTCGCAACGAAGCCGGCACGCGGCGATGCGCGCGACAGATCGCGCGGCGCGGCTTAACCCAAAAGAACAGTGGAGCGTGCATGGACGAGTTGACACTCGGTTTGATCGGAGCGGGCGCGGTCGTAGTGGGCGGCGTGGTCGTATATAACGCGTGGCAGAACGCCAAGGTGCGCCGCAAGATGCCGCACCCGATGCCCGACGACGCGGCCGATGCGCTCGCGCGTCAGGAACACGACGACGATCAGCAGCCGCAGTTCATCGAGCCGGTACGCCCGTCGCGGCCGGCGGCTTCGGGCCAGGGCGGCGAAGGACGCGACTCGCGCGTCGAGCCGAGTTTCGGCGCATCGAGCGCTTCGGCGATCGTGTCGCCGGTCACGCCCGCGGATATGGCGCTCGATCTCCAGGCAGAAGCGACGTCGGCTAACGGCGCGCTGGAAGCGATCGGCGACGGCGACACGCGCGACAACGAGCGCAAAGAGGACCGCACGGCAGACCGCGATACCGAACGCAACGAACCCGTGATGCCCGCCGCGACGACCATTTCGTCGGTGCCGCCGGCGGTGGTGGATCGCCGCATCGACTGCGTGGTGCCGATTCGCCTGGGCGCGCCGGTCGCCGGCGATCGCGTGATTCCGCTCGCGCAGAAACTGCGCCGCGCGGGCACCAAGCTCGTGACCATCGAAGGCAAGCCGGAAGGCGACAGCGCCTGGGAATTGCCGAGAAGCGGCATGCGTTATGAAGAACTGCGCGCCGCCGCGCAGCTCGCCAACCGCAGCGGTCCGCTGAACGAACTGGAGTTCTCGGAATTCGTGACGGGCGTGCAGCGTCTCGCCGACGCCATCGACGGCCTGCCTGAATTCCCCGACATGATGGAAACGGTCGGCATGGCGCGCGAACTTGACGGCTTTGCCGCGCAATGCGACGCGCAGTTGTCGATCAACATTCTGTCGGACGGCGCGCCGTGG
>JAQFVI010000420.1:11744-12185 GCA_029439495.1 Caballeronia sp. BR6202001590007
CGCAGGACGGCTTGCTGCTTTCGCGCGACGGCACGCGCTTCGTCAAGCTCGACGCGAAGCAAAATCCGGTTTTCATGCTTCAGTTCGGCGACACCAATTTCCTGTGCGACGACCTCACCTACAAGGGCGGCCAGATGATCACGCTGGTGCTCGACGTGCCCGTCGCCGACGAGGACATCCTGCCGTTCCGGTTGATGTGCGATTACGCGAAGTCGCTGTCCGAGCGCATCGGTGCGCGCGTGGTCGACGATCAGCGCCGTCCGCTGCCGGAATCGGCGCTGTTCGCCATCGAAAAGCAGTTGATGACGCTGTATGCCAAGCTGGAGCAGGCGGGCATGCCGGCCGGCTCGGCCGCGCCACGGCGTCTGTTCAGCCAGTAACGGAGAAGCAACGCGCCGCCGCGAAGACGGCGCGCCGTGCGATCGAGACTTGCGCCCCGCG
>JAQFVI010000420.1:12195-15285 GCA_029439495.1 Caballeronia sp. BR6202001590007
TGCCACGCCCGAACGATCTTCTGAGACAATCGAACGCTCGGTTGACCGATTTTTTTATTCATTCCAATCCGAACAATCCGAACAATCCGAAGCCGCATGTCCGCAAAAAGAACCGCTGAATCCGCCGCCGGCCGCCAGTCGGAAGCCGCCGTGCCGAGCGTCGATCGTCCGGCCGAACGCGCCGCGTGGCTGCGTTCGGAACTGGAGCGCGCGAATTACGCGTATTACGTGCTCGATCAGCCGGATCTGCCCGATGCCGAATACGACACGCTCTTCAAGGAACTGCAGGGCATTGAGACCGCGCATCCGGGACTGATCGTGCCGGACTCGCCGACCCAGCGCGTGGGCGGCGAAGTTGCCGAGGGCTTCACGCCGGTGGTCCACGACGTGCCGATGCTGTCGCTGAACAACGGTTTCGCGGACGAGGACATCGCTGCGTTCGACAAGCGCGTCGCCGACGGACTGGGCATCGCGAGCGTCGACTACGCGTGCGAACTGAAGTTCGACGGCCTCGCCATCTCGCTGCGTTACGACGACGGCAAGTTCGTGCAGGCGTCCACGCGCGGCGACGGCGCGACCGGCGAGGACGTGACGGCCAACGTGCGCACCATCCGCTCGATCCCGCTGACGCTCAAAGGCACGAACATTCCGAAGCGGCTCGACGTGCGCGGCGAAGTGCTGATGTTCAAGCGCGATTTCGAACGTCTGAACGCGCGTCAGCGCGAGTTCGCGAATCCGCGCAACGCGGCGGCGGGCGGCCTGCGTCAGCTCGACCCGAAGATGACCGCCCAGCGCTCGCTGTCCTTTTTCGCTTACGGCATCGGCGTGCTGGACGGCGCGGACATGCCGCCGACGCATTCGGGCCTGCTCGACTGGTACAAGGAGATGGGCCTGCCGGTGAACGCCGAGCGCGCGGTCGTCGAAGGCGCGGACGGCCTGCTCGGATTTTTCCGCAAGATCGGCGAGAAGCGCGACAAGCTGCCGTACGACATCGACGGCGTCGTCTACAAAGTGAACCGGCGCGACGAGCAGGACAAGCTCGGCTTCGTGTCGCGCGCGCCGCGCTTCGCGCTCGCGCACAAGTTTCCGGCGCAGGAAACGCTCACGCAGTTGCTCGCCATCGACGTGCAGGTCGGCCGCACGGGCGCGATTACGCCGGTCGCACGTCTCGCGCCCGTGTTCGTCGGCGGCGCGACGGTGACCAACGCGACCTTGCATAACGAGGACGAAGTGCGTCGGAAGGACATCCGCATCGGCGATACGGTGATCGTGCGCCGCGCGGGCGACGTGATCCCCGAAGTCGTCGGCGCGATGCTCGATCGCCGTCCGGACGATGCACGCGAATTCGTCATGCCGACCGCGTGTCCGGTGTGCGGCTCGAACATCGAACGGCTGCCCGACGAAGCCATCGCCCGTTGCACAGGCGGGCTATTCTGTCCAGCGCAGCGCAAGCAGGCGCTCTGGCATTTCGCGCAGCGGCGCGCGCTCGATATCGACGGCCTCGGCGAGAAGATCATCGGTCAGCTGGTCGAGCAGAATCTGGTGCGCACGCCCGCCGATCTGTTCAATCTCGGCTTTTCGACGCTGGCCGCGCTCGATCGCTTCGCGGACAAATCGGCGCAGAACCTGATCGATTCGCTGGAGAAGGCGAGCAAGACCACGCTCGCGCGTTTCATCTATGCGCTTGGCATACGGCACGTTGGCGAATCGACCGCGAAGGATCTGGCGAAGCATTTCGGCTCGCTCGATCCGATCATGGCCGCGTCCGTCGAAGAACTGCTCGAAGTCAACGATGTGGGTCCGATCGTGGCCGAAGCCATACACAATTTTTTCGGTGAAGCGCATAACCAGCATGTGATCGAACAATTGTGCACGAAGGTGTCGTGGCTGGAAGGGCCGCCCGCGCCGAAGGCACCGCAGGGCGTGCTCGCGGGCAAGACGATCGTGCTGACGGGCACGCTGCCGTCGCTGTCGCGCGAGGAAGCGAAGGAGATGCTCGAGGCGGCGGGCGCGAAAGTCGCCGGCTCGGTATCGAAGAAGACCGACTACGTGGTGGCGGGCGCGGAAGCGGGCAGCAAGCTCGCGAAAGCGGAGGAACTCGGGGTTCCCGTTCTCGACAAAGACGGCATGAAGAAGCTTTTGGAAGGAGTCACTCCATGATTCGCGAAATCCTGAAGATGGGCGATCCGCGCCTGTTGCGCATCGCCGCGCTGGTTGAGCATTTCGACACGGCGGAATTGCACACGCTCGTGCAGGACATGTTCGATACGATGCGCGACGCCAATGGTGCCGGACTGGCCGCACCGCAGATCGGCGTCGATCTGCAGGTGGTGATCTTCGGCTTCGGGCATAACGAGCGTTATCCCGACGCGCCGGCGGTGCCCGAGACGGTGCTGATCAATCCGATCATCACGCCAAACGGGCACGACATGGAGGAGGGCTGGGAAGGCTGTCTGTCCGTGCCGGGACTGCGCGGCGCAGTGCAGCGCTTCTCGATGATCCGCTATCAGGGCTTCGATCAATACGGCAACGCGATCGAGCGGCTCGCGGAAGGCTTTCATGCGCGCGTCGTGCAGCATGAATGCGATCATCTGATCGGCAAGCTTTATCCGATGCGTATCACCGATTTTTCGAAGTTCGGTTATACGGATGTGCTGTTTCCGGGACTGGATGCGGTTAGCGACGATTGAGGGGATTGTACCGTGTTCGATGGGAAGCCGCTCCGTGAGGGCGGCTTTTTTGCGCACTCTTGACCTTGTCGGAGCCTGGTAGGCTCATGAATCTGCTCAGTATCTGCTCAAGATCGTGGAATCTGCTCAGAATGGCGTAGTATCTGCTCAACTTCTAGCAGCCGTCAAAATTTCACATGAAGAAGGTTACTGCCACAGTTGTTCTCGACACGATTCGGCGTCTCGCAGACGCGGGACAATTGGAGCTTTCTTTCACCGATGTCATCGAGGCTACGCAAGGAAGCTCCGCGATGGTGCGACGCCATCTCGAGGCGTTGTGTGCCGACGGATTGCTCACGCGTAGTGGCCAGGCGCGGGCAACGCGTTAATTGGGAGCTGGCTGGTCACGATCGTGGCTTTG
>JAQFVI010000421.1:0-586 GCA_029439495.1 Caballeronia sp. BR6202001590007
AGCGGTTCCCACACTTTCGAGAATTCGAGCACCAGCAGCCGGCCGCCGGGTTTGAGTACGCGCTGCATCTCTACCAGCGCACGATCCTTGTGCGTCATATTACGCAGCCCAAAGGCCACCGTAACCACATTGAAATAATTGTCCGGGAACGGGATCTTCTCGGCGTCACACAGCAGGGTCGGCATCATTACGCCTTTGTCAATAAGACGATCGCGGCCCACGCGCAGCATCGATTCGTTGATGTCCGTATGCCAGACCTCTCCCGTCTCGCCCGCTTGCTTCGCGCAGGCCATTGCCAGATCGCCCGTACCACCCGCGATGTCGAGCACCTTGTAGCCCGGACGCACCTTCGCCTGACCGATCATGAAGCGCTTCCAGATCCGATGCAGTCCGCCGGACATCAGGTCGTTCATCAAGTCGTAGTTGCTCGCGACGGAGTGGAACACGCCCGCCACCTTCTTCGCCTTGTCCTGCTCGTCGACCGTTTCGTATCCGAAGTGGGTCTTGCTCATCGCGCTCGTTCCTCGCCTGTTGTTCGTTGTATGCGCACGCAATCGTCGCGCCGGGTGTGCGGCGTTATGCCGCA
>JAQFVI010000421.1:596-37711 GCA_029439495.1 Caballeronia sp. BR6202001590007
CGGAGTGTTCAGTGGCAGTGGCCGCCGGATGCCTTGACGGACATCGGCGCATCGCAGCTCACGCCTGCGGCTTCCAGTCTCGCGAGGTAGTCTTTCCACAGCGCGTCCTGGCGCGTCGCCAGATCGTGAAGGATGTCCCACGAATAAATGCCGGTATTGTGGCCATCCGAGAAATTCAACTGCAGCGCGTAATGTCCGACCGGATCGATGCCGATGATCGTCACCTCGCGCTTGCCCGTCTGCAGCGTTTCCTGTCCCGGCCCGTGCCCCTGCACTTCCGCCGACGGCGAATAGACGCGCAGCAATTCGAAGGACACGCGATACGACGCGCCGTCCGCGTATTGAAGTTCGAGCACGCGGGATTTGGAATGCAGAACGACGCCGGTGGGAATCGGCGTCGTCGATGTAAGTCCGCTCATGATGGTTATGTCTTAGGAATAGCTAACGCGCGTCCGAAAGCCTGGTTCAGTTCGTTGCGAATCTGCTTGTACATGAGCGTCGCCTGCGCGCGGCGCCGGGAGAGCTGAGGTTCGGACACGGTGCGCTGACGCAGCGCCCAGATGGGCATCGGAAAACGGGAATCGTTGGAAAAGCGCGGAATGACGTGCCAGTGAACATGCGGCACCTGATTGCCGAAGCTCGCCAGATTAATCTTGTCCGGCACAAGGACGCGGCGCATCGCGTGTTCGACAATGTTCACCACCGTCATAACGCGCGCGGTCGTCGTCCGTGAGATCGGACATCTCGGCGACGTGCGCATTCCAGACGACGCGGCAGAAACCCGGCCAGTCGGCTTCGTCGGCAAGGATGACGCGCAATGCGTCATCCTTCCAGAGCTCACCGCCGTCTTCACGGCAAAACACACATTCCATCTCGTACCTCTAGCGAATCGGACCTCGATTTCGCTATTACACCAGCACGCGCTCGATACCGCCATTGTTCGCGCGCTCGACGTACTGTTCCATCCAGTTTTCGCCGAGCACCTTGCGCGCAATTTCGACGACGATGTAATCCGCCTCGACGTTCGCATCCTCATTGTAGCGCGACAGGCCTTGCAGGCAGGACGGGCAGCTCGTCAGGATCTTGACGTCCGCACCGTTGGTCTGCGGACCGTCGCCGGCCTTCAACACCGAGCCCGGCTGAGCGCCGGCCGCGCTCGCCGACGCATTCACGAGGTTGATCGCGTTCACGCCCGCTTCCGCGACGAGCGGAATGCCGCGCAGCTTGGCCGCGCCCTTGCGGATTTCCTCTTCCTTGCGAAAGCGCACCTGCGTCGACACGTCCGGACGCGTCACCGCAAGCGTGCCCGATTCGCCGCAGCAGCGGTCGTTCTTCTCGATCTTGTAGCCGTCCTTCTCCGAACCCATGAGCTGATTGACGAGCTTGACCGGATCCATCGTCTTGATCGGCGAGTGGCACGGGTCGTGATACATGTAGCGCGTGCCCGTCACGCCGTCGAGCCTGATGTTCTTCTCGAGCAGGAACTCGTGGATGTCGATGATCCGGCAGCCGGGGAAGATCTTCTCGAATTCATAGCCCGCGAGCTGGTCGTAGCAGGTTCCGCACGACACGACCACGGTCTTGATGTCGAGATAGTTGAGCGTATTGGCCACGCGGTGGAACAGCACGCGGTTGTCCGTGACGATCTGCTCGGCCTTGTCGAATTGCCCCGAGCCGCGCTGCGGATAGCCGCAGCACAGATAGCCCGGCGGCAGAACGGTCTGCACGCCCGCTTCCCACAACATCGCCTGCGTCGCGAGCCCGACCTGCGAGAACAGGCGTTCCGAGCCGCAGCCGGGGAAGTAGAACACCGCTTCCGAATCGACCGTGGTCGCTTTCGGGTTGCGGATGATCGGCACGATCTTGTTGTTTTCGATGTCGAGCAGCGCGCGCGCCGTCTTCTTCGGCAGATTGCCCGGCATCTTCTTGTTCACGAAGTGGATCACTTGCGTGACCATCGGCGGCTTGCCGACCGTCGCGGGCGGTTTGGCCGTCTGCTTCCTGACGAACTTCTTCAGCACGTCGTTGCCCAGACGCTGCGCCTTGTAGCCGACGTCCATCATCGCGGTGCGCGCGAGGTTGATGGTCTGCGGATTGGTCGCGTTCAGGAAGAACATGCCCACCGCGTTGCCCGCGTTGAACTTCTTCTTGCCCATCTTGCGCAGCAGGTTACGCATGTTCATTGAAACGTCGCCGAAGTCGATCTTCACCGGGCACGGCGTCGCGCACTTGTGGCAGACGGTGCAGTGATCGGCGACGTCGTTGAACTCGTCCCAGTGCTTGATCGACACGCCGCGACGCGTCTGTTCCTCGTACAAGAACGCCTCGACCAGGAGCGAGGTCGCGAGAATCTTGTTACGCGGGCTGTACAGGAGGTTCGCGCGCGGAACGTGCGTCGCGCAGACCGGCTTGCACTTGCCGCAGCGCAGGCAGTCCTTGATCGACTCGGAAATCGCGCCGATGTCCGACTGCTGCATGATGATCGATTCGTAGCCCATCAGCCCGAACGACGGCGTGTACGCATTGCGCAGGTCCGCGCCTTCGAACAGCTTGCCCGCGTTGAAGCGGCCGTTCGGATCGACGCGCTGCTTATACGCGCGGAAATCGCGGATTTCGTCCTCGGTCAGGAACTCCAGCTTCGTGATGCCGATGCCGTGCTCGCCGGAAATCACGCCGTCGAGCGAGCGCGCGAGCTTCATGATGCGCGCCACCGCGTGATGCGCGTCCTGCAGCATCTCGTAGTTGTCGGAGTTGACCGGAATGTTGGTGTGGACATTGCCGTCACCCGCGTGCATGTGCAGCGCCACGAACACGCGGCCGCGCAGCACCTGCTTGTGGATGGCCTGCGCCTCGTCGAGGATCGGCTTGAATTCGCCGCCGTTGAAGATCTGCCGCAGTTCCGCGCGGATTTCCTGCTTCCACGAGATGCGCACCGTGCGGTCCTGCGCGACGTAGAACACGTTCGCGTCCGGCTGAACGTCGACGCGATCCACGAACTTCTCCGCGAGCGCCTCGTAGCCGAGCTTGACGAGATCGTGCTGCGCCTCGCGTAAGGGCGTGTCGAGCTGGTCGCCGACGAAGATCCAGCGTTCGCGCACGCGCTTAAGCAGATCGAGCGCCTGCTGCACGCGGTCTTCGAGCAGTTCGGCGCTCAGGATCTCGTTGGCGTCGTCGGTCTTGCCGAGCGGCAGCTTGCCGGTGCGGAAAAACGCTTCGAGCGCGTCGACGAGTTGCAGCTTGTTCTTCAGCGACAGCTCGATGTTGATCCGCTCGATGCCGTCCGTGTACTCGCCCATGCGATTGAGCGGAATCACGACGTCTTCGTTGATCTTGAACGCGTTGGTGTGCTTCGCGATGGCGGCCGTGCGCGAGCGGTCGAGCCAGAAACGCTTGCGCGCCTCCGCGTTGACCGCGACGAAACCTTCGCCGCTCTTGCCGTTGGCCATGCGCACGACTTCGGACGTCGCGCTGGCGACGGCATCGGCGTCGTCGCCGACGATGTCGCCGATCAGCACCATCTTCGGAAACGCGTTGCGCTTGCTCTTGGTCGCGTAGCCGACCGCGCGCAGATAGCGTTCGTCGAGGTGTTCGAGGCCGGCGAGGATCGCGCCGCCCTGCTTCGACGTCTCGAACAAATAGTCCTTGATCTCGACGATGCTCGGAATCGCATCGCGCGCCTGGCCGAAGAATTCGAGGCAGACGGTGCGCGTGTGCGCGGGCATCTTGTGCAGAATCCAGCGCGCGGACGTGATCAGGCCATCGCAGCCTTCCTTCTGAACGCCGGGTAGGCCCGCGAGGAATTTGTCGGTGACGTCCTTGCCGAGC
Source organism: Caballeronia sp. BR6202001590007 (assembly GCA_029439495.1). Taxonomy (GTDB): domain Bacteria; phylum Pseudomonadota; class Gammaproteobacteria; order Burkholderiales; family Burkholderiaceae; genus Caballeronia. The sequence goes on from JAQFVI010000421.1 coordinate 4,422, forward strand.
CCTTCCTTGCGGAACGNACCGGAAGCGCGCCACGTCGACGTCGTGGATCTTGCCGCAGTTGTGATCCAGGCGCGTGACTTCGAACCAGTTGCCTTCCGGATCGACCATGCGCCACCACGCGAGGTTATCGAGCGCCGTGCCCCACAGCACCGCCTTCTTGCCGCCCGCGTTCATCGCGACGTTACCGCCGACGCACGACGCATCGAGCGAGGTCGGATCGACCGCGAACACGAAGCCTGCCTGTTCCGCCGCTTCCGTGACGCGCCGCGTGACGATGCCCGCGCCGGAGAAAATGGTCGCGACCTTGTGATCGACGCCAGGCAGATCGGTCATTTCGACCGGGCCGAGCTGTTCGAGCTTTTCCGTGTTGATGACGGCGGAAAACGGCGTCAGCGGGATTGCACCGCCGGTGTAGCCGGTACCGCCGCCGCGCGGAATCACCGTCAGTCCCAGTTCGAAACACGCCTTGACGATGCCAGCGATCTCGGCTTCGGTGTCCGGCGTCAGCACGACAAACGGATATTCGACGCGCCAGTCGGTCGCATCGGTGACGTGCGCGACACGCGACAGGCCGTCGAACTTGATGTTGTCCTTCGCCGTCTGCCTGCCGAGCACGCGCGACGCACGACGGCGCAGATCGGCCATGCGCGCGAATTCGGCGGCGAATTCGTCGACCGTGATGCGCGCCTTCGCGACCAGCAACTGCACGCGCGCGGCACGTTCGGCGCTGCCGGATTCGGCGCTGTGCTCGGTCAGATCGGCGCTGCGGCGCTTTTCGATTTCCACCAGACGGTGATTCAGCGCCTCGACAAGTAGCACGCGGCGCTTCGGATTGTCGAGCAGGTCGTCCTGCAGATAGGGATTGCGGCGCACGACCCAGATATCGCCGAGCACTTCGTACAGCATGCGCGCCGAGCGGCCGGTGCGACGCTCGCCGCGCAGTTCGTCGAGGGCGGCCCAGGCTTCGTCGCCGAGCAGGCGCATGACGATTTCACGATCGGAAAACGACGTGTAGTTATAGGGAATCTCGCGCAGGCGGGGCTCGATATCGAGCGCCAAGGCGGCATGGGCGCCGTTCGGATCGAAGGCTTGAGGTGCGTTCATGGTCGACGTTTCGGTGTGCCGGTGTGCGTGCTCGTCGCTGGTTTCGAAGCGGGGACGCCGGCACTGTGCGTGGAGGCGCAACTTTTCGAGTGAAGCTTATCTTGGGCGTTGGCCGCCGGATCGCCTAAGGATGAGGTAGCGGCGATGGTCATTCACGGCGCCTACGCTAGGCCGGGGATCAACGCCACGATCGCGCATGGCGCGCGTGTCTTTCCGCCGCGGGGTACGACTCGCGGGAGACATATGCCGGAAAATCGATCCGAAGCTGCCGGAGCATCTGCCGATCCTAATTGCTGATTCGTAAAGCAAAATTTTAACCCATCGCGAAAAAGCACGTTCGCGGTTGCTAGCAAACAGAAGGAGCATTTGCGTGCCTTTTTTCGACGCCGTTTGGCGATTTTGCGCACTTTTACGCGTCCGTGTCCGGTTGGTCGAACGCCCGCGCGGCCGGTCGGGGACGGGAATCGGTGCGCGAGGCGCTATCATTGATATCTTTCGCCCAACAAAATGTCACGCAGCCGGCCTGCGTACGATTTTTCGCATGACACATCCCGACTACCTGAAGAAAGTGCTCACCGCGCGTGTCTACGATGTCGCGCGCGAAAGCGAACTCGAGCACGCGCGCAATCTGTCGGCGCGGCTGCGCAACGCCTTCTATCTGAAGCGCGAGGACAATCAGCCGGTGTTCTCGTTCAAGATTCGCGGCGCGTACAACAAGATGGCACAGTTGCCCGCGGACGTGCTCGCGCGCGGTGTGATTACGGCGTCGGCGGGCAATCATGCGCAGGGCGTGGCGCTGTCGGCGGCGCGGCTCGGTTGCCGCGCGGTCATCGCGGTGCCGACTACGACGCCGCAGGTGAAAATCGACGCGATCCGCGCGCACGGCGGGCCGACGGTCGAAATCGTGTTGGCGGGCGAATCGTACAGCGACGCCTATGCGTGCGCAGTCGAGCTTCAGGAAGAACGCGGCCTGACCTTCGTGCATCCGTTCGACGATCCCGACGTGATCGCCGGACAAGGTACCATCGCGATGGAAATCCTGCGCCAACATCAGGGGCCGATCCACGCGATCTTCTGCCCGATCGGCGGCGGCGGACTCGCGGCGGGCGTCGCGGCTTACATCAAGGCGGTGCGGCCGGAGATCAAGGTGATCGGCGTGCAGACCGAAGACTCCTGCGCGATGGCGAAGTCGATCCGGGCCGGCGAGCGCGTGACGCTCGGCAAAGTCGGCCTGTTCTCGGACGGCACGGCGGTGAAGCTCGTCGGCAAGGAAACTTTCCGCCTGTGTCGCGAACTGCTCGACGACGTCATCACTGTCGACACCGACGCGCTCTGCGCAGCGATCAAGGACGTATTTCAGGACACGCGCTCGGTGCTCGAACCCGCCGGATCGCTGGCGGTCGCGGGCGCCAAGTTGTACGCGGAACGCGAAGGCATCGAAGGCAAAACGCTGATCGCGGTGACCTCCGGCGCGAACATGAACTTCGACCGCATGCGTTTCGTCGCTGAACGCGGCGAAGTCGGCGAGGCACGCGAAGCCGTGTTCGCCGTGACGATTCCCGAGGAGCGCGGCAGCTTCCGCCGCTTCTGTGAACTCGTCGGCACGCGCAGCGTCACCGAGTTCAACTACCGCATCGCGGACGAGAAAGCCGCGCACATCTTCGTCGGCGTGCAGATCAAGTCGCGCAAGGAAACGGCGCAGATGATGTCGTCGTTCATCGAGCACGGTTTCGCGACGGTCGATCTGTCGCACGACGAACTCTCGAAGCAGCACATCCGCTACATGGTCGGGGGACGCTCGCCGCTCGCGCAGGAAGAGCGCCTGCTGCGCTTCGAGTTTCCGGAGCGTCCGGGCGCGCTGATGAAATTTCTGTCGTCGATGGCACCGGACTGGAACATCAGCCTGTTCCATTACCGCAACCAGGGCGCGGATACCAGCTCAATCCTCGTCGGCATTCAGGTGCCGCAGGCGGACAACGCGGAGTTCGAGCGGTTTCTCGCGACGCTCGGTTATCCGTGGTGGGACGAGCAGGACAATCCGGTCTACAAGCTCTTCCTGGCCTGACGATCCATGCCGAAGTTCACGCTCGAAGACAAGCTCGTCGTCGCGATTTCATCGCGCGCGCTGTTCGATTTCGAGGAGGAGAACCGCATCTTCGAAACCGGCGATCTCGCGCGGTACGAAGCGCTGCAGCGTTCGCGCCTCGAAACGCCGGCCAAGCCGGGCGTCGCCTTCGGCCTGATCCGCAAGCTTCTGGCGCTCAACGCCGCCGAACAGCGCATCGAGGTCGTGATCCTGTCGCGAGCGATCCGATCAGCGGCTTGCGCGCGTTTCATTAGTGCCGCGAGCACGGACTCGCGATCGAGCGCGGCGTGTTCACGCGCGGGGGTTCGCCGTTCGCGTATCTGAAGCCGTTGCGCGCGTCGCTGTTCTTGTCGGCCAATCCCGACGATGTGCGCAACGCGCTCGCCGCCGGCTTTCCGGCTGCACGCGTGCTGCCGATCGAGGCGCCGCGCGCGGCGAGCCGTTACGAGGACGAGATTCGCATCGCGTTCGACGGCGACGCCGTGCTGTTTTCCGACGAAGCCGAGCGCGTCTTTCAGCGCGACGGCCTGCATGCCTTCGTCGGCCATGAAATCGACAAGCGCAATCTGCCGCTTCCCGGCGGTCCGCTCAAGCCGCTGCGCGAAGCGCTGAACAAGCTGCAGCGCTTCGCGCACGACGCCGACCACGCATCCGCGATGCAGATTCGCACGGCGCTCGTCACCGCGCGCTCCGCGCCCGCGCACGAACGCGCGATCCGCACGCTGATGGCATGGGACATCGATATCGACGAAGCGATGTTTCTCGGCGGTCTGGACAAGGCAAGGGCGAATTCCTGCGCGAGTTCGAACCCGACTTTTTCTTCGACGATCAAATACGCCACTGCGAATCCGCACGCGTCGTGACAGCGACCGGCCACGTTCTCAGCGGCATTGCGAACGCATCATGACACCCGAACAATCTCCGCTCGGCAAGCCCGTCCACTACACTGAACAGTACAATGCGAGTCTGCTGTTTCCGATCGACCGCAAGCGCGTCCGCGACGAAATCGGTGTCGGCGCACGGCTGCCGTTCTTCGGCACGGATATCTGGAACGCCTACGAACTGTCGTGGCTCAACGCGCGCGGCAAACCGCAGATCGCGGTCGCGACCTTCTTCGTGCCGGCCGATTCGCCGAATATCGTCGAATCAAAGTCGTTCAAGCAGTATCTCGGCTCGTTCGCGCAGACGCGCTTCGGTTCGATCGACGACGTGCGCGCCGCGATCAAGCGCGACGTGACGGCCATCTGCAGCGCGACGGTCTCGGTGCAACTGACCGCGCCCGCCGATTTCGCGAAGTTGCAGATGGAAGAGTTCGACGGCCTGTCGCTAGACCGGCTCGATCTCGACTGCAACGTGTTCTCGCCGGACGCGTCTCTGCTGAGCGCGGCGCACGATGAAGCGCCGGTCGATGAGACGCTGTTTTCGAACCTACTGAAATCGAATTGCCCGGTCACCGGCCAGCCGGACTGGGGCAGCGTGCAGATCCGCTATTACGGCGGGCAGATCGACCACGCGGGATTGCTGCGCTACATCGTGTCGTTCCGCAAGCACACGGGCTTTCACGAGCAATGCGTCGAGCGCATCTTCATGGACATCATGCGAGAGTGTCAGCCGGAACGGCTCGCGGTGTACGCCCGTTACACGCGGCGCGGCGGGCTGAATATCAATCCGTTCCGGACCAATTTCAATTTGCCGATGCCGGATAATGCGCGGCTTGCGCGGCAATAAAGGCCTTCGATCAAGCGCGAGGCGGCGCTGCTTCGGACGAGCAGCGCCGTTTCCCTCTTACGGCTTCTTATAAGCCACGCAATCCATCGACCTTGCAGTCGATCACCATCGACGACACGACACGCGTGCGCCGGCGGATTCGCGCCGAAGTATTCCTTGAACACCTTGTTGAACGACGCGAAATCGCGCGGATCGTCGAGCCACACGCCGCAGCGCACGACGTGTTCCGTGCCGTAACCGGCTTCCTGCAGAATCGCGAGCACGTTCTGAATTGCCTTGTGCGACTGCTCGACGATGCCGCCGTTGATCACCTCGCCGTTTTCCATCGGCGTCTGGCTCGACACGAACAGCCAGCCATCGGCCTCGACCGCGAGCGCGAACGGCCAGCCATATGCGCGCCGCCCTGTCCCTTGCCACCTTCCACGCCATAACGCTTCATCTCTCACTCCTTTCTCAAACCAACCGGTTGTCAGAACGCGCCACGAAACGTCCCGCGCGCGCCGGTCACGGCCTGCTCGCGATACGTCAATACGCCAACTCACCCACACCGCGTCGATGCCGTCCGCCGCCTGCTGCAGCTTCGCGAAGGTCGCGGCATCGCGTACGTGCTCGGGATCGAATACCACCAGATCGGCGTGTTAGCCGACCTTCACCTCGCCCCGCTCGCTCAGGCCGAAGCGCCGCGCGGTCAAGCCCGTCATCTTGCGCACCGCTTCCTCGAGCGAAATCAGCGCCGCATCGCGCGCGTAATGGCCGAGCACACGCGGAAACGCGCCCCACAGACGCGGATACGGCAGCGGATCGTTCGGCAGGCCGTCGGAACCGACCATCGTCGCGGGATGCGACAGGATACGCCGCACGGCGTCTTCCGACATGTTGTGATACACCGCGCCCATCAGTTGCAGACGCTTCGCCGCTTCCTGCTGTGTCACCTGCCATTCGTCCGCCACTTCGTGGTCAGCTTGCCCGCCATCTCCGGATGCGGCGTCGACCAGGTGATCGTGATGTCGATATCGCCCGTCACCTGCTTCAGATCGAACGTCGACGAACTACGGTTGTACGGATAGCAGTCGCAGCCGATCGGCCGTCCCGCGCGCGTCGTCTCGATCGACCTCAGCACTTCGACGCTGCGTCCCCAGTTCGACAGCCCCACGCACTTCAGATGCGAAATCACCACCAGCACGGGCGCATGACGTCCGACGCGATACGCTTCGTCCATCGCATCGAGAATCGCGTCGAACTCGATGCGCATGTGCGTGGTGTAGGTGCGTGGTGTAGAGTAGAGTGCTCCGGCTTTGGCCAGCGGCTCGGCAAGCGCCTCGATTTCCTCCGGTGGCGCGTTGAACGCCGATCCATACGCGAGCCCGCTCGACAGACCGAGCGCACCGTGATCGAGCGCTTCTTCCAGTTGCGCACGCATGCCCGCGATCTCGGCGCCGGTCGGGCGCGATCGAGCCGGTCCATGTGGTTGTTGCGCAGCGCCGTATGCCCGATCAGCGCGCTGATGTTGACAGCCGGGCGTGCGCCGTCGACCGTCGACCGCCTCGACATAGGCGGCGAAAGTCCGATAGCGAAACGCGACGGCATCGCCGAGCAGGTTCATCGGATCGGGCGGATCGCCATTCAGCGTCACCGGCGACGCGCTAATGCCGCAATTACCGACGATCACCGTCATCATGCCTTGCGTGATCTTCGGCATCATCTGCGGCAATCGGATCACATGGGTTCGTCGTGCGTGTGCACGTCAATGAATCCCGGCGCGAGCACCTTGCCGCGCGCGTCGAACGTCTCCGCGGCGGTCCAGTCCGACAATCCGCCGGCTGCGGCGATCGCGACGATGCGCCCGTCGCGCACCGCGACATCGCGCCCGCCGTCGATCAAGCGTGCGCTGACGATCAGCGTATCGGCCTTCGACGATTCCATATCATTCCATATCAGTCTCCCAAGGGTTGACGCTCGCCGCCGCCGCGATGCGTATCGAGTGTGTGCTTCATGCGGCGCAGCAGTTCGCGGCTCGTGTCGGCCTGCTTGACGGCCAGTTCCGTGACGAGCAGATCGAGCGCCATCATCATCGCGTAGCGTGACGACGACGGCTTGTAGATGAAGTCCGTTTCCATCGCGATGATCGGAATCAACCAGTCCGTGATCGCGCCGAGCGGCGACGCGGGCGCGGTCAGCGCGATCACGCGCGAGCCGGCAACTTTCGACCATTTCCGGCATCTGTCCCGTCACCGACAGCGCGCGATGCGCCGGTGAGATCGTCGAGGATCAGCGCGGCGACCTTGCGCTCGGCGCTGCGTGCGACGATGTCGAAACTCAGCGAATCGGCGGGACCGTTCATGGCTGCGGGCAAGGGTTTACGAGACGCTCATGTTACTAAATAACATATCTATCTAAGATGATACTTTAATTACTATCATAGCATTGTTAATTTGTGGCATCGGTTGATGTTTATTTAATCGGACGATGGAGCATCATCAGATGAAAGTTACAAACTATCAGAACTCGACGATCGATCCGTTCGGCAAGGGTCTCGGCACGAGCATTCAGCTCGTGGACGCGACGCGCCTCTAGTGGAATCTGCTCGACGAGGACGTGAGCCTGCCGGCCGCCGTGCTGTGCGAACCGCATCGAGCACAACCTGAAATGGATGCAGGCGTTCGTCGAGGAATACGGCGTCAAGCTCGCGCCGCACGGCAAGACGACGATGGCGCCGCAATTGTTCCGCCGCCAGCTCGACGCGGGAGCGTGGGGCATCACGCTTGCGACGGCGCATCAGGTACGCGCGGCGTATCGCGGCGGCGTGCATCGCGTGCTGATGGCCAATCAGCTGGTCGGCAAACGCAACATGGACATGATTTCGGAACTGCTGTACGACCCGAACTTTGAGTTCTTCTGTCTGGTCGATTCGGTGGACGGCGTGGATCAGCTCGGCGCGTTCTTCAGCGAATCGAACAAGCGCCTGAACGTGCCGATCGAACTCGGCGTGCCAGGCGGCCGCACCGGCGTGCGCGACGACGCGCAGCGCGACACCGTGCTCGCAGCCATCGCGCGCTGGCCGGACACCGTCAACCTCGCCGGCATCGAACCATCGAACTATATGAAGGCGTGCTGCAGGACGAAGCGAAAGTGCGCGAGTTTCTGCAAAGCGCGGTCGAGACGACCAGGGCGCTGATCGCGCAAGGCAGGATCGCGCGCAAGCCCGCGATTCTGTCGGGCGCGGGTTCCGCCTGGTACGACGTGGTCGCCGACGAGTTCGTGAAGGCGCACAGCGATTCGATCGAAGTCGTGCTGCGTCCGGGCTGCTATCTGACGCGCGACGTCGGCATCTACAAGAAGGCGCAGAACGAGATCCTGGCGCGCAATCCGATCGCGAAGAAGATGGGCCAGGGCCTCAAGCCCGCGCTGCAGTTGTGGGCCTACGTGCAATTGATCCCGGAACCGAACCGCGCGATCATCGGCCTCGGCAAGCGCGATTCCGCCTTCGATGCGGGCCTGCCGGAACCGGCGGGGTGTTTCCGTCCGGGCAACGCAGCACCGCGCGACGTATCGCCGGAAGAAGGCTGGGAGATTTTCGGCCTGATGGATCAGCACGCATATCTGCGCATCAAGCCGGGCGACGATCTGAAAGTCGGCGACATGATCGCGTTCGATATCTCGCATCCGTGCCTGACGTTCGACAAGTAGCGTCAGGTGCTAGTGGTCGATCCGAAGTACCGCGTCACCGAAGTGATCGAAACGTTCTTCTGAGCGGACTCAGGCACGATCTTCGGCCATGTCGGCCTGTGATGCACTCGCGGCCGCCACCTCGTCGATCCGCGCCTCGAGCATGTGCAGCGCACCCGACAGCGCTTCGAGCGCATCGTCGGGCAGCGAGGCCATCGTGTCGTGCAGGAACGCTGCGGCGCGGCAGGCCTTCTTCGGCGGCCGTGCGCTCTTGCGGCGTCAACGCCACGTTCGACACGCGATTGTCGCGGGCATCCACGCTGCGCACGATCCAGCCGAGCCCTTCTAGCGTCTTCAATTGCCGCGTCAGCGCGCCCGGATCGACTTTCAGCCTTCGACCAGCTTCTTCTGCGACAGCACGCCCACATGCTCGTGCAAGGCGAGCAGAATGCGCCAACGCGGCATCGGCTGTCCAACGTCGGATTCGAACGCCGACATGAACACGCGGTATGTGCGTCCGAACTGCTGCATCACCGCGATCCGATCTTGTTCGTTCATCATTGTTTCCATGCTGTTACCGGCCATGGTGACCGGCTCCTGCGGCCCTTTCAGACGCACGAGCGGCACGCGCCGCGATCGCCAGAACGAAATCGCCGCGACCACCGCCGCCACCGCAAGGCCGATATGGATCGCCGCCACCAGCGATTCGCGCGCCGCTTCGAGCAGCGCGGCGCCATTGTGACCTGCCGCGCCGAGTTGCGCGAGCAGCGTCTGTTGGCCGTCGCGATTGATGAGGATTTGCGGATCGGACAGATCGGCGAACCACTTCGTCGCGCGATCCTTTTCCAGCGCGAGTCCGACGCCGCTCGCATAAAGATGGCTGACGAGCGTGCCGGTGAGCGCCGTGCCGATCATGCGCAGCGACTGCAGCAGAGCCGTCGCGATGCCCAGATGCTGACGTCCCGTAGTCTGTTGCGCAAAGACGGTGAGATTCGGCATCACGAAGCCGAGACCGAGGCCGCCGAGCAGCATCGTCACGAGCAGCACCGGGCGCGGCGTGTTGTGCGTCGCGACGACGACGCCGAGACACGACACCGCGAGCAGCGCAAAGCCGACGTAAAGCATCAGATTGGCGTTTTTCAGACGCGTGACGATGCGTCCGTTGACGATGCTGCCGATGGTGATGAACATGACGAGCGGCGTGATTATCACGCCAGCGTCCTTCAGGTCCATGCCGAAGCCGCCTTGGAACAGGAGCAGCACCTAGAACAGCAGCGAAAACATCGTGAAGCCGCCGAGAATCACCAGCGTGAAGAGCGCGGCAAGCGCCTTGTTGCGGAACATGTCGATCGGCAGGATCAAGTGCGCGCAGCGCTTTTCCCACTTCCACAGCGCGAACGACACCGCGGCGCTCACGACGATCAGCGCGGCGGTTTCGACGGTGAGGCCGTGCTTCGGCAACATCTCGACGAACAATTGCAGCGCGCCGAGCGCAACCGCGATCAGCGCCGCGCCCGGCCAGTCGAGGCGCATCTTGCCTTCGTGCGCGACATGGTGCAGATGTGGCAGGAATCGCCAAACGAAGACCAGCGATAGGATGCCGACCGGCAGCTTGACGTAGAACACCGAGCGCTAGCCGTAATACTGCGTGAGGAAGCCGCCGAGCGATGGCCCAACCGTGTTGGCGATGCCGAAGGCCGAACTCATCAGCACCTGCCAGCGCAAACGCACGACGTTGTCGGGAAAGAGATCGGCGATGCACGCGAACGCGGTGCCGACCAGCATGCCGATGCCGATGCCGATGCCCTGCAGACCGCGAGCGAGCACGAGGAAGATCATGCTGTTGGCGAGCCCGCACAGTACCGACGCGACCGTGAACACGACGATCGACGCGATCACGAACGGCTTGCGCCCGTAGTAATCGCCGAGCCGGCCGAAAATCGGCACGGTAATTACGGACGTGAGAAGGTACGACGTGGCGACCCACGCGTAGAGATCGAAACCCTTGAGTTCGGCGACGATGGTCGGCAGCGCGGTGCCGACGACGGTCTGATCGAGCGCGACGAGCATCGTCACGAAGGAGACGCCCAGCATCGCCAATAACGATTCGCGGAAAGGCGGCAACCTGTCCGCTGGAATGTTGCGCAGCTGTATGAACGGCCATTTTTGTAAGCGCAATAATAATTGATGAGTCAACGGAAATGGAGTCATAGCATGGCCCCACGCTCTAATCAGCGTGACCCACCTCTCATTTCGCGGAAACAAACACCGAATATGGAACCGACGCCGATCATCACCTCGCCGCTGTCCGCCGACGATTTCGCGGCGCTGACGCGCGCGAAGGAAGAACTCGAAAGCCCGTCGCTGACGATGAAACTCGCGAGCGTCGTCGGCGCGCCGATCGAAAAGCTGATGGGCCGCCTGCCGTCGGCCGCGCAGGACAATGTCGACGAAGCCACGCAGCTCGCGCTCAAGAAATGTCTCCAGGTCGCGCTGCGCACGCTCGGCAAGAGCGCGCCGTCCGATTCACTGCTCGCGCCGCCGCCCGACAAGCCGAGCAATCTGATGCACAAACTCGCGATCGCGACGACCGGCGCGGCAGGCGGCGCGTTCGGCCTGTTCGCGCTGCCGGTCGAACTACCCGTCACGACGACGCTGATGTTCCGCTCAATCTGCGACATCGGGCGCAGCGAGGGCGAGGACGTGCATCGCGTGGAAACGCAGCTTCAATGCATGATGGTGCTCGGCATGGGCGGCCCGAACAAAAGCAACGACAACGCCGACCTCGGCTACTTCATTGTGCGCGGCGCGCTTGCGCAGTCGGTGTCGAAAGCGACCTCCGAAATCGCGGCGAAGAGCCTGAGCAGTCACGGCTCGACGGCACTGCTCAAGTTCGTGCAGACCATCGCCGCGCGCTTTTCGGTGCAGGTCAGCGAACAGGTCGCGGCAAAGTCGATTCTGGCAATCGGCGCGGTGCTCGGCGCGATGGTCAATACCGTGTTCATCGACCATTTTCAGCAGATGGCGCACGGACACTTCACCGTGCGGCGGCTCGAGCGGCGTTATGGTACCTCGGCGGTCGAGCACGCGTATCAGACCATCGAAGTCATGCGCTGAAGCGCGCGCTCAGGTACGCATTCAGGCCGTCATTCGGGCGATGAAGCGCGCGGCATCGTCGAGCGCTTCGCGCGCCTCGGGCATGAACGGCGCCCAGATCGGGAAGATGTGCGGCACCTTCGGCCAGATCCGCAGATCGGCCAAACACCCGCCGCGCGTGCCCTGGCGGCGACGCGCGTCGAATCGTCGAGCAGCAGTTCGCTGTCGCCCGTCTGAATCTGAAGCGGCGGCAGGCGGGTGAAATCGCCGAAGAGCGGCGGTGCGTAGGGATGCGCCGCATCGGCGCCGCCGACCGAGATAGAGCGCGGCGACTTTTGGGAACGCGCTCGCGTGATACATCGGATCGCGGCCCTCGTTCGTGCGCATCGAAGCGCCGCTGCACGTCAGATCCGTCCACGGAGAAAACAGGATCGCGCCGGCGGGCAGCGGATCGCCCGCGATCACGACGGCCTCGCTGCCGATGCCCTTCGCGAGCAGCGCGTGATAGGCGGCGGGCGCATCGTCGAGCGCCGCCGGAAAGCGATGCTCGGGCGCGAGCCGATAATCCAGCGAAAACACGCCGGCATGCGCACGGGTCGCGAGTCCGAACGCGATCGCGAGATGCGAACGCGGCGAGCAGAAGTAATAGCCGCCGCCATGCAGATAAAGAGAATCTCGTCGCGCGCGGGGCGTCGTCGGGCAGGAGCCATTCACCGCGCGGCAACGACTGTGCATCGGCGATCTCGAGACGCCAGCCCTTCAGCACGCGCGGCGACCAGACGCGACGCGCCGCATACGCCCGCGCGAGCGCCACGTCGATGTCGGGCTTCGCCGTTTCCGGACGGATCGCGCGCGTCAGTTCGACGGCATCACTTGACCGCGAATCTCGCCGGTCGGGTCTTCCTACGTGTGGATGTTGAAGTACCACTGGCCGGCCATCAGGTCGGTCACTTGCTGATCGTTGAGCATCGCCCGACCCTTGATCGGACTGGCGAGCGCATTCTTGTCGATCGGCACCTGCACTTTGGCGTTCTGTCCGACCGGCGCGGGGCCGTGGAAATGCGCGGAGAGATCGGCGTAGGTCGCGGTCCAGGAGAGGACTTTCGTGTCGGTATCGAACTGCGCGTCGACGATGCCGTACCCCTTGCTGACGCGCGGCGGCACTTCGCTCGACGGCTGGAGATTCGCCTTGAGAGCAACGGTATCGGCAAGAGCCGACGAGGCGACGAGCGCGAAGGCAAGGCTCGCGATCCAGCGAACGGGTGATCGGGTGTCGTGATCATCGTTGTTCTCCGCATCTTCGGACCGGGCGCACGACGGCGCACCGCTGGCGTGCGTCATGGTAGAGTATTCGATGGATGCCTGCCTCTGCCGCGCCGAAACGCAAAAAGGGCGCCTCGCGACGCCCTTCTCTCATGCATCGACTGCTGCGTCGAACGCAGCCCGCTTTAGAAGCGGTGACGGATACCCGTGTTCACGAGCACCTGACGGCTGCTCGACGACGGACCGAACGCGCCGTTGCTGTTCGCGATCGATGCGGGCAGCGGAGCGGAGTCGCCGCTCGCCGAACCGATTTGCGCGACGGTTTCGATATGGAAATCGGTGCGCTTCGACAACGCGTAGTCGGCCTGCACGCCGAACTGGTGAATCTTGAACTTGTCCGTCGAATCGCCGCGGGCCGTGAGCTTCTCCTGCGAGTACGTGTACGCCGCGCCGATCGCCAGTGCCGGCGTCAGCATGTAGCGCGCGTTCAGTTCGAAATTGTTGACGACGTTCGACACCTGGCTGGAACGCGGTGTTGTTCGACGGCTCTGCGTCCAGACCGCACCAAAGGTCATCGCGTCCATCGAGGAGCTCGCGCCCGCGCCGAAGGTGCGCTGACGGTCGATGGCGAGCGGCACACCGAACTCGTTCAGGAAGTCGCGCTGCAGCGAACCGGCGAACTGCTCGCCCGAGATCGCGCCGGTCGTCGTCGCGTTGATGCCGTTGCCCTGCATGTACGCGACGCCGGCCTTCAGCGGGTCGTTCGAGTAGCCTACGCCGACGCTGTATGCGCGGTTGACGGCGAATGCGCCGGCCTGGTTCGAGAAGCCATAGAGACCGCCGAACGTGAAGCCTGCGAATTTCGAGCTCTGGTACTTGACCGCGTTGGCGATGCTGAAGTCGTTGTTCAGGTTGTCATTGCCGACGACGTGACTGAAGTACGTGCCGCCCCAGATGCCTGCCGCGCTGAACGAGCCGAGGTAGTCGACGACGGAGTCGTACTGGCGGCCGAGCGTCACCGTGCCGAATTCCGACGACATACCGACGTAAGCCTGACGGCCGAACATCGAACCGTCCTTGGTCGACCTGCCCCGTTATTGAGGCTGAAGCCGTTTTCCACCAGGAAGATGGCCTTCATGCCACCGCCCAGATCTTCCGAGCCGCGCAGGCCCCAGCGGCTTTCCTGCAGGTTGCCGCTCGTCAGGCCGCGGAAGCTCGACTTTTGCGGCTGGCCGGCCGGAGCGTGTTGCCACGTTGTTCACGAACGTCAGGCCGGCATCGACGATGCCGTACAACGTCACGCTGCTCTGCGCGCTCGCAGCGGTCGCGAACGATGCCGCCAGCGTTGCCACTGCGGTCACAATCAGATTCTTTTTCATGTGTATTCCTTTGATGGAGTCGTAAAACTCGAAAATTGCTGAAGCCTCTGCCGTCGCGTGTCCGATAGCGTCGACGCTTCGACGTCTGGCGCTCCGGCACTTGCCTCGCACCGTTATTCGGCAACCCAAAGTTTATTGCCGCGTTTTTTCATCCACCACATAAGGAAACGCAAAAACCTTTTCGAAAAGTTCGAAAGATTTAATTTCGATATGACTTAACGATTAAGAATCCTGCATTTATCGCGGCCCCTTTTGTCTCGAAATGAGCCCGTTATTTGCCGAGTTGCAGACATGCCACAGTTGTCCGGGCAATACATGGCGCGAGCATCGGAAGCCTCTTATTCCTACCGATGCGCGACGCCCTTACCATCGCGCACGCGAGACGGCGGCTCATCCGACCGCGTTCGCACTTCCGGCAATCACGCCGACCCTGCACACCCGCGTCGAGGTAAAGGCGCATCGAAAGCCATCGGCCATGAATCAACTGCAAGCGATGCGCGTCTTTCTCAAAGTCACGGAAACCGAATCGTTCGGGCACGCCGCCGCCGCGCTCGATGTCTCGAACGCCGTCGTTACGCGATAACGTCGCGCTGCTGGAAACGCATCTGAATACGCGGCTCGTGAACCGCACAACGCGCAGCGTTTCGCTGACCGAAGCCGGACGCACCTATGCCGACGGCTGCCGCGCGGTCATCGCGACGGCGTTTCTCGGCCGGCTTCGCCGACAGATCGCGATGAAAGACATCGAGCGCATCGACCAGCGGCCGATACTACAACACGCTGGCCGCGCCCATCACGCAATGGTGCCATTCGCGCAACTGCTCCACCGACGCGCTGTCGAGCAACGCGTCGAGCGAGGCAAGATCGTCCCGGAACGACGACACGAACGCGTCCAGCAATGCCTTCACCGTCGCCTCGCTGCCCCATAGCTGCGCCATCGAGATGCTCGCGCAAGGTGGCGAGCCGCGTAGGCTTGATGAGGCAATCGTCCATGCCGGCGTCGCGGCACTTCTTGAGTTCCTCGGGAACAGTGCTCGCCATGATGCCGAGAATCGGCAGCCGACGCGACGCTCCCCGCTCGCGGTCGCGCACCCGCCGCGCCAATTCGTAGCCAGTCATGTTCGGCATATGACAATCGGTGATCAGAAAGTGCAATCGAGCGCGGCGAGCGCTTCGTCGCCGTCGTGCACGACGGCGCAGGCGAAACCGAGCAGCGACAGTTGATGACGGATCAGTTCCTGATTGACCGGATGATCCTCGGCGACCAACACGAGCTTACCCATCTGCAAGGCCGACTGCCGGTCGGGCGCCGCCATTTTCGGCTCGCGTGCGCGCCCGCTTCCAGCGCTTGCTTGACGAGCCCAGCATCGTCGTTGCGCGACAGCACGACGACGCGCACTTCCGGATAGCGAACCGACATGTGCTGCAGAAGCTCGACCCATTGCCGAAGCGGCCGCCGGGCATGTGGAAATCGACGATGGCGACGTCGCAGCCGCGCCCGGCGAGCGATTCGTCGAGTTGCGTCGAATTCGCGCTGCGACTGATGACTTCGACGTTGGGAAAGTTTCCGGCCAGCCATTCGATCGCGAGAATGACCAGCGGATGATCATCCGCAATCGCCAGTCTGATTCTTTTCGACTGCGAGAACTCGCGGCCTTGCATTCCCGTATTCATCAGTTCGTACCTCATCGCAGCGTGCGCATTCAGATTCAGTTTCAGTGGGGAAACGGAAGAATCGTTGACCGAAACACCAAACGACATAAGACGTGTCCGAAACAAACGTGACGGCCGGGGGAAATTAGCCGAGTCCCCGGGCGCGCACGAAAACGAACAAGCCAGGATCATTTTTTACGCCGAGCTTGTTCATGGCATCGCGTTTCTGGCGGCTGATCGTGCGTACGTTGCGGCCGAGTTCGCTGGCGATCTCCGTGATGGAACGCCCTTTCGCGAACAGCCTGACGACTTCTTCCTCGCGCGGCGAAAGACACAGCTCCTCTTTCGAGTTCTCGCCTTCCGCGCCCGCCTCCGCGAGCGCCGCGACGAACGACGCGCTGACGAAACGGCGATCCAGATGCGCATGCCGCACAGCCACCGAGACGAGCTCGGCTCGGCCTTGTTGACGAGACGACCGATGGCGCCGGCGTTGAGAATCGAGCGCAGGATGGCGACATTGCTCACGCTCGTCAGCACCACGATGCCGACCGCCGGCCACTCCCCGCGCACCTTGCGGATGAGGCGCAGTCCGTCGTGCGCGTCGCGCCCGTGCTCCGGCATCGCGAAGTCCGTGACGAGCACGTTGTACGGCTTGCAGGCGAGTTCGGAAAGCAGACGGCTCGCACTCGTCGCTTCCCCGACGACTTCGATTCCATCGTCGGCGGCCAGAAGCGCCTTGATTCCCAGTATAATGAAGGGATGGTCGTCGGCCACCATTACGCACAGTTTCAAAGCTTCCCCGCTCAGTTCGTGATTTTCAAATCGATTTTTGATTGCCGATATTTGAAGCGCGATCAAGCCACACGAAGATTTAATTGCTTATCGCCATTCAATTTCATGGACGACGATAATGCCATTCGCTTATTGATCGTCGATCGCGCGCTTTAAAATAAAATGCGAATATTTCGCAGACCATAGGATAAGTCCGATTACCTTTCTATCGGCTTAATCGAGGCATCGCGGGAATCGCGCGCGGCGGCGGAAAATCCGGATAAAAGCGGCGGCAAAAATGCAAAAAGCCTCCGGCGATAACCCCGGAGGCTTTCATCTGCGCTGTAGTCGAAAATCGCGATTCTCAGAACGGGATGTCGTCGTCCATATCGTTGAAGCCGCCACCCGCGGGTGCGCTCGACCGGCTGGAACCGCCGCCGGACTGTCCGCCGCTCGCACGTCCACCGGATGCGGCGCGGCCATCGCCGCCGCCCATGCCCGCGCCGCCACGGCCGCCGAGCATCTGCATCTGATCGGCGACGATCTCGGTCGAATAGCGCTCCTGGCCTTGCTGATCCGTCCACTTGCGCGTGCGGATGCGTCCTTCGATATACACCGACGAGCCCTTCTTCAGGTATTCGTTCACGATTTCCGCCAGACGCCCAAAGAACGCGACGCGATGCCATTCCGTGAGTTCCTTGAATTCGCCGGACGCCTTGTCCTTGTAGCGATCGGTCGTCGCGAGCCGAATGTTGGCCACGGCGTCGCCGCTCGGGAGGTAGCGGGTTTCCGGGTCGGCGCCCAGATTGCCCACGAGAATGACCTTGTTGACAGATGCCATGATTTCTCCGGTAAATACCTTGCTTGCCACCGGCGCCGCACGCTCGTCGCGCCACGCCGAGTCAAATCAGCTGATTCCAAAAATTCGCCAGACTCGGAAGAGTCGAAAGGGTCCAACCAAGCGTCAGGCCGCGCGCTTTGCTCTGACAGGCGGCGATTTCATGCTTGCCGCAACGACGAACCATGCCAGCACCAGCGCGGAGCACGCGAAAAAGACCGCGCTCGGTCCGTCGAGCTTCAGCAGCCAGCCGCCAGCCACGCCGCCCAGCGCAAGACCGATGGACTGCATCGTGTTGTAAACACCCGCTGCCGCGCCCTTGCGCGTGCCGGGCGCGAGCTTCGACACGAGCGACGGCTGCGATGCTTCCAGCACGTTGAAGCCGAGAAAATATACGAACAGAATCGCGACCACGGACCATAGCGTATGCGCTGCCGCGCCCAATAACAATTGGCCGAAAAGAATAAGCGCGATGGCGCTCAGCATGACGACCTTCATCTTCCCGCGCTTCTCGGCGGTGATGATCGCGGGGACCATCATCACGAACGCGAGGCCCATCACCGGCAGGTAAATTTTCCAGTGCGACGCGACCGGCAGGCCGCCCGCCTCCAGAATGCGCGGCACGACCAGAAAGAGCGCGGTCTGCGTCGCATGCAGCACGAGCACGCCGAAATTCAGGCGCAGCAGCTCGACGTTGTGCAGCACTTCGGCGAACGGCGCCTTGACGTGGACGGGCGGCGTCGGCGGATTGGGCACGATCCACAGCACGACGCCGATCGCGAGCAGCGACAGCACGCCGATCACCGTGAACAAGCTGCTCATGCCGACCCAATGGAACACGATCGGCGCGCCGACGATCGCGACCGCGAACGATATGCCGATCGAGCCGCCGACCATCGCCATCGCCTTGGTGCGGTTTTCTTCCTGCGTCAGGTCCGCGATGAACGCGATCACCGCCGACGACACCGCGCCCATGCCCTGAATCACGCGTCCGGCGATGATCCACGCCATCGAATGCCCAACCGCCGCGACGAAGCTGCCGAGCGCGAACACCAGCAGCCCGAACGCGATGACCGGTTTGCGCCCCAGCTTGTCGGAAATCCATCCGTAGAAGATGTACAGCATGGACTGCGTGACGCCGTAGGCGCCGAGCGCGATTCCGACGAGCACCACGCCATCGCCGCCGGGGATGGTTTTCGCGTAGATCGAGAACACCGGCATGATCATGAAGAGGCCGAGCATGCGCAGCGCGAAGATAGCGGCAAGCGACACGGTCGCGCGCAACTCCGGTGCGGAGAGACGTGTGGACGTGGCAGACGGATTGGACATCTGGAACGGGTTTGTGGATGAGGATTGCGTCTGGCCCGGCCCGTGGGGACGCCGGAAACGGCCGCCTTGTCGTTCTGCCGGACGGCACTATCACTATTGGCACTATCACTATTATATGTGACATATGTGACGCGTGGTTCGAAAGCCGCTGAACCGGATCGACCGATCCGAGTCTTTGTCCGAACTCTCCGACGCCCTCTGCGCGCCCTGCAAAAGTCGGTATAGTAACGGATTTGACCCTTCCCCTCCCACACAGGACAAGTGAAACTCGGGAAGAACTCGCGGAAAAACTCGTGGAAGAAATTCGTATTCGTGGGGCTCGAACCCACAATCTGAAGAACGTCAGTCTCGATTTACCGCGTCACAAATTGATCGTGATCACGGGTTTGTCCGGGTCGGGCAAGTCCTCGCTCGCGTTCGATACGCTCTATGCCGAAGGTCAGCGCCGCTACGTCGAAAGTCTTTCCGCCTACGCTCGGCAATTTCTGCAGCTGATGGAAAAGCCCGACGTCGATCTGATCGAAGGCCTGTCGCCGGCCATTTCCATCGAGCAGAAGGCGACGTCCCACAATCCGCGTTCGACGGTCGGCACCGTCACGGAAATCCACGATTATCTGCGTCTGCTGTACGCGCGCGTCGGCACGCCGTATTGCCCGGATCACCTGATTCCGCTCGAGGCACAAAGCGTCTCGCAAATGGTCGATGCCGCGCTCGCGCTGCCCGAAGAAACCAAGCTGATGATCCTCGCGCCGGTCGTCGCGGATCGTAAGGGCGAGCACGTCGAGCTGTTCGAGGAGATGCAGGCGCAGGGCTTCATCCGCTTTCGCATCCGTTCGGGCGGCGGCACGGCGAACGAAGACGTCGCCACGATCTATGAAGTCGATTCCCTGCCCAAGCTCAAGAAGAACGACAAGCACACGATCGACGTCGTCATCGACCGACTGAAAGTGCGGCCCGACATGAAGCAGCGTCTCGCGGAATCGTTCGAAACCGCGCTGCGCCTCGCCGATGGCCGCGCGATCGCGCTCGAAATAGACACGGAACAGAAAAAGCTCTTCAGTTCCAAGTTCGCGTGCCCGATCTGCTCGTATTCGCTGCCCGAACTCGAACAGCGCCTGTTCTCGTTCAACAACCCGATGGGCGCATGCCCGGAATGCGACGGACTCGGACAGATCACCTTCTTCGACCCGAAGCGCGTGGTCGCGCATCCGTCGCTGTCGCTCGCGGCGGGCGCGGTGAAGGGCTGGGACCGGCGCAACCAGTTCTACTTCCAGATGCTGCAGAGTCTCGCGGCGTTCTACGAGTTCGACATCGACGCTCCCTTCGAAGATCTGCCGGAAAAAGTCCGCAAGACGCTGCTGTACGGTTCGGACAAGCAGAGCATTCCGTTCTCGTACATCAACGAGCGCGGACGCGCGTCGGTCCGCGAGCATGCGTTCGAAGGCATCATCCTGAATCTGGAGCGGCGTTACCGCGAAACCGACTCCACCGCCGTGCGCGAAGAACTGGCGAAATACCAGAACAATCAGCCGTGCCCAGCATGCGACGGCACGCGTTTGCGGCGCGAGGCGCGCTTCGTCAAGGTCGGCGCGCAAGATCAGGCGCGCGGCATCTACGAAATCAACGACTGGCCGCTGCGCGACGCACTCGGCTACTTCCAGACGCTGCGGCTCGACGGCGCGAAAGGCGAGATCGCGGACAAGATCGTCAAGGAAATCGTCGCGCGGCTGTCGTTCCTGAATAACGTCGGTCTGGATTACCTGTCGCTCGAACGCAGCACCGAGACGCTGTCCGGCGGCGAGGCGCAGCGCATACGGCTCGCCTCGCAAATCGGTTCCGGGCTGACCGGCGTCATGTACGTGCTCGACGAGCCTTCCATCGGCCTGCATCAGCGCGACAACGACCGGCTGATCGACACGCTCAAGCATCTGCGCGACATCGGCAATTCGGTGATCGTCGTCGAGCATGACGAAGACATGATCCGCATGGCCGATTACGTCGTCGATATGGGACCGGGCGCGGGCGAGCACGGCGGCGTGATCGTCGCGCAGGGCACGCCGGATCAGGTGCAGAAGGACGCCAATTCGATCACCGGGCAGTATCTGTCCGGCAAACGCACGATCGCCTATCCGGAGAAGCGCAATCAGCCCGACGAGCGGCGGTTGCGCATCGTGGAAGCGCACGGCAATAATCTGAAGCGCGTGACGCTCGATCTGCCGGTTGGCCTGCTGACCTGCGTGACGGGCGTGTCGGGCTCGGGCAAGTCCACCCTCATCAACGACACGCTGCAGCACGCGGTCGCGCAGCATCTGTACGGTTCCGCAACGGAGCCCGCGCCGTACGAATCCATCGAAGGTCTCGAACACTTCGACAAGGTGATCGCCGTCGATCAGTCGCCGATCGGGCGCACGCCGCGCTCGAATCCGGCCACTTACACCGGGCTGTTCACGCCGATTCGCGAACTGTTCGCCAGTGTACCGGCCGCAAAGGAACGCGGCTACGATCCGGGCCGCTTCTCGTTCAACATCAAGGGCGGACGCTGCGAAGCGTGCCAGGGCGACGGCGTCATCAAGGTGGAAATGCACTTCCTGCCCGACGTCTACGTGCCCTGCGACGTCTGCCACGGCAAGCGCTACAACCGCGAGACGCTCGACATCCAGTACAAAGGGAAGAACATCAGCGAGGTGCTGGATCTGACGGTCGAAGCCGCGCATGAGTTTTTCAAGCCGGTGCCGGTCGTCACGCGCAAGCTGAAGACCTTGCTGGACGTGGGTCTGGGCTATATCCGGCTGGGCCAGTCGGCAACCACGCTATCGGGCGGCGAGGCCCAGCGCGTCAAGCTCTCGCTGGAACTGAGCAAGCGCGACACCGGTCGGACGCTGTACATCCTCGACGAGCCCATGACGGGGTTGCACTTTCATGACATCGCGCTGCTGCTGGAAGTGATCCATCGATTGCGCGATCAGGGCAACACGGTGGTCATCATCGAGCATAATCTCGACGTGATCAAAACCGCCGACTGGGTCATCGACCTCGGACCGGAAGGCGGCGCCGGCGGCGGGCAAATCATCGCCCAGGGGACGCCGGAGCAGGTCGCGAAAACGAAGGCGAGCTTTACTGGCAGATATCTGGCACCTTTGCTGCAACGGCCGAAGTCGGCGGCGTGACCTGCCGCACGCGCCACGCGTCCCGCCGGACCGCGCCTTTACAACCACCGTCGCACGCAAGGAAGAAGGAACGCAGTCATGGCGAAGCGCAACGAAGCAGCCAACGAAGAGCAGCGCGTCAGGGACCTGCCGGCCCGCCTGGTCAGGCTGACGAGCGACATGAGCCTGCCGAAGCTGTCCGCCGTGGAAATCGGCAGCTACGTCCTCGCGCTCTTCGCGCTGTGGCTGGTGCTGGATCTCAAGCTGCTCGGCGGCCTACTCGCCGGCATGCTGGTCTATCAGCTCGTGCACATGATCGCGCCGGTCATCGAGCGTCATGTGGTCAGCAAGGGCGCGCGGCTGATTTCCGTCGTGCTGATCTCCGCGATCATCGTCGGCGCGCTGACGGGCGCGACTCTCGGGACGATCGAGCATATCGAGCACGATTATCCGAGCCTGCAAAAATTGCTCGATCAGCTCATGAACATCACGTCGAGCGCGCGGCTGTCCGTGCCCGACTGGATCACAAATTATCTGCCGGTCGATACCGTGCAGATGAAGGACAAGGCCGCCGAACTCATGCACCGGCACGCCGAAATGCTGCAACAGGGCGGCAAGGAAATGGCGCGCGGCCTCGGGCACATCGTGATCGGCATGATCATCGGGGCGATCATCGCGGTCAGCGCGCCGCGCACGGGTCATCATCGCCTGCCGCTCTCCACGGCGCTCGTCGCGCGGGTGTCGCGCTTCTCGGATGCGTTTCGCCGCATCGTCTTCGCGCAGATCAAGATTTCCGCGATCAACGCATTCTTCACCGCGATCTATCTGCTGGTCGCGCTGCCGCTCTTCAACGAACGCCTGCCGCTGTCGAAGACGCTGGTGCTGATCACCTTCATCGTCGGCCTGATGCCGGTGATCGGCAATCTCATCTCGAACACGATCATCGTCGGGATCTCACTGTCGGTGTCGTTCGGCACGGCGGTCGCGTCGCTCGCGTTTCTGATCGTCATCCACAAGCTCGAGTATTTCCTGAACGCGCGCATCATCGGCGGTCAGATCGAGGCGCGCGCGTGGGAACTGCTGCTCGCGATGCTCGCAATGGAAGCCGCGTTCGGCCTGCCGGGCGTAATCGCCGCGCCGATCTTCTACGCGTACATCAAGCGCGAACTCGTATATCTGCGGCTCGTCTGAACGCAAAAAAGCCCGCCGGATGACCGAGCGGGCTTTTTTCTGCGAAGTGCACGGACGCGCCGCACACACTCTCACGAACGAATCAGCGAAACACCACCGTCTTGTGTCCGTTGAGCAGAATGCGATGCTCCGCGTGCCACTTGACCGCGCGCGCGAGTGTCACGCATTCGACGTCGCGGCCGATCGACGTGAGCTGCTCCGGCGTCATGTTGTGG
Source organism: Caballeronia sp. BR6202001590007 (assembly GCA_029439495.1). Classification (GTDB taxonomy): domain Bacteria; phylum Pseudomonadota; class Gammaproteobacteria; order Burkholderiales; family Burkholderiaceae; genus Caballeronia. The sequence continues at coordinate 27,887 of JAQFVI010000421.1, forward strand.
TCGACACGCTCCACTTCCTGCTCGATGATCGAACCTTCATCCAGATCGGACGTCACGTAGTGCGCGGTCGCGCCGATCAGCTTCACGCCGTGGTCGAACGCCTGATAGTACGGCTTCGTGCCCTTGAAGCTCGGCAGAAACGAGTGATGGATGTTGATCGCACGGCCGGCGAGCTTCTCGCACATGTCCGCCGACAGAATCTGCATGTAGCGCGCGAGCACGACCAGATCGGTGTCGTGCTGATCGACGATCTCCATCACGCGCACTTCCTGCGCGGCCTTGCCTTCCGCCGTCGCGTTCAGAAGCGGCAAATGATGGAACGGAATGTCGTAGCTCGCCGCGAGCTGATAGAAATCCTTGTGGTTCGACACGATCGCGGGAATCTCGATCTGCAATTGCCCCGTGCGATAGCGGAAAAGCAGGTCGTTCAGGCAGTGCCCGATCTTCGACACCATGATGACCACACGCAGCTTCACCGATGCGTCGTGCAATTCCCAGCGCATGCCGAATTCGTCGGCGAGTTCAGCGAAGGTCTTGCGCAGCGCGTCGAGGCCCGGATCACCACCGACCTGCTGAAAATGCACGCGCATGAAGAATTCGCCCGTGTGGCTGTCGCCGAATTGCGCCGAATCGAGAATGTTCGCGCCGAGATTGAACAGAAAACCGGATATAGCATACACGATTCCCGGCCGGTCCGGGCACGACAACTTCAGATAAAAGCTATGTTCGGTCGACATGACCCTTCCTCGTTCGATGCTTGTATTCAGACGGATGGCGCGGCGAAAAGCGCGTCGATGCCCTCGCACGACGCCTCGTCGATCCACTGGCGGCGCAGCAGGCAGTCGAGCGTCGCAAGCGGCGCATCGACCGTCAGCCGGTCTTCCTCGATCCAGCGCGCGACGTCGTCGATGCGGGCAAGCCGATGTTCACCGACTTCGCCGTCCTGATTGCGTGGCGTGAAATCGACCGGCAGCACGATGTCGTAGACGAAGATCTGCTCGGCCTGCGTGCCTTCGGGCAGCGATTGCAGCACATGGACGGTGCGGCCGCGCTCCGCGGTCTATGCAAGTTCGGCGGGCATGCCCGCTTCTTCCCAGCATTCCTTGACAAGCGTCGGCAGGATATCCAGCCCCAGCCGATGCCGCCCGCGACGACGTTGTCCAGCATGCCGGGATCGGTCGCCTTGGTGTCGCTGCGGCGCGCGATCCACAGCTTCGGCGCGTCGTCACGATATTTTACGATGCCGTTCAGATGCACCGCGTAGGTCATCGTGCCGAAGAAGCGCGAGGCCGCGCGCTCGATGAACGCGAGCAGCGGCCTGTCGAACGCGTTGCGGATGGCGTAGGTTTCGTCGTGCCAGCCGGGAATGCGGCCTTCGGCATGCAGCGTGTCGATCGCGGCGGCGAGCGCGGCGGTGCGGACTTCGACGGTCGTCAGCGACGCGCTCAGACGCACCGCGCGGGCGGCATCGCCGGCGCCGGTGTCCATGTCGAAGGTCTGCGGCCAGCGGCGCAGGGCGTCGAGATCGGACAGGCGGATCCAGCCGACGCACATCTCGCCGATGAAGAACGGCGCGGGCGCGGTCACGTCGAAGCGGCGCGCGGCGATGATCGCGGGCAAACTCATGCGCGCCGCCTCAGTCGCGCAGCGCGACGCGAATGCCGAGCGCGATGAAGGTCACGCCCGCGAGCCGGTCGAGTCATACGCCCACGCGCGGACGGCGCTTAAGCCACGCGCCGATCATTCCGGCACAAAAGCCGAACAGCAAAAACACGACGACCGTCTGCAGCATGAACAGCGCGCCGAGTTCGAACATCTGCACCATCACGCTTTGCGCACCGTGCGCATCGACGAACTGCGGCAGGAACACGATGAAGAACAGCGTGACCTTCGGATTCAGCATGTTGCCTCTGCCGGAACACGGTCGCAAGCGGCTGACTCGGGCGTTCGTGCGCGGTCGCGAGCCCGTGGCTGCGCAGCGCCTTGATGCCGATCCAGACCAGATAAGCCGCGCCCGCGAGCTTGACGGCCTTGAACGCCATCGGCGACGAACGCAGGAGCGCCGCGATGCCAAATGCCGCGAGCGTCGTATGGAAGATCACGCCGCACGCGAAGCCGAGCGCTGCGACCACGCCGGCGAGCCGCCCCTGCGAGATGCCGCGCGCGAGCACCTGAAGATTGTCCGGACCGGGCGCGAGCGTGATCGCGACCGACGCGGCGAGAAAGAGCATGAAGTCGGGCATCTCAGTGTCCCGCGAATTCGCACACGGTATAGAGCGGCACGCCGTTGTCGCGCAGCAGCTTCGAGCCGCCGAGATCGGGCAGATCGATGATCGCCGCCGCCTCGACGACCTGCGCGCCGAGCCGTTCGAGCAGCACATTGCCGGCCATCATCGTGCCGCCGGTCGCGACCAGATCGTCGACGATCACGATGCGATTGCCGGGCTTGCACGCGTCCTCGTGAATCTCGACCGTCGCGCTGCCGTATTCGAGATCGTAGGACTGAGACAGCGTCTTGTACGGCAGCTTGCCCTTCTTGCGGATCGGCACGAAACCGAGGCTCAGCTCATAAGCCAGAATCGGCCCGATGATGAATCCGCGCGCATCGAGCCCGGCGATCGCATCGAGCTCTTCGTCGATATAGCGCTGCACGAACAGGTCGATCAGCGTGCGCAGCGCGCGGCGGTCCTGCAGCACGGGCGTGATATCGCGAAACTGCACGCCTGCCTGCGGCCAGTCTTCGACGGTGCGCACGCGCTCCTTGATGAAACGCGCGGCATCGAGCTGGGCGTTCGAGGAAATGATGGACATGACTTCTCCGGAGTCGGCGCCTGGGCCGCGCCTGCCTGGGTAAAAAGAACGATCAAACCGCCCGGCGATTGCGCGAAAGCCATTCCTCGGCTTGCGCCAGCACTTCGGGCAGACCGCGCAGCACGACGATGTCGTTCGCGTGCAGCTTCGTGTCGGGATCCGGTTCGACGCCGCGGATGCCGTGGCGGCGGATCGCGGTCACTTCGACACCGCGGCCGACGAGCCCGAGATCGTCGAGCGAATGCCCGACGGCTTCAGAACCGGCGTCGATCGGTACGGATTGTAGCCGCACCTGCTCGTGGCCATCGTCGTCCGCGTCGTCGGCGCCGTGGAAATAACCGCGCAGCAGACTGTAGCGCTCGTCGCGCATTTCCTCGACGCGGCACACGACACGGCACACGACACGGCGCATCGGCACGCCCACCAGCACCAGCGTGTGCGACGCGAGCATCAAACTGCCTTCGACGATCTCAGGAATCACTTCGGTCGCGCCCGCCGCGATCAGCTTCTCGAGGTCGGCGTCGTCGACCGTGCGCACGATCACCGGCAAGGTCGGCGCGAGTTCGTGGACGTTGTGCAGCACGCGCAGCGCCGACGGCGTGTTCGCGTAGGTGATCGCGACCGTCGCCGCGCGATGCAGACCCGCCGCGAGTAGCGACTCGCGCCGCCCGGCATCGCCGAACACAACCGATTCGCCCGCCGCCGCGGCCGCCGCGACGCGATCCGGATCGAGGTCGAGCGCGACGAAATGCCTTCGTGCTCCAGCATGCGCGCGAGATTCTGCCCGGCGCGGCCATAGCCGCAGATGATCATATGGCCGCTCTGCTTCAGACTCTGCGTCGCGATCTTGGTCATCTGCAGCGATTGCAGCATCTATTCCGTCGACGACAGCCGCAGCACGATGCGGTCCGCGTTCTGGATGATGAACGGCGCGGCGAGCATCGACAGCAGCATCGCGGCGAAAATCGCCTTGCAGCACGGTCGAATCGACCAGTTTCGAGTCGCGCACCAGATTGAACAGCACGAAGCCGAACTCGCCCACCTGCGCGAGCCCGAGGCCGGTGCGCATCGCGACGCCCCGAGGCGAACCGAACGCGCGCGCGAGCGCGGTATAACGCGGTATAATCATGATCACCTTGAGCAACACTGGCACGACGAAGAAGCCGAGCACGAGGAACGGATGCTCCCAGATCACGCGCGGGTTCAGCAGCATGCCGGTCGTCACGAAGAACAGGCTGAGCAGCACGTCGCGAAACGGCTTGATGTCCTCTTCCACCTGATGCCGTTACGGCGTTTCCACGATCAGCACGCCCGCGATGAACGCGCCGAGCGCGAGCGACAGGCCGAACTTGTCGGTGATGAACACCGCGCATGAACACCGCGCCGAGCATCACCAGGCACAAGTNCATGAACTTCTGGCCGATGAAAAGCAGCACCATCAGCGCGACGACGATCTTCACCGCCGCGATGCCGAGCCACATCGCCAGCTGCGACGAATTGCCGTTGCCGAGCGCCGCGATGATTGATGAGCATTGGTGAGCAGCAGCACGACCGCCAGATCCTGAAACAGCAGGATGCCGAAAATGTTGCGGCCGTGGTGCGATTCGAGTTCGAGCCGCTCCGCGAGCAGCTTGCTGACGATGGCCGTCGACGACATCGACAGTGCACCGCCGAGCGCGAAGCTCGCCTGCCACGACATCTCGGTCCAGAAATGCGCGATCCAGCCGACGATCATCGCGAGCGCGATGGTCGCGCCGACCTGGCTCGCGCCGAGACCGAACACGATGCGCCACATCGAACGCAGTTTCGACAGCGAGAATTCCAGTCCGATGGAGAACATCAGGAACACGACGCCGAATTCGGCGAGATGCTGCGCGCGTTCGGTATCCGGCGCAATGCCGGCCACATTCGGCCCGACGATGATGCCCACGGTCAGATAACCGAGCATTGGCGGCAGATTGAAATAGCGGAATACGACGACGCCGGCCACCGAACACAGCAGCAACAGCGTCATTTCTAGCGGAGAAATCATCCGTCTAGCGTCCTCGTTCGTCAGCGTTCCGGGCGCTTCGTTGCTGCGCCGCGGTGTCTTGGGAAAAGCCCGTGAACACAGGGCCTGCGGGAGCGGATAGGCGGCGACGCGACGCGGCGGAGAAACGCCTTTGCTATACTCGGCGCATGATAGCGAAAATCAATGGCGATCGGGCGCTGGCCCTCGCTCGCAATGTAATCCAGATCGAAGCCGACGCCGTTCGCGGCCTGTCCGAGCGGCTTGACGACGACTTCGCAAACGCTGTAAAAGCACTGCNCGCGACGCTCGCGAGCACGGGCACGCCTGCGTTCTTCGTGCATCCCGCCGAAGCGAGCCACGGCGACCTCGGCATGGTCACCGCCGACGATATCTTCATCGCGCTGTCGAATTCCGGCGAGACCAAAGAACTCGTCGCCATTTTGCCGCTCATCAAGCGCCTTGGCGCGAAACTCATCGCGATCACCGGGCGTCCCGAATCCTCGCTCGCGCAACTGGCGGACATGCATCTGAACGCGCGCGTCGAAAAGGAAGCGTGCCCGATGAATCTCGCGCCGACGGCGAGCACGACCGCCGCGATGGCGCTCGGCGATGCGCTCGCCGTCGCCGTGCTCGACGCGCGCGGCTTTGGCCCCGACGATTTCGCGCGCTCGCATCCGGGCGGCGCGCTCGGCCGCCGCCTGCTCACCTACGTTCGCGACGTGATGCGCGTGGGCGCCGAAGTGCCCGTCGTGCCGCTCGACGCGACCGTTTCGGACGCGCTGTTCCAGATCACCGACAAGCGCATGGGCATGACGGCCGTCGTCGACGGCAACAACCATGTCGAAGGCATCTTCACGGACGGCGACCTGCGCCGCATCCTCCAGCGCGACGGCGATTTCCGTTCGCCCAAGCTCGCCGACGTCATGACCCGTCATCCGCGCACGATCGGTCCGGACCATCTCGCCGTCGAAGCCGTGGAACTGATGGAGCGTTATCGCATCAATCAGATGCTGGTCGTCGACGCCGACTCGACCCTGATCGGCGCTTTGAACATGCACGACCTCTTTTCCAAAAAGGTAATTTGATGGCGCAGCAGCCCTCCTCTCCCTTGCCGGCGCGCTCGCCTAACGCGAGCGCGTCCGAGCGCGCGAGCCGCATCGGCTTGATGATCTTCGACATCGACGGCGTATTCACCGACGGCAGCCTCTACTTCACCGCCGAAGGCGACGCGATGAAGTCGTTCAATTCGCTCGACGGTCACGGCGTGAAAATGCTGCAGTCGGTCAGCGTGCAGACGGCGATCATCACCGGACGCAAGTTGGGCATCGTCGCGGCGCGCGCGAAGGAACTGGGCCTCACGCATCTCTATCAGGGCGTCGAGGACAAGACCGTCGCGTTCGCGCAGTTGCTCGAAGCGACGGGCATCGCGGCAAGCGAATGCGGCTACATGGGCGACGACTGGCCCGACCTCGCAGTGATGCGCCGCTGCGGCTTCGCGGCCGCGCCGGCGAATGCGCATACGGAAGTCATCCAGCGCGCGCACTGGGTCGCCGAAGCGCGCGGCGGGCACGGCGCGATGCGCGAAGTCTGCGATGCCATCCTGCGCGCGCAACACCGATACGATGCGCTGCTTGCCGCGGCGCTCGGAGCCTGAGCCGTGGCGCGCCCAGGCAAGCTCGCTTCGCTGGGTCCGCTGATCGCGGTGGCGGCGCTCGCGGGCGGAACCTACTGGCTGCTGCAGGCGACGATGCCGCCCGCGCAGCAGGCGCCGGATCAGCCCAAGCACCACACGCCGGATTACTTCGCCGACAACTTCTCCGTCTCCGAACTCGACACCACCGGTACGACGCAATACCGTCTGACGGCCAAGTCGATGGTGCATTACGAAGACGACGAAAACAGCGACCTGACGGCGCCCGCGATGCGCATGTTCCAGGTGCAGAAGCCGACCGTCACGGCAACGAGCGAGCGCGGCACCGTGAATGCCGACGTGTCCATCGTCGATCTCTACGACCACGCGCGCATCCTGCGGGCGGCCGATTACGGAGATCCGCAGATGCAAGCAGATTCGCAGCATTTTCTCGTGCTGGTGAACGACGATGTCATCGAAACGGAAAAACCGGTTAGACTTCAGCGCGGTCCGTCGGTGATGACCGCCAACGGCATGAACTACAACAACGTCACTCGGGAAATGAAGCTTTTCGGTAACGTGCACGACGCCATCGCCGCCTCGGATATCAACGGCGGCTCTTCCAAATAATCCCGGGCATTCCATTCCGAAGTGTGACTGCATGAACGAAATCTTCCCTCGTCCCGATGGCAGCCCCGCGCGCGCAATGCTCGCGCGCCGCGCCGCGCACACCACGCGGAACGGGATCGCGGCCCTCGCCGCGCTGATCGTGCTGCCGCTCGCGCTGTTCGCGCCGATGGCGCACGCCGAGAAGGCCGACCAGCAAAAGCCGCTCAACATCGAAGCAGACAACATGTCCTACGACGATCTCGCGCAAAAGAACATCTTCACGGGACACGTCGTCGCGACCAAAGGCACGATCGTCATCAAGGCGGATCGCGTCGAGGTCACGCAGGACCCGCAGGGTTATCAGTACGCGACGGGCACGTCGACCGGCAACAATCTGTCCTACTTCCGCCAGAAGCGCGACGGCGTCGACGAGTACATCGACGGCAACGCGGTGCGCATCGATTACGACGGCAAGAACGACTTCACCAAGCTCACGACGCGTGCCGTCGTGCGCCGCCTGCAAGGCCTGACGACAGTGCAGGACGAAGTGCACGGCAGCGTCATCACCTACGGCGGCCAGAAGGACTTCTACACCGCGAGCGCCGGCAAGGACCAGGCCGCGCCCGGCAATCCGAGTGGCCGCGTGCGCGCGATGCTCGCGCCCCGCAGCGGCGGCGCAGCGCCGCTGGACGGCCCGCCCACGTCGACGCTTTCTCCGTCGAACTCAATCAAAGGATCGCCGCAGCAGTGAACGCACCCGCCATGCCCAACCGCAAGCCGGACGGCCAGTCGAGTTCGCTCGTCGTCCGCAATCTGAAGAAGCAATACGGCTCGCGCACCGTGGTGAAGGACGTGTCGCTCGACGTGAAGAGCGGCGAAGTGGTCGGCCTGCTCGGCCCGAACGGCGCGGGCAAGACGACGTCGTTCTATATGATCGTCGGCCTCGTGCCGCTCGATGCCGGCGAGATCGATCTCGACGGCAATTCGATCAGCCTGCTGCCGATCCACCAGCGCGCGCATCTCGGACTGTCGTATCTGCCGCAGGAAGCGTCCGTGTTCCGCAAGCTCACCGTCGAGCAGAACATCCGCGCGGTGCTGGAACTGCAGACGGACGAATCGGGCAAGCGTCTGTCGAAAGACGCCATCACGCAGCGCGCCGAAGCGCTACTCAAAGAACTGCAGATCGGCCATCTGCGCGAGAATCCCGCGCAGTCGCTGTCGGGCGGCGAGCGCCGCCGCGTGGAAATCGCGCGCGCGCTTGCGACGAATCCGAGCTTCATCCTGCTCGACGAACCCTTCGCAGGCGTCGATCCGATCGCGGTGCTGGAAATCCAGAAGATCGTCAAGTTCCTGAAGCAGCGCAATATCGGCGTGCTAATCACCGACCACAACGTGCGCGAGACGCTCGGCATCTGCGATCATGCGTACATCATCAGCGACGGCAGCGTGCTGGCAGCCGGTGCGCCGAACGAGATCATCGAAAACGAAAGCGTGCGCCGCGTGTATCTGGGCGAACATTTCCGCATGTGATTACCGCGACTGCTTGCCGCGACGCAGCAGGTCCATCAGCAAATCTTACGTGCCGCCCGTCGAGGCGGCACGGCTTTTTTGGAGTCGCCGCGAGGTTTCGCGCGCGTGGCAAACTCTCTATACAATGCAATGGTTAAAATTTGCCATGAAAGCTAGCCTCCAACTCCGTCTATCGCAGCATCTTGCGCTCACCCCGCAACTGCAGCAGTCCATTCGGCTGCTGCAGTTGTCGACGCTCGAATTGCAGCAGGAAGTAGCGATGGCCGTGTCGCAAAATCCTCTGCTCGAAAACGACGACGATTGGATCTCCAGTCCGCTGCGCGTCGCAGCCGACGGTTCGCTGATCGCGTCACCCGCGACGACGAACACCGCGCCCGACCCGACGATGAGCAACGGCTCGTCCACCAGCACGTTGAGTTCCGATCGCGCCGAGAACAGCGAGCCGCAAGGCGTCGACGAGTACAATGGCGGCGATTCGAGTTCATGGAATCTGGAAAACTATGGTCGCTCGAACAATGCGTCCGACGACGACGATCTTCCACCGCTGCAAATCCACGAATCGACGACCACACTGCGCGATCATCTGACCGCGCAGTTGCGCATGACGTCGGCGAATCAACGCGATCGCGCGCTCATCACCTTTCTGATCGAATCGCTAGACGAAGACGGCTATCTCACGTCGTCGCTCGATGAGATTCAGACCGATCTTCCGGAAGAACTCGAAGTCGAGGTCGACGAACTAAGCGCGGCGCTCGCGCTGCTGCAGAGTTTCGATCCGCCGGGCGTCGGTGGACGTTCGGCATCGGAGTGTCTGAAGTTGCAACTGCTGCGCCTCGACGCCTCGCCGATACGCACGCTCGCACTGGAGATCGTCAACAATCATCTGGAATTGCTGGCCGCGCACGACTTCACGCGCCTGCGCAAGCAACTGAAGGTCAGCGACGACGCGCTGCGCGATGCGCATCTTTTGATCAAATCGTTGGAACCTTTTCCCGGCGCAGCGTACGGAAAGAGCAAGGCCGATTACGTCGTGCCCGACATCCTGGTTCGCAAGACTACGGGTGGGTGGACGGTGGAATTGAATCCGGAGATCGTGCCGCGGTTGCGTATTAATCACCTGTATACAAACATTTTGCGCAATAACCGGGGCGATCCGGGTAGCGGTTCGTTGCGTCAGCAGTTGCAGGAAGCGCGTTGGCTCATCAAGAACATTCAGCAGCGATTCGAGACGATT
>JAQFVI010000422.1:0-242 GCA_029439495.1 Caballeronia sp. BR6202001590007
TTCACGAGAAGCTCGCAGCTTATCACGACGACGTCGATTCGGTCTTCTACGGCTGGAACGATGCGTGGCTCGATCCCCCCTTCTCCCTTTGGCGCTAGTATATCATAGACGAATTGCGCACGATTCGTCGGCCCTTGCTTGCCATTCAGGGCGAAGACGACGAATACGCATCGACGCGTCAGATCGACGAGATCAAGGCGGTGGTCGCGTATGCGCGCCTGCTCAAGCTTGCGCATTGCAGG
>JAQFVI010000422.1:252-356 GCA_029439495.1 Caballeronia sp. BR6202001590007
ATTCCCCGCATCGCGATGCAACCGATGCGGGGAATGACGCTTAGCGGATTTGCTTGCAGCGAACGTCGTTTAACTAGCGCTTGATGCGCAAATACGCCTTGCTG
>JAQFVI010000422.1:366-854 GCA_029439495.1 Caballeronia sp. BR6202001590007
TCGCGGGACGGCTATGCACCCAGAGACGCGAAGCCAGCCACGACGCAAGACGATCGCGCACTTCCAGCCGGTTGATCGAACGCTCTTCGTTCGACGCAGCCACGCCGGTGCGCGGATTGGTCCCGACGTGACACGTATAGAAGTGACGAAAGCCCGCCTCGCTCGCGACTTCGCGATAGTCGTCGTAATAGCCTTGCAGCCAGCACAGATGATCCGACACGGCGCCGAGATGCTTTGCAAGCGTAGCGCGCGCCGCATATAAGTCTTCCCGCAAGCGCTCGCGCTTTTCGTCGCGCGATGCCGCGACCTGATCCCAGCGCACATGCGAATGCGTGTGGCTATGAAATTCGAAGGTGCCGGCTTCGCGCATCGCATCGATCTCTGACCAGCGCAAGATGACATCGTCCGCGTGGCCGCTTTCGATCGCGCGCTCGCCCGCATGATGATCGAGCAGGCGCGGCAACGCATCCCAAGTCGAGTTCGATGCA
>JAQFVI010000422.1:864-2446 GCA_029439495.1 Caballeronia sp. BR6202001590007
CCGCCCGCGCCGGGCCAGCTGCTCACGAGAAAGCACAGCGCCTTGAAGCCATGACGCTGCAACACCGGATGCGCATGGACCCAGTTGTCGAGATAGCCGTCGTCGAAGGTGAGCACGACGGATTTCTCGGGCACGTCCTCGCCGCGCAGAAACGCGGCAAGATCGTTCGCGCCGAGCGTGCGATAGCCCGCGCTCGCGAGATAGGCCATTTGCTCGGCGAAGTGTTCGGGCTTGACCGTGATCATTCTCGGCGACGTGCTGATATGGTAATATATTAGTATGGACATAGTATGCGCGCATTGCTCAATGCCGGTGCCCTCTTTCGTGCAACGCACGCCGATAGAAGATCGCGGTTTCGTCGGCCATGTCGCTGACCGTGAAGCCACGCTCGGTGATGCGCGCGCTTTCGCTGCGCAAGCGCTGACGCAGGGCGGGATCGTCAACGAGACGCTTGATGGCTTCGCGCAAGGCCTGAGGATCGCGCGGCGACACGAGCAGACCGTTCACGTCGTCCTGAATCAGTTCGGGCACGCCGTCCACGCGCGTGCCGATGACGGGCAAGCCCGCGGCCATGGCTTCGATATACGCTTGTCCGAGCGCTTCCTAATGCGTCAGGCAAGACGAACAGATCGCTGCCACGCAGAATATTCGATACGTCGGTGCGAAAGCCGAGCAAATGAATGCGTTGTTCGAGCCCGAGACTTTTGACGATGCCTTGAATCGCGCCGAAGATCGGACCATCGCCGGCCATCACCACATTCAGGTGCGGATGTAAATCGAATAGCGGACGCACGGCCGCGATGAGGGTCCTCATGGCCCTTGCCGTCGCGCATGATCGTCACCATGCAGGCGACGGTGGCATCCGCGCCGATGCCGAGTTCGGCACGCAAGCTCGAACCGGTCACGAGTTCGGGCTTGGGAATGCCATCATAGATGGTATGCACGCGCTTCTCCGACACGCCCGCGGAGATCAGATAGCGACGCACATAGTTGCTAACCGCGATGACGCGATGACGCGATGAGGAATCCACGTATAGGTGGTAAGCAAACTGATCGGCAGCGCGAGATGGCGCGTGCGCACGATGAGCGGCGTGCCCGCGAGACGCGCGGCCGCTCCGGCGACGAGACTGTCGTGACCGCTGTGTGTATTCAGAACGTCGAAGGCACGTCGTTGCAGCAGGGCTTTGTGCGCAGATCGACGGCATGTCGCCGCCTCCACGCATGCGCGCATGATGCACCGCAAAGCCAAGCTCCGCGCAACGAATGCCTAGGCGCGCATCGCTCGGGCAAATCAGTTCAACGGTATGACCGCCATCCCTTAAGCGCGACCATTTCCTTCAACGTGCGGATTTCCTGCTCACCCCAGCCCTTGGATGACTCGCTGTGTAAGATCCTCAACACTTCCTTCCCCGCTCCAGCCAGCTAAGGCCGGAAATATTCGGTAATAGTTCGAACGCCTTTTTGTCCCTGCATGTTTTTGCTTAGGGATTTTCAAGGGAATATGAGCAAAGCCTGAACAGCTTTGCCAGGCGAAGGCATCTGGCTTGCAAGCGCTAGGATGAGAAGATGCGCTGTACTGGCG
>JAQFVI010000423.1:0-14718 GCA_029439495.1 Caballeronia sp. BR6202001590007
CGTGCAGACGACATGGAACGAGACGACGATGTGCTGATCGGCGCTCGGCTGGAAGTTCTTCGTGGCGTCGACCGTGTCAGGCTGTGCCATCGTCGTCAGAAAGCTTTGCGACAGCAGCGCGCGGCGGACGGCTTCGCAGGTTTCGTTGATGGTGGTGTCAAAGTTATGCGCGAACGGGCTGGTGCCGCTCGAAAAAAGCTCTTGCTGATAGCTGGGCGTGGGGCGGTACGGCCGCCGCACGCAGCGAGCGTGACGAGCGCGAGAAGGGCCAGGGAAGAACGCGGCGACGTGTTGAGCATGAGCAGCAAGAACGGGATGTGTGACGAACGACAGAGACGAATTGTAGTGCGTGTAGTGCGGCCGGCTTCCGCGATGAAAAAGCACGGAAGAAAACATCGTGAAACCCGTGGTTTACAGCGTGACGAAGATCCGCAATGCGAAGGCCCGCACGATGCCCGAAGTCCGGCGCGCGGGCCGAGCTTTGGGATTTGACGGCGCGATGCTGTCATCGTTCGCAACGATTTTGCGACGCGACTTACGGGCGATTGAAGTCGACCGGGTTCGTATCGGCCGCCGGACGCACGACGCAGCTCAGGAAGTTCGTCGGGCGCGCACCGGATGCGGACGCACCGTCGTTCACGCCGCCGTAGGACGAGACGGCTGCGCCTTGCTGCGCATCGACGTGGGCTTGCGCGGCCTGGATGTTGGCCGGGTAGGTCGTGTGATCGCTGGCGGGGTTGTAGCCGGCGCGTTCGAGCTGGACCAGTTGCGCCTTCACTTCGGCGCGGGTGACGGGTCCATTGTTCTGGACTTGTGCCTGGGCGAAAGCGGGAACGGACAGTGCGGCAGCGATGGCGATTGCGGGAACGAGTGACTTGATCATGATGACCTCCGAAAAAGCTGACTGGAAAACGTTGCAAGGCGTGAATCGGTGTGCTCACTGCTTCGTCGTTGAGATGCAGTCTAGGCACATGGAGGCTAGGTGAAAACCCTAATTGAGCAAAATCAGAATTCCCCGATTGACATTAATCGAATCAATGTGAAGCGGAAGGCGATAGGTGATGGACGTAATCGTGGACGCAGTTTGCGGCCGCGAGTCAATTAATGTTGACAATTAATTGCCGTTAAGCGTCTGCATAACGTCCAGCAATGTAGGGGGACGCGTCGCATCGACTGCGCTCAAACGACAAGAAAAATGGCTCTTCGCATGTTTCGAACCGTCGCACGGAACGCCGACTGCGCGAGGTCGCCCGCGCGTCGATATGCACTTGCGTGGGCCATCGTCCTGCTGATCGCGTTGATCGGCGCAGTTTGGGCGGACCTGAGCGGCTACACGGTTCTCGGCCGGCGGTCGTCGCCGCTTGCAAACTTTCGGGATGCCTGCTTTTCGTCGCTGCGTCGCTGTGTGCGGTCGCCTGCATTCCGCGCTATCGGGAGGTGACGGCGTGCTTGCGATGCGCGCAGGTCGCCGACATCACGGCCTAGTATGCTGTCCTCGCCGCCTTTCTGCCTGCGGCGAGCGTGCTTTCATTATCTGTCCGTGTCCGTCGGTATGCCGCTCGTCGACGACAATTGGTCGCGTTCGACCGCGCGCTGGGCTTCGACTGGCTGGCCGCTTACGCATGGGTGCACAGCCCCATGCGATGGTCGCCAGGTCGTTCGAGTTCGCTTATGCGAGCGGCGCCTATCAGTTGGTGGCATTACCTCTGCTCGTCGCGCTTTTCGGCGGCCGCGAGGATGTGTCCGAGTTCTTCTTCTGCCTGGCGATTTCGAGCACGCTGCTTCTTCTGATCTCGACGTGCTTTCCAGCGACGAGCGCCTTCGTCCACTTTGCCGTGCAGGATAAGCACGCCCGAGCGACCATCTCCGACTTCCCTGGTACGCGACGGCACGTTGCGAACGATCGACATCGCGGCAGTGCAGGGCCTCGTGTCGATGCCGTCTTTTTCATACGGCTTTGGCCGTGCTCTTTGCGTATTCGGTTCGCCACTGCCGCTGGTTGTTTCACGCGGGCGTCCTGCTGAATGCGGCCATGATTTTGTCTACCCCGACTCAGGGCGGTCATTATCTGGCGGATGTTTTTGGCGGGATGGTGCTTGCGGCGGTTACGATTGCCGTGTGCCGGACCGCGGATCGGCGACGTATCGGCCAAGCGCAGGTTCGCGCTGCGTTGCAAGGCATCTAGCCACTTCCTTCGATCGCAAGTCGGCCTGCTCAGGGTTAATGCGGATGAAGCCCGATAAGCGACCGAACGCCCGCCTCAACGCTTGGCCGTTCATCTCGAATCACGCGCCAAGTGCCTGAAATCGCAGCATTCTTCGATGCCGCACGGAACCTGTCCGCCGGCAACGCGACCAACACGCTCGTGACCCGGTCGCCGAGGCCACCACGATTTTCCTTCCTCGCGTTCTTGAAATTGCAAAATCCCGTCTATATAATTAGCATTCATCGCACATCGCACGCGAGTGCTAACAATGCTAACAAGTTTGCCGTCGGGCGAGCGTGAGTGAATCAGGCTCAACCAGACGGGTTTTCCCGCGTTTTCAGTCTTAATCAAGAGAGGAGTGTGTATGAACCTTCGTCCTTTGCACGATCGCGTCATCGTCAAGCGTCTGGACCAGGAAACCAAGACCGCATCGGGCATCGTGATTCCGGAAGCTGCGGCAGAAAAGCCGGATCAAGGTGAAGTGCTCGCCATTGGTCCGGGCAAGCGCGATGACAAGGGCTCGCAAATCGCCCTCGACGTGAAGGTCGGCGACCGCGTTCTGTTCGGTAAGTACGCTGGCCAGACCGTGAAGGTCGACGGGCAGGAACTGCTCGTCATGCGCGAAGAAGACATCATGGCCGTTCTGGTCAAGTAAGCATCCTTCCTACACGTTCGGCTTTTCGCGCCGCGTTCCTGAAGCGCCGTCCGCGAAGAGCCAACAAATCGAATCGAATCAAGGAGTCTGGATATGGCAGCTAAAGAAGTTATTTTTGGCGATTCTGCACGCGCCAAGATGGTCGAAGGCGTGAACATCCTGGCCAACGCGGTCAAGGTCACGCTGGGTCCGAAAGGCCGTAACGTCGTGCTCGAGCGCTCGTTCGGCGGCCCAACGGTCACCAAGGACGGTGTCTCGGTTGCGAAGGAAATCGAACTGAAGGACAAGCTTCAGAACATGGGCGCGCAAATGGTCAAGGAAGTCGCTTCCAAGACCAGCGACAACGCCGGTGACGGCACCACGACCGCTACGGTCCTGGCGCAATCGATCGTTCGCGAAGGCATGAAGTATGTCGCATCGGGCATGAACCCTATGGACTTGAAGCGCGGCATCGACAAGGCCGTCGCAGCAACAATCGAAGAACTGCGCAAGATCAGCAAGCCCTGCACGACGAACAAGGAAATTGCGCAAGTCGGCTCGATCTCGGCGAACAGCGACACGTCCATCGGCGAGCGCATCGCCGAAGCAATGGACAAGGTCGGCAAGGAAGGCGTCATCACCGTCGAAGACGGTAAGTCGCTGCAAGACGAACTCGATGTTGTCGAAGGCATGCAGTTCGACCGCGGCTACCTGTCGCCGTACTTCATCAACAACCCGGACAAGCAAGTCGCCGTCCTCGAAAACCCGTTCGTGCTGCTGCACGACAAGAAGGTTTCGAACATCCGCGATCTGCTGCCGGTGCTCGAGCAAGTCGCCAAGGCTGGTCGTCCGCTGCTGATCATCGCTGAAGACGTCGAAGGCGAAGCGCTCGCAACGCTGGTCGTCAACAACATCCGTGGCATCTTGAAGACCGTCGCCGTGAAGGCTCCGGGCTTCGGCGACCGCCGTAAGGCCATGCTGGAAGACATCGCGATCCTGACCGGCGGTCAAGTGGTGGCGGAAGAAACCGGCCTCACGCTCGAAAAGGCAACGCTGGCCGAACTGGGTCAGGCGAAGCGCATCGAAGTGGGCAAGGAAAATACGACGATCATCGATGGCGCTGGCGAAACCGTGAACATCGAAGTGCGCGTCAAGCAAGTGCGCAAGCAGATCGAAGAAGCGACGTCGGACTACGACCGTGAAAAGCTGCAAGAGCGCGTGGCCAAGCTGGCCGGCGGTGTGGCAGTGATCAAGGTCGGCGCTGCGACCGAAGTCGAAATGAAGGAAAAGAAGGCACGTGTCGAAGACGCACTGCACGCAACCCGTGCTGCTGTGGAAGAAGGCATCGTGGCCGGCGGCGGCGTCGCGTTGATCCGTGCTCGCAAGGCTATCGACGGCCTGAAGGGCACGAACGCCGATCAGGACGCTGGCATCAAGATCGTGCTGCGTGCGATGGAAGAGCCGCTGCGTCAGATCGTCACCAACGGCGGCGAAGAAGCTTCGGTCGTTGTGGCGGCTGTCGCTCAAGGTCAGGGCAACTACGGCTACAACGCAGCTACCGGCAAGTACGGTGATCTGGTCGAAGCCGGTGTCGTCGATCCGACCAAGGTGACGCGCACGGCGCTGCAAAATGCGGTATCGGTGGCAGGCCTGCTGCTGACGACCGACGCGGCCGTCGCCGAACTGCCGAAGGAAGATGCGCCGATGCCTGGTGGCATGCCCGGCGGCATGAGCATGGACATGTAAGCTGGCGCAAGCCGGTTACATCGGCGCGGGTCTCGCAAGAGGCGCGCGTCATGCCAACGACCAAACCCGCATTGCTGCGGGTTTGGTCGTTCGTGTGTGCCTATTTGTTCATCTCGTCACTCACTTTTCCGGGCGTCCCGCGCCCTGTNCAAACCCGCATTGCTGCGGGTTTGGTCGTTCGTGTGTGCCTANAGATCGTGTCCGTTCAGAATCGGCAGAAGGTTACCAAGCCAAAAATGTTGGGCACCTGTAAAAGCCCCGATAGCGGGCCGGCGTAAGGTTTCATCGCAAAATGACAAGCGAATTCGGCCTGCTTTCGTCCGTGGCGTCGCCGGATGCGCACGTTTCCTGTCTGCCCGGCGCGCGCTTACCGCGCTTACAAATGCGGGCCTCGCATAAACAAGTCTCGCAGGAGCATCCGATGTCAGCATCCCACGCGACGCCCGTCATCGCCGCGTCCCTTTCCGCGCGCTCGACCGCCTTCCCGCGACCCGCACCGTGTGGAAGTTCGTCGTGCTCCTGAGCCCCGGCTTCTTCTTCGAGCTTTACGATCTGCTGTATTCCGGCTACGTCGCACCGGGTCTCGTGTGAAGCGGCATCCTCACGCCCGCGACGAGCGGCTTCTTCGGGCTGACGGGCGTGGCGAGCTTCATCGCGTCGCTGTTCGCGGGGCTGTCGTCGGCACGATCGCGTGCGGCTTTCTCGCCGACCGCTTTGGCCGCCGCGCGATCTTCACCTATTCGCTGCTCTGGTACACGGCGGCGAATCTCGTCATGGCGTTCCAGGACACCGCCGCCACGCTGAACTTCTGGCGCTTCGTCGCGGGGATCGGCATCGGCGTGGAATTGGTGACGATCGGGCGTACATCAGTGAACTCGCGCCGAAGCACATTCGCGGACGCGCGTTCGCCTGCGAGCAGACGAACGGCTTCATGGCCGTGCCGGTGGTCGCGTTTCTCGCCTATGCGCTCGTGCCGCGCGCGCCGTTCGGCATCGACGGCTGGCGCTGGGTCATGGTGATCGGCGCGCACGGCGCGCTGTTCGTCTGGTGGATTCGCCGCGCGTTGCCGGAAAGTCCGCGCTGGCTCGCGGAGAAAGGCCAGTTCGAGGCCGCCGACCGCATGATGCGCGATCTCGAGGCGCGCGTCGAGCGCGAATACGGCAGGCCGCTGCCGCCGCCGGCGATCGCCGAGAGCGGGCACGGCGGATCCGCCACGCGCGGCCGCTTCGGCCGACATGTGGAAGCCGCCTTACGGCAAGCGCGCCGCGATGATGATCGGTCTTCAACGTGTTCTAGACCGTCGGCTTCTACGGTTTCGCCAACTGGGTGCCGACCTTGCTCGTCAAGCAGGGCATCACGGTGACGTCGAGCCTGATGTATTCGAGCATCATCGCGATCGTGGTGCCGGTCGGCCCGATCATCGGTCTTGGCCATTGCCGACCGCATCGAACGCAAGACGGCGATCGTGCTGATGGCGGCGGCGATCAGCATCATGGGGCCGCGCACGAAGGACCTTGCGCTCGAACAGATTTCGCATTGACGCGAAAGCGTCATTTTCTGCGGGTTCGCGTGCCGTATGCCAGAATCCGCAGAACACATCCTATTCGGGACCAAAATTCGAATATGTCGGACACGCTCACGCCCCTGGAAGCAGATCATGCGATGCGCCACTGGTCCTATGATCCGGAAGGCGACATTCCGATCGGTTCGGCGCTGCACAAGCGCATGTTCTGCGAGATGTTGCTGACGACGCACAGTCCCTACAAGCCCGCAGTCATCGACTGGCCGAAGCTCGATCCGGCGGCGCTCAAACGCGTGACGTCGCTGCTGATCTGGGATATCGCGGTGCAGACCGAAGGGCGCAAGTCCATCCGCGTGCTGACCTTTGCCGAAACCGCTGACGATCCGCAACTGCGCGACGCGCTGCGCATGAACGGCGGAGAAGAAGCGCGCCGCAAGGTCGTGCTGTCGAAGCTCGTCGAAGCCTACGGGCATCGAACTCGCGCCGGAGCCGCCGTATCCCGCGCCCGACGACGCGTTGCGCGCGTGGATACTGACGGGCTACAGCGAATGCATCGACAGTTTCTTTGCGTTCGGACTTTTCGAGGCGGCGCGCCAGTCGGGCTACTTTCCCGAGGCGCTCGTCGAAACCTTCGAGCCGGTGATTCAGGAAGAAGCGCGGCACATTCTGTTCTTCGCCAACTGGGTCGCGTGGTATCGGCGCAGCCTGCCATGGTATCGTAAGCTGTAGTTCCTCGCCAAGACCGCGAGCGTGTGGTTCTCGCTGATTCGCGACCGCATCTCGCTCGTGCCGCGGTTTCGACAAGAAGAAGGGCGCGGCGCAGGACGCGAATTTCCCCGCAAACGTCGGCGATTCCGTCGCGGGCGACGTCTCCGTGCGCTCACTGATCGAATTCTGCCTGACCGAAAACGATCGCTGCATGGGCGGTTACGACGCGCGCCTGCTGCGTCCGACGACCGTGCCGCGCCTTGCGAAGCTCGCGCTGCGCTTCATCGGGAAGTAGGTTTTTCGCGTGCGGCGCGCGGCGCCGCGCCTGCCTTCGCGCTTGCTTCGTAGCGCCGCGTCGCTTCTTCCACGTCCTGCCGGAACTGCGCCAGCGGGGCCAGTTGCACCTGCGGCGGCTGCAATGCCGCCCACAACACTTCCGCCAGTTCGTTCGCCGTGGTTTCGATCTGAGCCTGACTCAGACGGAGCTTCGACAGCGTCGCATCCCACAGCACATGTTCCATCGGTCCGAACACCAGCGAGCGCAACAGCCGCAGCGGCACGTCGTCGCGAACGTGGCCGAGCACCTGACCGCGCGCGAGCACGTCCATCAGCGGGGCCGTGTAGCGGCGTTGCAGTTCGGTGAGCGTGTCGGAAAGATCGTGCTGCTTGGTGCGGCCTTCCGACAGCACCAACGAGCACAGGCCCGTGCCGTTCACGAGCATCAGTCGCAGATGCGTCCTGACGATGAACGCGAACTGCTGCCGCACGGTGCCGTCGCGCGGCAGGCCGGTTTCGAAGGCATCGATGATTTCGTCGTACCAGTCCGCGATCACGCGGGCGCACAATTCGCGCTTGCCGCTGAAATAGCTGAATACCGTCGCCTCCGAGATGCCCGCGCGCTGCGCGATCTCGGCGCTCGTCGCGGCGTCGTAACCCTTTTCGGCGAAGACTTCGCGGCCGGCCTGAAGGATGTCCTTCACGCGCTGCTGCGACTTGATGCCCGCGGGCGTACGGCGGCTGGTGGCGGTGTGGGAAGACATAGCGGATCGGCGACGGAACGAAGGACAGGACGAGTGAGCGGGCGAATGAATGTGAGCTTAGCTCAAAAACCTATTGACGGCTAGACGATTTGAGCGTGAAATTGCTGAATTTTTCGGTTATCGCACGGGTTGTCGCACCTTGTGAGCAACACTCAGAATGTGGCGAGCCGAAGCCATGAACATCGCATCTGGAGGAGACGCATCCATGAGCAGCCTACCGGGCCTGAACTTCGCGCTGGGCGAAGACATCGACATGCTGCGCGACACGCTCGCGCATTTCGCTTCGAAGGAAATCGTGCCGCGCGCCGGGGAAATCGACCGCACCGATCAATTTCCGATGGACCTGTGGAAGAAGTTCGGCGACCTCGGCATGCTCGGCATGACGGTATCCGAGGAATACGGCGGTGCCAATCTCGGCTACACCACGCATATGGTTGCGATGGAAGAAATCTCGCGGGCGTCGGCATCGGTCGGGCTCTCGTATGGCGCGCATTCGAACCTGTGCGTGAACCAGATCCACCGCAACGGCACGGAAGCGCAAAAGCGCAAGTATCTGCCCACACTCGTTTCCGGCGAACACGTCGGTGCCCTCGCGATGAGCGAGCCGAACGCGGGTTCGGACGTAGTCAGCATGAAGCTGCGCGCGGACGAAAAGAGCGATCACTACGTCCTCAACGGCACGAAGATGTGGATCACCAACGGCCCGGACTGCAACACGCTCGTCGTCTATGCGAAGACCGACGTCGAAGCGGGAGCGAAGGGCATCACCGCGTTCATCGTCGAAAAGGGCATGAAGGGCTTTTCGGTCGCGCAGAAGCTCGACAAGCTCGGCATGCGCGGCTCGCATACGGGCGAACTCGTGTTCGAGAACGTCGAAGTGCCCAAGGAGAACATCCTCGGGCAACTGAACGGCGGCACGAAGGTCCTGATGAGCGGACTCGACTACGAGCGCGCCGTGCTCGCGGGCGGACCGACGGGCATCATGCTCGCGTGCATGGACGCGGTTGTGCCGTATACCACGATCGCAAGCAGTTCGGGCAGTCGATCGGCAAGTTCCAGCTGATCCAGGGCAAGGTCGCCGACATGTACTCGACGCTGCAGGCATGCCGCGCGTATCTCTTCGCGGTCGGCCGCCAGCTCGATACGCTCGGCGCGGGCCATGTGCGCCAGGTGCGCAAGGACTGCGCGGGCGTCATTCTCTACACCGCCGAAAACGCTACCTGGATGGCCGGCGAAGCCATTCAGATTCTCGGCGGCAACGGCTATACAACGAATATCCGGTCGGCCGCCTGTGGCGCGATGCGAAGCTCTATGAAATCGGCGCGGGCACGAGCGAGATCCGCCGCATGCTGATCGGCCGCGAACTGTTCGCGGAAACCGCTTAAGGGGGAACGCGCGCCATGTCGATCATCGAATCAAAACTGAATCCGCGCGGCGAAGATTTCCGCGCGAACGCGGCGGTGCTCGAAGCGCTCGTCGCGGACCTCAAGGACAAGATCGCGGCACTCGCGCAAGGCGGCGGCCAGACCGCGCGCGACCGGCATGTGTCGCGCAACAAGCTGCTGCCGCGCGATCGCATCGCGCAACTGCTCGATCCGGGCACGCCGTTTCTCGAACTGTCGCAGCTCGCCGCCTACGGCATGTACGACGACGATGCGCCGAGCGCCGGCATCATCACGGGCATCGGGCGCATCGCGGGTCAGGAATACGTGATCGTCTGCAACGACGCGACCGTGAAGGGCGGCACCTAAGGGCGGCACCTACTATCCCGTCACGGTGAAGAAGCATCTGCGCGCGCAGGAGATCGCCGAGCAGAACCGCCTGCCGTGCGTGTATCTGGTCGATTCGGGCGGCGCCAATCTGCCGAATCAGGACGAGGTCTTTCCCGACCGCGATCACTTCGGCCGCATCTTCTACAACCAGGCGAACATGTCCGCGCAAGGCATCGCGCAGATCGCGGTCGTGATGGGTTCGTGCACCGCGGGCGGCGCCGCGTATATGCCCGCGATGAGCGACGAGTCGATCATCGTGAAGAACCAGGGCACGATTTTTCTCGGCGGCCCATCGCTGGTAAAGGCCGCGACCGGCGAGGAAGTCAGCGCCGAAGACCTGGGCGGCGGCGACGTGCATCGCCTGTCGGGCGTCGCCGATCATCTCGCGCAGAACGACGCGCATGCACTCGGCATCGCGCGCAGCATCGTCGGCAATCTGAATCGCGTGAAGACGCCGCCGCTCGCGCTGAAGGAACCGCTGCCGCCGCGCTACGACGCGCACAGTCTCTATGGCGTCATTCCCGCCGACACGCGCAAGCCTTTCGACGTGCGCGAGGTGATCGCGCGCATCGTCGACGACTCCGCGTTCGACGAGTTCAAGTCGCGCTACGGCACGATGCTCGTCTGCGGCTTCGCGCATATCTGGGGGCATCCGGTCGGCATCGTCGCGAACAACGGCATCCTGTTTTCGGAGTTGGCGCTCAAGGGCGCGCACTTCATCGAACTGTGCGCGCAGCGCAAGATTCCGCTCGTGTTCCTGCAGAACATCACGGGCTTCATGGTCGGGCGCAAGTACGAGAACGAAGGCATTGCGCGCAACGGCGCGAAGATGGTGACGGCGGTCGCGACGGCCAGGGTGCCGAAGTTCACGGTCATCATCGGCGGCTCGTTCGGCGCGGGCAACTACGGCATGTGCGGGCGCGCGTATTCGCCGCGCTTCCTGTGGATGTGGCCCAACGTGCGCATCTCCGTGATGGGCGGCGAACAGGCGGCCTCGGTGCTCGCCACCGTGCGCCGCGACGGCATCGAGAAGAAGGGCGGCGCGTGGTCGAAGGAAGAGGAAGAAGCTTTCAAGGCGCCGATTCGCGATCAATACGAAGCGCAGGGGCATG
Organism: Caballeronia sp. BR6202001590007; assembly: GCA_029439495.1. Lineage (GTDB taxonomy): Bacteria > Pseudomonadota > Gammaproteobacteria > Burkholderiales > Burkholderiaceae > Caballeronia. Next base: position 10,741 of record JAQFVI010000423.1, read on the forward strand.
CGTACTACGCGAGCGCCCGCCTGTGGGACGACGGCGTGATCGACCCAGCGCAAACGCGCGACGTGCTCGGTCTGGGATCGGCCGCGAGCATGAACGCGCCGATCGAGGACACCCGCTTCGGCATCTTCCGGATGTAAGCCCATGTTCGACAAAATTCTGATTGCAAATCGCGGCGAGATCGCCTGCTGTGTCGCGGCGACGGCGAAGCGCCTGAACGTGCAGCGTCGCCGTCTACTCCGACGCCGATGCGCGCGCCAAACACGTCGACGTCTGCGACGAGGCGGTGCACGTCGGCGGATCGGCGGCGCCCGACAGCTACCTGCGCGTCGAGCGCATCGTCGAGGCGGCGAAGCGCACGGGCGCGCAGGCGGTGCATCCAGGTTACGACTTTCTGTCCGAGAACGAAGACTTCGCCAACGCGTGCGAACAGGTGGGCATCGTGTTCATCGGGCCGCCGGTCGACGCGATACGCGCGATGGGTCGAAAGCCGCCGCGAAGGCGCTGATGCAGTCGGCATTGGTGCCGCTCGTGCCGGGCTATCACGGCGACGACCAGGACACGGCGCTCCTGCAGCGCGAGACGGATCGCATCGGCTATCCGGTGCTGCTCAAGGCGAGCGCGGGCGGCGGCGGCAAGGGCATGCGCGTGGTCGAACGCAGCGAGGACTTCGCGGCCGCGCTTGCGTCGTGCAAGCGCGAGGCGGCGTCCAGTTTCGGCAACGATCGCGTGCTGATCGAAAAGTACCTGCTGCGTCCGCGTCACGTCGAAGTGCAGGTGTTCGCGGACAAGCACGGCAACGCGGTCTATCTGTTCGACCGCGATTGCTCGGTGCAGCGGTGTCATCAGAAGGTGCTGGAAGAAGCGCCCGCGCCCGGTCTCGACGACGCCACGCGTTGCGCGATGAGCGAGGCCGCCGTCGCCGCCGCGCGCGCGGTGAACGCGGTGAATTACGTCGGCGCGCGGGCACGGTTGAATTCATCATGACGCAGGACGGCCAGTTCTACTTCATGGAGATGAACACTCGCCTGCAGGTCGAGCATCCGATGACGGAAATGGTCACGGGCCTCGACCTCGTCGAATGGCAACTGCGTGTCGCGGCGGGCAAGCCCTTGCCGCTCCGACATGACGAACTGCGCGTGAACGGCCACGCGATCGAAGCGCTCATCTATGCCGAGAATCCTTCAAGCGGCTTTCTGCCTTCGACCGGCACGCTGCGGCATCTGCGCATGCCGGATGCCGTGCAGTTCTCGATCGACGGCGACGTGCGCGTCGACAGCGGCGTGCGCGAGGGCGATGCCATCACGCCATTCTACGATCCGATGATCGCAAAGCTGATCGTGCACGGGCGCGACCGGCGCGCTGCGCTGGCCCGCATGGCGCGCGCTGGCGGCATGCGAGATCGTCGGGCTGCATACGAACGTCGAGTTTCTGCAGCGCATCGTGAAGAGCGCGCCGTTCTCGCAGGGCGAACTCAACACCGGGCTGATCGAACGTCATCGCGATGCCTTGTTCGCGCCGACGTCCGTCTCGCGCACCAAGGCACTCGCGCTCGCATGCGCCGCACTGCTCACGCGCGAGGGTGGCGAAGCACGCGGTCGGTCGCCGTGGGAATGCGCTGTCGCACTGGCGCATGGCGGGCGGCTACAGTCAGAACCTGAACTGGCGCGCGCGACGACGATGCCGCGCTCAAGGTCGTGTTCACGAAGGCGGAGGACAAGCGTTTCGCCATCGACGGCCAGCACATGCGCTTCGACTGGTCGCACAGCGGCGAGACCTCGTTCGCGGTGCAGCTCGACGATGCGCTCATCAAGGGCCATGTCTTCACGGACGGCGACGTGTTCCATGTGTTCTTCGAAGGCGCGTTGTTCGCCTTCGAATGGCAGAACCTGATGGCGCACGCGGGCGATGCCGAGCACGAAGGCCGTCTGACCGCGCCGATACCGGGCAAGGTCATCGCCGTGCTGGTGGAAGCGGGCGCGAAAGTGGACAAGGGCGCGCCGCTGATGGTGATGGAAACGATGAAGATGGAGCACACGATCGTTGCGCCGTCGGCGGGCAAGATCGGCGAGATTTTGTTTGGCGTCGGCGATCAGGTCGCCGACGGTTCGCAACTGCTCGTGCTGGAAGCGGAGACGAGCGCTTAGCGTTTATTCTTGCTCGGCTTGCCGAGCAAGGTGTCTTCGCTTTCCGTGCGCACGAGTATCTCGACACGGCGATTGAGCGCATGCCCTTGCGGCGTGTCGTTGTTGGCGATGGGCCGCAGATAGGCCATGCCTTTGGTGGTGATGCGCTCATCCGGCACGGCGTGCCGGATGAGCGCCTTCGCGACCGCTTCCGCGCGCGCTTGCGACAGCCCCTGGTTATAGGCGAACGAGCCTTCGTTGTCGGTATGGCCTTCGATCAGATGGGACGCATGCTGCGCTTGAGGACTTCGGCGGCGCGGCCGAGCGTGGGCAGGCTGTTCGCGTGGATATTCGCTTCATCCGTATCGAAGAGCGGCGCTTCGGGCAGGCGCATCTCCACGCCACCCTTGGACCGGCTGCATCGTGATGCCGTACTGCGCGTTCAGTTGTTCTTCCTTCGCGCGGTTCAGTCCCGACGAACACCCGGCGATCAGCGTAACCGATGCGCCCGCCGCAAAGACCTTCCTCAAACCTATCGACGACATGCCTCTTTCCTGCGTGAAATGAGCCTCGATTATAGGTAGCGCGATGCCCGCGTTTGTAAAGATCGATGCGTGGCCGCGATGCATCGTACCGTACGCCTTGGCTTGGAACGTTTCGTGCACGCTTACAATGCTTCGGTCGCGTCGCTCAGGCGCTTCCTTTCGATGTGCTTCAATCTCCACGAGACCTATGTCCATTCCATCGCGCAGAGAGACGGCGCCCGATCCGTCGGATCGCAGGCGTTGGCTGCAACGTCTGGCATCCGCGGCGCTCTATGCCGTGCTGGTGCTGATCGCGCTTTATACTGCGCGCACTTTCATTCCGGCGGTGGTGTGGGCGATCGTGATCGCCATCGCGCTATGGTCGGCGTTTCGCTGGCTCGAACGCCGACCGTTGTTTCATGGGCGGCGCAATCTGCTCGCGTTCTGTTTGCCTGCCGCGCTCGGGCTTTTGTTCGTGGTGCCGTTCGCCGTCGGCGCCGCGCAGACCGCGAACGAAGCGCACGACCTGATGGGCTGGTTCCACGAAGTGCTGCGCAACGGCATTCCGATGCCGTCGATCGTCAACAAACTTCCATCGGGATTGCAGCAGATCGCGCGCTGGTGGCAGGATAATCTCGCGACGCCGCTCGAATCGTCGCCCGCGGTGAAGAACCTGCATAGCGCGACCGTCGTCGCGATGACGCGTCACTTCGGCGGACGCGTCGCGCATGGCCTCGTGATCTTCGGCTTCATGCTGATGACGCTCTTCTTCATGTTTCAGGCGGGCTCGAAGCTCGGCGAACAACTGCTCGCGGGATCGCGCCTCGCGTTCGGGCCCGAGGGCGCGGCGCTGGTGCGGCGCATGGTGGATTTGGTGCGCAGCACGGTCGTGGGTCTGGTCGTCGTCGGACTGGGCGAGGGCGCGCTGCTCGGCATGCTGACCGCCGTCGCCGCGATGCTGCTGTTCTGCGCGCCGCTCGTGTTTCTCGGCTCCGCGCTCTGGCTGCTGTCGCAAAGCTCGATGATCGCGACCGCCTGCGTCGCGGCCTTCGGGCTCATCGTGGTGTTCGTCGCGGAGCATTTCGTGCGGCCGGTGCTGCTGATCGGCGGATCGGCGCGCCTGCCGTTTCTGCTCATGCTGTTCGGGATTCTCGGCGGCGCTGAGACCTTCGGGCTGATCGGCTTGTTCATCGGCCCGGCGCTGATGACCATCCTCGTGGTGCTGTGGACCGACTGGGTCCGGCGCGACGCCTGATCCCGCGTGCATGTCAGGACGCCTGGCCGCGCTCCTGCACGCGCATACCCATGGCGACGTTACCACGGCCCACAGT
>JAQFVI010000423.1:14728-15452 GCA_029439495.1 Caballeronia sp. BR6202001590007
CCTGCTGCGTGTCGTCGTTGGCGATCACATCACTTCGGCGACGCTGACGAGATTCGAGATCGCCCCTGACCCAGATCAGCTCGCCTTGCGCGAAGAAGCGTTCGAGTTCCGACCAGCCGATCTGCGCGGTTTCGCTGAGAAGCTCGGTGTAAAGCGGGCTGGGGTCGAGGAGGCGTCGGTCATGGCGGAAAGGAAGAAAACGAAAAGGCGTCCGTCACTATAACTGTCACTATAACTATAACGCAGCGATGAACGCCTCTCGTCGGCTGTGCCGTCGCGGACGGCTTACAGATCGAAGAAAACCGTCTCGTTCGGTCCGCGCAGATGGATGTCGAAGCGATAGATCGTGCCCGACACACCCGGCTTGGCCGATGCGCCCGCTTCGGGCTTCGCGATCAGCGTGTGGCGGTGTTCGGCGGGCACGCTTTGCAGCACGGTGTCCTTGGCGTTGGCGGCTTCTTCATCGGCGAAGTAGATGCGCGTGTAGGTGTGCAACAGCATGCCGCGCATCAGCACGATGACATCGAGATGCGGCGCCGAATCGTCGGCGGTTACGCCCGGCTTCACCGTGTCGAAAATGAAGCGCAGCTTCGGATCCATGCCCGTGCCGCAGCGCGCAAAGCCGCGAAAGCCGGATTCGCGCGCTTCCTGCGGACTCTGCACGTATTGGCCGCGCGAGTCGGCCTGCGTGATTTCGATCAGCGCGTCGTTGACCACTTTGCCT
>JAQFVI010000423.1:15462-21176 GCA_029439495.1 Caballeronia sp. BR6202001590007
TGGCGATATGTTCGCCCGGCACTTCGCGATCCGCGGCCGACGCCGTGAAGAGACTCTTAAGGTCGAAGTTGTACTGCTCCGGCACGAGGCCGTAGGCGAAGTACGGTCCGACGGTCTGCGAAGGAGTTTGTTTGAGCTGGGTCATGTCAGTCACTTCGTCGGCGTCTGGTCCGGGCCGCGCAGCACGATGTCGAATTCGTAGCCGAGCGCGTAATCTTCCTGTGTGGTGTCGATCGAGAAGCGCGAGACGAGACGCTTGCGCGCCTGCTCCGGAATGCCCTGATAGATTGGATCGAGGTCGAGCAGCGGGTCGCCGGGGAAGTACATCTGCGTCACCAGACGCGAGCCGAAGTATTCGCCGAACAGCGAGAAGTGGATGTGCTGCGGACGCCACGCGTTCGGATGATTGCCCCACGGGTACGCGCCCGGCTTGATCGTCATGAAGCGGTAGCGGCCTTCGTCGTCGGTGAGACAGCGGCCCGCGCCGAGAAAGTTCGGGTCGAGCGGCGCATCGTGCTGATCGGCCTTGTGCACATAGCGGCCGGCGGCGTTCGCCTGCCAGACTTCGACCAGCGTGTTGCACACCGGGCGGCCGCCTTCGTCGAGCACGCGTCCCGTCACGATGATACGCTCGCCGAGCGGCTCGCCGTTTCGCGCGGCGTTGCGCGTCAGGTCGGCGTCGAGCGTGCCGAGATCGTCTGCGTCGTACACCGGCACGCGACGGTTCTTCAGGTTTTTCTTCAGCGGGATGAGCGGCAGGCTCGGGCTGCGCAGAATCGAGGAACGGTAACCCGGCGACAGGTACGGCGGATGGGATTCCCAATCGCGCGGTGTAAGAATCGGCGAAGTCATGGCGACTGTCTCCTGTTGTTGTGTGTGGGGTGAAAGGGCGCTTCGTGCGTGTTTCTAACAAGCACTTTCTATCACTTTATATAAGCTGCGAAGTTATGGAAAATGATGTTTCGTGCCGACTTACATAACCGATGCTTATGGATACCGACTTCACCAATACCCGCGTCAAATTCAGGCATTTGCAGTGTTTCCTGGCGGTGACGCGGCTCGGCAGCGTGCAGCGCGCAGCCGACAGTCTGTCGATCACGCAGCCGGCGGTATCAAAGACCATCGGCGAACTCGAATCCATTCTAGGCGTGCGTCTGTTCGAGCGCGGACGGCGCGGCGCAGTTCCGACCCGCGAAGGACGGCTGTTCGCGCCGCACGCGAGCGCGTGCGTGGCGGCGCTGCGCGAAGGCGTCGACATGCTATGCGCGAGCGGCGAGGTGCCGGGCACGATGTCCATCGGCGTCTTGCCGACGGTGGCGACGGGGTGCTGCTGCTGGCCGCGTTCCGGCAGCAGTGGCCGGCCGTGTCGCTGAGCGTGTGGACCGATTCCAATGCGCAATTGCTGGAGCGGCTGAAGGCGGGCGAGGCCGATCTCGTCGTCGGACGATTATCCGAACCGGAAGCGATGCACGGACTATCCTTCGAACAGATCTATCGCGAACCGCTCGCGGTCGTCGTGCGGCGCGCATGCGCTGACGGCGCTGGTCGAAACCTTGTCGGTGTCGCTCGGGTGCTCGCTCGCGCTGAACAACGATGCAGTCTGGTTCGTGCCGGCGGGCGCGGTGGAGCAGGACATCGAACTCGGGCTGCTGACTGCCTTGCCGATGCCCTTCGCGGACACCGACGAATCGATCGGCTTGATGCACCGCAACGATGCCGCGCGCACGCCGGTGGAGGAATCGCTCGTCGATGCTTTGCGCGAGGCCGGTCGCGCGCGGGCTGCGGCGAAGTAGCCGATGATCTCGCGCGCACGCCATGTTTGACCGATCGATGACCGTGGCGCGCGATTTGCTAAGGGAGTATTTACTTCGTAGAAATCGCCGGGAAGAAATACTATGAGTAAAGTTGGTAAGACGACGATGCGGATGCAACGAACCCCCACGCACACGGTCTCACCCGACGCATTCCGCCGCGCTCTGCCGCGCCTTCCGATCATCGCCCCGCAGCCGAACCCGTTCGCAAGATGAAGACCGTACTGCTCGTCGACGACGACCCCGCCACCATTGAAGCCTGGACCCTCTGCATGGAAGGCGAGGACTGTCAGGTCCTGCGCGCGTTCCGCGACAGCACGATGCAAGAACCGTCCGGCAGATGTTCGAGTCCTTCGATGGAGCAAGTGACGCCGGTGATGACGCGCATCATCGCGACCATCGCGCGGCACCAGAGCCGCGCGAGCCGGTAACATCCATTTCTGCCGACGAGGGGGGAAGAGCGGCAGGATGAGGATCGACCAGAGCGTGTCGCTGCCGAGCAGATACGTGGCGAAGAGCCACTTGACGAGGGTGCGGCGCATGAATGAAGAAACGGTGAAATTCTGGTGACTGAAAACGGCAAGGCGCAAGCATAGCGTATCGTGCGCAAGCTCACTTTCCCCGCCGCGCGTGCCGGCCGCGCTGCATGCGCCGGGGAGAGATGCAACAATGGAGCCCTAACGAATCCTGGACAGCCGAGGGCGCATCCGAACATGGAACAGACAGCGGTGAATTTCGACGAAGGCATGCTCGACGTCGGCGACGGCCATTCGATCTACTGGCGCGCGCAGGGTCCGCGCGATGCCCCCGTGATGCTCGTCGTGCACGGCGGTCCCGGCGGCGCGATGAACGTGAAATGGGCCGATGCGCTCGAACCCGATGCCTGGCGCGTTGTGTTCTTCGATCAGCGCGGCTGCGGCAAGTCCACGCCCTTCGGCAAGCTGGAACACAATGGCATCGATGCGCTCGTCGGCGACATGGAGAAGCTGCGCGAGGCGCTGGAAATCGAGCGATGGGCACTGTTCGGCGGATCGTGGGGCACTACGCTCGCGCTCGCTTATGGCGTCGCGCATCCGGAGCGATGCACGGCGTTCCTGCTGCGCGGCGTGTTTCTGGCGCGGCGCGAGGACATCGACTGGTTTCTGTGGGACGTGCAGCGCGTGTTCCCGGAAGCGCATCGCGCGTTTCTGGATGCGATCGAGGCGGCCTGCGGCAAGCGCCCGGCCAGCGGGGAAGAGATTCTTTCCATGACCGAGGCGCCACTCGCGCGCTTCGACGAAGACGGCACGCGGCTCGCGCGCGCCTGGACGCAGTACGAGACGACGCTGTCCATCGTCAACAAGCCGGACAAGCTGCCCGCGGACGAAGCCAAACGACCGAGCGCCGAAGCGAATTCGGCCGCCGTGTCGATGGCGCTGCTCGAGCGTCATTACATGGCGAGCGAGCTTCCGCCGACGTCGCTGCTGCCGCTCGTCGCGCGCATCGCGCATCTGCCTTGCCGGATCGTGCACGGCCGCTTCGACATGGTATGCCCGGCCGATCAGGCGATCGCGCTCGGCGCGCGCTGGCCGGGCGTGGAAGTCGCCATCGTCGATGCGGCGGGACACTGGACCTTCGAGCCCGGCAACATCGCCGCGCTGCGTGCCGGCGCGAAGGCGCTGCGCGAAGCGGTCGGCGCCTAGAGGCTCGTCGGCGCGGCGTCGACGAGCCGGCGCCAGTCGAGATCCGCGCCCGCGATCACGGTGTGGCCGTCGCGCTGCGTCGCGATCGTCAGGGTCACGCACAGCGCCGAGCCCGTCACCGACCGGTACGGCGAACTGACGACGACCTGCTGCAGATGGGCGAGCGCATCGACGAAGTACGGACGGTTGTCCCAGCGTCCCGACGCGGAATCGGCGATCGGCGCATAGCGTTCGCGCGGCGGCATTGCGCCCGCGCCGGGCAGCGCCGGTCCGAACTCGCGGCCGGCGTGATCGAGGAAGAGAAGCAACTGATCGTACACGGCAGCGCGAGCAGATCGGCGCAGGCGTCGCGCGCCGGCGCATTCGCCGCGAGACGGCGCGCCGCTTGCGAAAGATTGGCGCGGTACGGCATCAGCAGCAGGTCGCCGGCGAGCCGTTCGGTGCGGCGCATCTGCGCGAGCGCGTCGAACACGTCTTCGAAAAGCGGTGTCGCGAGTCCGCGCGGCGCGAGCGCCGGGGACGGCTTGCCGAACAGCCAGCCCTGCATGAAGTCGACGTTCGAGCGCGCGGCGAGCATCAGGTCTTCGTTGGTTTCGATGCCCTCGGCGACGACGAACATGCCCGATTCGTGCAGCAGGTCGACGAGCTTAGGCATCAGCGAATCGCGCAGCTTGCCGTGCGGCAGCGCGCTCTGGACGCTCTGCGCGCGCACGAGACTGCGGTCGAGCTTGACGATATCGGGCTTGAGCGTCAGCAGCCGCGATGTTCGAATGCCCCGCGCCGAAGTCGTCGACGGCGACGAGAAAGCCCTGAGCGCGAAACGCGCTCGTCGAGTGCGCGATGTCCGCGACGTCCGAGCCGCCCGATTCCAGCACTTCGATCACGAGCCGCTCGGGCGCGAGGCCCGCGCCGCGCACGAGTTGTGCGAGACGCGCGGCGTAACCGGTATCGGTGAAGATCGACGGATTGATATTGAGAAACAGCCACTGCGCGTCTGGCAGAATCGGCGCCGCGTTGCTCAGGTGCGTGAGATGGCTCAGACGATCGAGTTCGGTCATCCGGCCGGACACGATCGTGCGGCCGAACAGGTCGAAGGGCGTAACGAGCGTGCCGTCCGGCGCTTCGCCGCGCAGCAGGGCTTCGTAGCCAACCTCGCGCTGATGCGGCAGGCTGTACATCGGCTGGAGGTGCGTGGACAGCGCGATGCCGTCGACCATCTCCTTGCGCTGAGGCAGCACGCTCAGCACGATCGCGCCGCGACCGGGCATCCGCGTGACGCGGCGTGCGCGTTGCGCGGGGCGGGCGTCTCGGGACGAACGCAAGAGAGGTCACACGGTTCGATGAACAACACGGCGGTGGCGAACGAATCGGATGGCGATGAGTCAATATTGGCCAATCGTGCGCAAACTTGAGGACTGCATCGGCGCCCGGCCGGTGTTTCGTCCATTTGCCGGCCCCGTCCGGGCGTCCTATCTTGAAGAACACGCTGCAACTTAAACGGCGAACGATTCGTTGAACGCTGCAATCACACAGAGAGAGACATAGATGGCGCAACAGAAAACCGATCCCAAACTCGAACAGGCGCTGACGCGCGGCGATCTCGCGATTCGCCAGGCGAATTTGGGCCGTGCGACGGCAGTGCTGCGTGCGCTCGGGAAGATGATCGTCGAAGCGTCGGCGACCATCGGCGTCGAGGCGCACGTCGTCATTCACGACGGCGACAAGATCTACGATCCGGCCGACGGCGCGTAGCCGCAGCAGTTGCTGGTTTCGCGCGACGGCCCTGTCGAGGAGAACGATCCGGACGAAATCCGCACCGTCACCTTGCTGGCCGACACGCCGAGCACGATTTTCCGCTGCGAATGGCAGCGCGCGGACGGCAATATCGGCCGTCAGGAAGGCCGGCCGTTCGCGATGGTCGCGTTCATTACCGACGTCGATATTCCCTGGCTCGACGAGAAAGAATAAAAAAATTCGCAGCTTTCAACTGTGTTTCACATATTGGACATTTAAAGCCTGAAAACGAACGGACGCCGTTATTCACGGCGTCCGTTTTATTTTCTGAAACCGTGTTTCGTTGCGGTTCGAAGTTCGGCCAAAGCGCGCATAGTTGTGCGACCCGCAAACGTTGCCATGTCCCCATTTATTTAGTGTTTTCCTGTATTTAAGCGATATTCCGCAACGCGTAATCGCGGCTATTCTTCCTATTGCCTCTCGCGCT
>JAQFVI010000424.1:0-817 GCA_029439495.1 Caballeronia sp. BR6202001590007
CGCGGATGGCGATCGCGCGGCGGCGCTAAAATCGCGGTGCTTTAACGGTGCCTGACCGTGCGTGTGTCAAAGCAGCGGCACGCACCAATATCGAGCATTCGATATTTCGGGGCACTGACCTAACAATGACTGCACTTTTTTTGTGCAAGAAGGGAGGAAACGATGAAGCAGCCCAACGACGTGTTCAATGACCTGCAACAGAAAAATGAGTGAGTTTCTGCAGAATTCGCCCGCCAAGGACGTCGAGAAGAATATGAAGGCCATGCTCTCGCAAGGCTTCTCCAAGCTCGATCTCGTCACGCGCGAAGAATTCGATACGCAGACCCAGGTGCTGGTGCGCACGCAGGCGCGTCTGGAAGAACTCGAAAAGCGCGTCACGCAACTCGAGCAGCGTCTGGCCGGCACGAGCGAGCGCGTCGCAGGACTGAGCGCCGGCCGATCATCCCGGCGAGCGAGCCGTGAAGTTCTAGTTTTATTGCCGGCGCGGCGCTTTCCGCCGCGCCGTTTCAGGTGAAATCATGTCGCTTGCCGTGGTACACAGCCGTGCGCTCACGCCTGGGCGCGCGCCGGAAGTCGTCGTCGAAGTCCGTCTCTCCAACGGCTTGCCGTCGTTTTCCATCGTCAGTTTACCAGATCTCGAAGTCCGCGAGCGCGAGCGCGGCAGAACTGCTGCTTCGAATTCCCCGTCAGCCGCACCACCGTCAATCTCGCGCCCGCTGATCTGCCGAAGGAATCGGGACACTTCGTTATAGTGCAATTAAAGTGTTATAATGAAGATGTTTTAAAATTAGTCAACTAAATTAGTCAACTAAATTAG
>JAQFVI010000424.1:827-32198 GCA_029439495.1 Caballeronia sp. BR6202001590007
CAACTAAATTAGTCAACTAAATTAGTCAACTAACTATCAACTAACTAATTAGTCAACTTAGAGACGAGTAGCCGGGTGGGTCCGGGGGCACGTGGCGCGAAAGGCTGTGGATAACTTGCAACTCGCAAGATGGAGGAGTCTCGACGCTGCCGTTCTGCTTCGGTTGCTAAGCGATTACGCCAAGCTAGACGTATCGTTCAAGCCCTTGCGAAGTCCCGGGACGTCGCGCTGGCACGGGTCTGTGGCCGGCGTTGATTATGAGCTTATTTGCACCGGTCCAAAGTTCCTCGATGCGCGTGCGGATCGCGCCCGCGCCCTTCGCGATCGTGTCGTAACGGATCAGGCCGACCTTCGATTGCGTCTGACGCTGCAGCACGCGCACGAGGTTCGGATCGGTCATCGGCGTGAGCGGATGATTCTCCATGTCCGATTCGTTCAGCAACACGTCGCCGACGAACAGATTGCCGCGATAGATCGATCCGTGCGGCCGTTTTCGGGAAACGCCGGGCACGCGATCGTGAAATCGTCGTGCAGCGCCTCGAGCAGCGCGTCCGACACCGGGTCGATATTGCCCTTGTCGGTCAAATCGAAGGTCAAGCAGTACTTGAAAAAGAACTGCCTGCAGGGATGCTGCACGGCTTCGTCCGCCGCAATCGTGCGCGATTTCAGCGCGACAATGATCGCATCGGCGTCGTCGATCTGCGTGCCCGCGACGGGAATGCCGATGGTCTGAACCGTACGCATGCCGCCGCGCATGAGCATGTTGGCGAGATCGGTCACGCCGGTGAAATCGTCGGCGATACAGCCGAGCAGTGCCTGCACCGTGTGCGCCATTACTTCCCTCCCTTCGGGACTTCGATGCCCGGAAAAATTTTGATGACCGCGGAATCGTCCTCGCCGCCGCCGACAAGGGCAACGGAAATTTGGAGGTGCGGGCCGTGTCGAGCACGAGCCCGAGATCCTTCACGAAAATATCGACGGCGGACAATGGCGTGTAGTCGCCCGCCAGAATGTGCGGCACGCGGTTCTCGAACATCCACGAGTTGCCCGCGCTGTGAGTGATGACGTCGTAGAGCGCGTCGGGATCGACGCCCTCGCGCAGGCCGAGCGCCATCACTTCGGCCACCGCCGCGATATGCACGCCCGCCAGCAATTAATTGATGATCTTCACCTTCGAGCCCGCGCCGTGCGCGTCGCCCAAGCGATACACTTTGCCCGCAATCGCATCGAGCACGTCCTCGCAGGCGGCATAGGCATCGGCGGAGCCGGACGTCATCATCGTCATCTCGCCGGAATTGGCCTTGGCCGCGCCGCCGGACAAAGGCGCGTCGAGCATCTTCACGCCCTTTTCGTCGAGACGCCGGCCGAGCGCTTTGGCAAATTGCGGGGAAACGGTCGCGCACGCAAACGCAAGCACGACGCTGCCGGGCTTCATCGCATCGGCCACGCCACCCGACCGGCCGCCTTCGCCATGACCCGACGCTTCGTCGCCGAACAGCACCGTTTCGGTCTGCGCCGCGTTGACGACGACCGTCAGCACGACGTCGCACTTCGCGCCCAGTTCGCCCGGCGACGCGCACGCAATGCCACCTTCCTTCGCGAATGCGTCGAGCACGTTCTGACGCACGTCGCATGCATGCCCGCGAAGCCCACGCTTAACAGGGAACGGGCGACGCCCATGCCCATCGCGCCCAGGCCGATCGAACAGCCAGGGCCGTCTTCGATCTTGATGTGCCGGATATGGCCGTAATCCTAGAATGTTTGCGCGATCAGCGGTTGCGCGCCGCGGTAGTAGCCGCACCAGTCGGTGCCGAATTCGACGACCGTGGGACCGGTGAGCGCATCGATTTCCGATCGCTCGGACGCCGTCGTGGCATAGACGGTATTCATGCTCATGCCGATGTCCTTGCAGGATGATTTTATCCTGGACATGTTAGCGTGAGTCGCAAATTCGTACCGGCGCGCGCAGTTCCCCGACGATAAAAAACCCGCAACGCGTTAAAAAACGCACTGCGGGAAAAGCAGTTACTTCGGAGCATTAAACACAGCAATCATTAAACGCGGGATTAACCGAGTTCGAATGTACATCGCTGAGCATTATCGCCAGCGCAGCGGGGAAGCACTTTGCCATCCGGCTGCCTTTGATTTTGCCAGGCGCTGCCGACGGTTCGCGCATTCGCATTGGCTATTCAGCGGCATGCGCATGCCACCGCCCTGATCGCCCGGCACGACATAATCGCAGGCGATGAAACTTCTGGCATTCAGGATATAGGCCTCGCGGAATCTCGCTGCGCGCAGATCGCTTTCGCTCGCCATGATATTCTCGCCGGCCCATTGCTTGTGCTTGCCGTCGTGCGAGGTGGCCGTGTAGGAGAATCGGCCGTAAGCGCCGGGAACCTGCTTGATATCCGCGATGCTCGGACACGCCAGTGGTGCTGTCATCGCGTGGCCTGCCATTGCCGTGAACACGATGCCGAAAGTCAATATCTTGATACCGAAACTCCAATCAATGTGAATAAGCACACGTTAATCGATTTGGCCTCGACGGCCTTACTCTTTCGCTTCGAAGACGGCAATGTCGAAAGCAAAATTGTATCGACGATACTAAAGCAGTGCTTTTTGATTCGAGTTGGTATTTTTGAAATTTTTTTGTGAAGTCGGATTATTCGCTTTATCGGTTATTTTGATTTTTGCAATACGAAAAAACAGCGCATCGATTATCGCTACTCCGTTAAACCGCGCGGGCGAATAATCCTTCGCTTCACGAACACACTCATTGCCCGAATCCCGTCAATCCGATCAACGTGCCGGCCGCCAGCAGCCAAAGCGAATGCAGCTTCGTCCGGTACGAAAGCGCCACCACCGCGACCGTGATGCCGACGAGCACCGCGCGCCCGTCCGACGCCTCGGCGATCAAAAAGGCACTCGCCGCGAAACTTCATGCCGATGGCCACCGACAGATTGATCACGTTGCCGCCCGGCAGAAACTGACAAAGGCCGAGCAGGTCGGTAAATTCGTCGGCATCAAGCCACTTGCGGCGCTCGACGATCTCGCGCCGTGCAAGCGGCAGCGCGCCGCAGAACGCGGTCAGGCCGAGCGTCAGGAAGCCCGTGAAAATCTCCCCGATGGTCGGGCGCGGAACAGCGAGCGTGGAGTCTTGAGACATGGCCGGAACGCGAAAAAACGCTAAGTGTACCGTGCCCGCCCGCGCACTCCAAGCGCCGCGCGCAGGCGTCAGCGGCCTGAAAGCGTTGCGCCTTTATTGGGCGGCGAGCCTCGTAGGCTTTCAGATTCGCATAGGCGATGTCGAGCATCGATATGCCGTCGGGCTTCGACTTTCGCCGCGCGATGAGATCGCCGACGATGTGATCCGCCTCGATGCGCGCGCCGCCTTCCAGATCGCGCAGCATCGACGCGGTCATCGTCGAGCAACGGTCGCCGAAGAAGGACGCGGCACGCGTCGTTACCGCCTCGCCCGGCGCATGATCGTGATCCGCCGCGATGCCCATGCATTCGGCGAACAGTTGCCGCAGCACCGCCTTGCCGCCCGGCGCCGCGGGATGTCGCAGATCGGCGCGCGCATCAGGCAGGTGCCGGTCGCGAGCGTCGCGAGGAACACCCACTTGTCCCACATCGACTGAAGCACGTTTTCGCTGACGGTCAGACCGAAGCCGGCGTCCGCGAACTGTCCGGCGATCGCATCGACACGCGCCGAACGGCCGCCCGCGCGTTCGCCGAACACCAGCGAATGCATGCTGCTCATCTGCACGATCTCCCCCTGCGCGTTCAGCGTCGCGGCGATCGAGCATTGCCCCCCGAGCACCTGCGCGGCACCGAAGCGCGCATCGAGCGCATCGAGATGACCCATGCCGTTGAGCAGCGGAAGGATCGCCGTGTCCGGGCCGACGGCGGGCGCGAACGAATCCATCGCGCCTTGCAGATCGTAGGCCTTGCAGCTGACGACGATCAGATCGTAGGGCGCGCCGATGTCTTTCGACAGCACGAGCGGCACGCGCTCGATATGCAGATCGCCTTCGGAGCTATGCACCTTCAGGCCGTGTTCGCGCAGACGTGCGGCGCGTCCTTCGCGCACGAGAAAGGTCACGTCGCGCCCTTGCGCCAACAGGCGTGCGCCGAAATAGCCGCCGATCGCGAGCGCGCCTACCACCAAAATCCGCATATCGCTCTCCGTTCGTTTCTACGCCTGCCACACCCCGTATCCCGCTTCGCGCAGGCCAATGGCCAGTTCCACTTCCATGTCGCGCACGCCGTCGTAAGGCATCGGGTTGTAAATCTCGTAAAGCCCCGGCAGCAGCCGAAGCCCGTATTCGCGCACATAGCGATTCGACTGAATGCCCGCCTTGTACTTGTCGAAACGCACGTCCGGATCGACGCCCGTCATGCCGACGTAGACGAAAGGCATGCCGAGGACATAGTCCGAATTGGCGCGCCGAAAACGCGCCTCGTTCCAGACCATGTCCGACAATTGCACGACGTAGACGTGATAGTGATGGCGCGTTCGGCGCCGGGTTTGCGCCATGCGTGCGGCGTCGGACGACGTGACTAAATTCGGGCGTCCATTCATTCTATGGGCAATCGCGTATGCGAGCAGCACGCGCCATGCTCGATATGGCCCGAAGTGGTAAGTTCCTTCGGTCCGCGTGCGCGCGGCGATCGTGCTCGTGCTGCTGGTAGAGTTCCGGCCCACGCAATCCGGCCGGGCCGATGCACGGTCCGCGTCGAGCCCGAACTGGCGCCGATCGCGCGAAGAGCATCTCTTCGCGGAACCGTTTCGGCGCGTCGCATCCATCGACACGTTTTCACCCGGAGCCGCGCGCCACGAGCCGCGCCGCGCTTCGGTCATTCGGAGATTAAGCATGAGCAAGCAAGCTATCGGCGTGGTGGGTCTCGCCGTCATGGGCCGCAACCTGGCCTTGAATATCGAGAGCCGCGATCACGCCGTTTCGGTCTACAACCGCAGCCGCGCCAAAACCGACGAACTGATTGCCGAACATCCCGACAAGAAGCTCGTGCCGACCTACACGCTCGAAGAATTCGTCGAATCGCTCGAAAAGCCGCGCCGCATCCTGATGATGATCAAGGCCGGCGCAGGCACCGACGAAACCATCGCGCAACTGCGTCCGCTGCTCGAGAAGGGCGACATCCTGATCGACGGTGGCAACACGCACTTCACCGACACCATCCGCCGCAATCAGGATCTGGCGAAGTCCGGCATGCACTTCATCGGCACGGGCGTATCGGGCGGCGAGGAAAGCGCGCTCAAGGGTCCGTCGATCATGCCGGGCGGCCAGAAGGAAGCCTACGAACTCGTTGCGCCGATCCTCACCGAAATCGCCGCGAAGGCGCCGGACGGCGAGCCGTGCGTCGCGTACATGGGACCGGACGGCGCGGGCCATTTCGTGAAGATGGTCCACAACGGCATCGAATACGGCGACATGCAGTTGATCGCCGAAAGCTACGACATGCTCAAGCGCGTCGCGGGCCTGTCGAACGAAGAACTCGGCAAGGTGTACGTCGAGTGGAATCAGGGCGAGCTGGACAGCTATCTGATCGAAATCACGTCGAAGATCTTCTCGAAAAAGGACGACGAAACCGGCAAGGATCTGGTCGACGTCATTCTCGATCGCGCCGCGCAGAAGGACACCGGCAAGTGGACGAGCCAGAACGCGCTCGATCTCGGCGCGCCGCTGCCGCTGATCACCGAGGCGGTATTCGCGCGCGTGCTGTCGTCGCTGAAGACGCAGCGCGTCGTGACGAGCAAGGTGCTGAGCGGCCCGACGCCGAAGTTCGACGGCGATCGCGCGGCCTTCGTCGAGTCGGTGCGGCGCGCGCTGTATCTGTCGAAGATCGTTTCGTATGCGCAGGGCTTCGCGCAGTTGCGCGCGGCGTCGGAAGAATACGACTGGGGTCTGCATTACGGCGAGATCGCGAAAATCTTCCGGGCGGGCTGCATCATCCGCGCGCGCTTCCTGCAGAAGATCACGGATGCGTACAAGACCAATCCGGATCTCGCGAACCTGCTGCTCGATCCGTATTTCAGCGATATCGCGGCGAAGTATCAGGACGCCTTGCGCGACGTGGTCGTCGCGGCGGTGAAGGCGGGCATTCCGGTGCCGGCGTTCTCGTCGGCCATCGCGTACTTCGACGCGTATCGCTCCGAGCGCCTGCCGGCGAACCTGGTGCAGGCGCAGCGCGACCTCTTCGGCGCGCATACGTTCGAGCGCACGGACAAGGAAGGGAGTTTCCACGCGAACTGGGCGTGATAGCGGAAGCCGTCAGGCAAACGGGGGTGGCCTGCGGGCCGCTCCCGTTTTTTTATGCCGTCCGGCGGTGCGTGCAGCGCGGACGGAAACGCGTGAAGCCGAGGCTCCTTGCTTCAGATAATCGACAATCTTGTTCCGCTCGACTAATCGCCTATAACAGCGCCGTAAAGCCGGAAGACCGACTGTGACTGCTTTGGATTCACCCGAATGGCGCGCCCTGATCGACTATCTCGACGAAAAAATCGGCAAGCCCCTCTTCGGCAAGAACATTTTCAGACCCGACGACGATCTCCATCACGACCTCGATCTGAATCCGCCCGCGATTGCTTCGTTGATCGGTGACTGGAGTGAGAAATTCGGCGTCGACATCAGCGACTTCGATCTCGCCTCTTACTATCCGGCCAGTCTGCTCAACACACCGCACCTGCTGTGGACAACGCTGAAAGCGCCATTCAGCCGCACCGCGCGAGAAACGCTCGGTGGATGGCGCATCACGCTCAGCATGCTCGAATCATCCATACGGCTCGGCAAGTGGACAAGAGACTGAACTTCATCGCTCAACCCACCGCCACCCACGCCCCATCCTTCCCGCTGCTGCGCAATACAGCATCGATGAACCGCAAGCCCGCGACCCCGTCCTCCACCGTCGTCAGCCACGCATCGCCCTGCGTCGTGCCGCTCGCGATGCATGCCGCCGCATCCGTATAAAGCTGCGCAAAGGCTTCGTGATAGCCTTTCGGGATCCCTGGCACGCGCGTCGCGGCAAGCGTCTGCGGACTCATCACGCGTCCGCGCGTGATTCGCTGCGACGCGCCGCCGAGCGGCGTGAACCACAGTTCGTTCGGCTTCTCCTGATCGAAGGCGAGTCCCGCCTTCGTGCCGTACACGCGCAGACGCAGCGCATTCTCCTCACCCGCCGCGACCTGACTCGCCCACAACATGCCACGCGCGCCGTTCGCGTAACGGAGCAGCGCCTGAACGTGATCGTCGACACGCCGGTTCTCGACAAAAATCGTCACCTCCGCCGCCAGTTCGGCGAGCGCCGGATCGGTGCGCCACGCGGCCTGGCGATTCGCCTGCGATTCCACCGGCAGCGCCAGCCAGTCCTGCGCATACTCGACCTGGATCACGCGGATATCGTCGAGCAGGCCGTCGCGCACCATGCCGCGCACGTGCCGCACGAGCGGATAGCCGGTGTACGTGTAGGTCACCGCGAACACGCGATCCTTCTCGCGCGCGAGTTTCGCCAGGGCTTCGGCTTCGGCGAGCGACACCGCGAGCGGCTTGTCGCAGATCACACGGATGCCCGCCTCCAGAAACGCCGTCGCGACCGGCGCATGCAGATGATTCGGCGTGACGATCGCCACCGCCTCGATGCCGTCCGCCCGTCCCGCTTCGACGCACGCCATCTCGCGCCAGTCCGCATAGCTGCGCGGCAGGCCGATCGCCACCGCGCTCGCTGCCGCGCGTTGCGCATCCGACGACAACGCGCCCGCGACGAGTTCGTAGCGGTCGTCGAGGCGCGCCGCGATCCGATGCACGGCGCCGTAGACGCCCTGCTGTCCGTTCGGACGGAACTCCGCGTCCTTCACATGAAACGCCTTGATGCGCGCGTGATAGATATCGATGAAGGCGAGGTAATCGAGCTGCTGCAACACGAAGTGGCTCGGATCGAACAGGATGTTCGCGCGCGGATGGTCGCCCAGCACAGCGAGAAAACGCTCGAAGGTCACGCCGTTGTGCAGGTCTTCGCCGGGATGCAACTCGTAACACACGTCGACGCCCGCGCGATCGAACTCGTCGAGTATCGGCCGCCAGCGTGCAGCGAGTTCGTCGAACGCGGCTTCGACGAGTCCCGCCGGACGCTGCAGCCACGGGTACACATACGGCCACGCGAGCGCGCCCGAAAACGTGACATGCGGTTCAGCCCGAGCTGCTTCGATGCCCGTGCCGCCAGCTTCAGTTGCTCGATCGCCCATTGCGGCGCGCCGCCGGATCGCCCCGCACATGCGGCGCGGCGAAGCCGTCGAACAGCGTGTCGTAAGCCGGATGCACCGCGACGAGCTGCCCTTGCAGATGCGTCGACAACTCGGTGATCGCCACGCCCGCATCGGCGACCGTGCGGCACACTTCGTCGCAATAGGCATCGCTCGTCGCCGCCTTTCCAGATCGATCAGACGCGGATCGGCGGGCACCTGAATGCCCGCGTAACCGAGCAACGCGGCCCATGTCGCGAGATGGCCGAGCGTGTCGAACGGCGGCTTGTCGTCCATGAACTGCACGAGAAAGATCGCCGCGCCTTTGATGGTCTTTATCTTTCGCCTCTCTCTGTATGGAAGCCGCGTACCTTTAGAACGACGAGTTCGGGAAGTAGAACTGCTTCGGGTTGTCCTTGGTGATGAGCACCGACGGGATGATCGGCGGCGGCAGCTTGTCGCCTTTGAGGCGCGCGTCGGCGGTGAGCTTGATCGCGTCGTAGATGAACTTCGGCGAATACGACACGTCAGCCTTCACGCGCGGATCGCCGTCGATGATGCGCTTGACCGCTTTCTTCGATCCCGCGCCGCCGAACACTTCCTTGATGTCGCTGCGCTTGGCCTGATCGATCGCCTTCAGCACACCGATCATCATGTCGGCGGCGGCGGCCCACACCGCGTCGATGTGCTTGAAGCGCGTCAGATAGTCCTGCATCACCTTGAAGGCGTCGTCGCGGTTCCAGTTGGCGTACTTCGCATCGAGGATCTTCATCTCCGGATGCTGCTTGACGACGCCTTCGAACGCACTCCAGCGCTCGTTGTCGAGCGTCGTCGGAATGCCGCGCAGCGCGACGATCTCGCCCTTGCCGCCGAGCGTCTTCGCCAGATATTCGGCGGGAATCTTGCCGAAAGCCGTGTTGTCGCCGGAGATGTAGGCATCCTACGCGCTGGTGTCGGTAAAGCCCCGATCGACGACGGTCACGTACACGCCCTTCTTCACCTGCGCGACCGGCTGCGTCAGCGAGGCCGATTCCTGCGGGAAGATCACCAGCGCGTTGATCTTGTTGACGGTGACGAGATCCTGCAACTGGTTCGCCTGCTCTGGCGCGCTCACCGCCGTCTTGACGATGATCTTCAGATCGGGATCGGCCTTCTCGAGATCCTTCTTCGCCTGATTCGCCCACCACACGATGCCGCCCGTGAAGCCATGATCGACGGTCGGAATCGCGCTTGCGGCGAGCGTGAGCGCGCCGAGCACGCGAAGCACTTGTTTCATGACGATGTCTCCGGTTTTATGAAGGTCCAACCGCGGCCGACTAGCGGCGGCCGCGCTGCAGGAACGCGACGACGACGATCACGGCGCCCTGCACCACCCGCATTCAGATACACGCTGATGATGCTCGTCAGATTCAGGATGTTGTTGATGACCGACAGCAGGATCGCGCCGATCACGGTGCCAATCACGCGCCCTTCGCCGCCCTTGAGCGCCGTACCGCCGACGACCGGCGATCGCCTCGAGTTCCCACAGCAGGCCGGTCGTCGGCGTCGCCGATCCCAGGCGCGGCACGTAGAGCACGGTCGCGACGGCGACGCACAGGCCGAGCAGCATGTAAGTCGCGATCTTCACGCGATCGACGCGGATCGCCGCATAACGCGCGACCTGTTCGTTCGAGCCGATCGCCTGGGCGTGCCGTCCGAACACGGTGCGTTTGAGCACCAGCGCGCCGCCGTCCGCGAGCCACGTCAGAAGCGCGCGAAAGATGCCGAGCGTGCCCAGCGTAACGATGAACGGCTCGATGCGTCCCTTCGTCACCAGCAAGCCGTGCGCGAAGCCGAACAGCTCGCCGAGCGCCAGCGCCAGCGCCAGCACGATTATCAGCAGAGGTGGCACGGCATGTCCGTGAAAGCCCTGCATCAGGCCATTCATCAGATAAATCATGCTGCCCGCGATCAGCGCGGCCATCGAGCCGACCGACAGATCGATGCCGCCCGAGATGATCACGAAAGTCATGCCCACCGCGATGATGCCGATGAACGAGGTGCGCGTGAGCACGTTCATCGCGTTGTCGAAGGTCGCGAAATCGCCGTTGAGTAGTGTGCCCGCGACGCACAGCGCGATCAGCCCGATCAGCGGTCCGATGCCGAACAGGAAGCGCGCAGCGGCGGAAAGCCGGCTTTCGCTCGCGATGTCTTCAGTGTGTGCCGGTCGCATGCGCGATCAACCTCTCTTCGGTCAGCAGGTCCATGCCGAGCGTGGCGACGAGTTCGCCCGCGCGCATCACGGCGACGCGATGGCACAGGCCGATCAGCTCGATCAGTTCGGATGAAATCACGATCACCGCGCGCCCTTCAGCGGCCAGCCGGTGAATCAGGAAATAGATGTCGCGCTTCGCGCCGACGTCGACGCCGCGCGTCGGTTCGTCGAGCACGATCACGCGCGGATCGGGATGCAGGAACTTCGCGAGCGCGAGCTTTTGCTGATTGCCGCCGGACAGCATGCGCGCGCGGCTCGACGCATTGCCCGTGCGGATGCCGAATTCCTTCAGCGCGACGTTCAATGCCTGGCGTTCGGCCGGGAGATCCAGCAACGGATGCGCATAGCGTTCGAGCATCATCATCGTGGGTTGTCCTTGAGCGCCATGTCGACATGCAGACCGCGCCCCTTGCGGTCCTCGCTCAGATAGGTGAATCCGTGCCGCATCGCGTCGCGCGGCGTCTTCAGCTTCACGCTTTCGCCTTCGATCTCCACCCGTCCCGCGCCCAGCGCGCGCACGCCGACGAGCGCCTCGAACAACTCCGTGCGGCCGGCGCCGACCAGTCCCGCGAAGCCGAACACCTCGCCCTTGCGCACGGCAAAGCCGACGCCTTCCGCCCACCCCGCCACCGATGCTCCTTCGACTCTGAACGCGACCGGCGCATCGTCCGCGAGCGGCGGCTTGGCCGGGAACATGTCGGAGACTTCGCGGCCGACCATCAGATTCGCCATCTGCTGGCACGTCAGCTCGTCGGTCGGCGCGCGCGACGAAGCGTCCGTTGCGCATCACGATGACTTCGTCGGTCACGCGCTCCACTTCATCGAGCTTGTGCGAGATATAGACGATGGTCGTACCCGCTTCCTTGAGCCGCGCCATCAGGGCGAAGAGCCGCTGCGTCTCCGAGTGCGTGAGCGTCACGGTCGGCTCGTCCATGATGAGCAGCCACGCGCGGCGCAGCATCGCCTTGGCGATCTCGACGAGCTGCTTTTCCGCGACGATCAGATCGCGCACTTTCGTATCGGGATTCGTGTGCAGGCCGATGTCGGTCAGGCTGTCGCGCGCGGCTTCGCGCATCGCGTGTTCGTCGAGGAAGAAGCCTTTCCTGATCTCATGCCCGAGAAACATATTCTGCGTGATTCTCAGATGATCCGCGAGATTCAGCTCCTGATGGATGAGCACGATGCCGGCTTCTTCCGCATCGCGCGAATTGGCGAAGTCGCGCGCGCGTTCGTCGATCAACAGTTGGCCCGCGCTCGCGCGTTCGTAACCCGCGAGGATTTTCATCAGCGTCGATTTGCCCGCGCCGTTCTCGCCGAGCACGCCGTAGATGCGCCCCGGCGCGAGATCGAAGCTCACGCGTGCAGCACGCGCACCGGCCCGAACTGTTTTTCGATGTCGCTGAAGCGCACGGCTACGCTCATGTCACGCGCTCCTTCGCTCGATCAGGCGATGCGGCAAGATCACGCCGAGCCCCTCCGCACGCGGATCGCGCAGGCGTTTGAGCAGCAAGCCGGTGGCGGTCTCGCCGAGCAGTTGCATCGGCTGCGAGACGGTGGTCAGCGGCAGGTCGACGTGCGCAGCCACGGCGAAATCGTCGAAGCCGACCACGGCGACGTCGTGTGGCACGCGCAGGCCCGCGCCACGCAGGCCGTTCATCACGCCGATCGCGAGCGTGTCGGAGACGGCGAAGATCGCGCTCGGCCTCTTGGCATCGGATGAGATCAGCCGGACCGCCGCCTGGCCGCCCGCTTCGTAGTCGAGGCTGTCGAGTTCGATCTGCCCGGCGGACTCGGCGTCGATGCCCGCCTCGTTCAATGCGTCGAGATAGCCGGACAGACGCGCGCAGCCATACAGATAGCCTTGCCCCGAATTGATCAGCGCAATGCGCCGGTGTCCCTTGCCGATGAGATATCGTACCGCGTCGCGCGCCGCCGCATGATTGTCGATGCCGACATACGGCACGCCCGCGTCCGGATCGAATTCGCAGCAAGCGACCCACGGCAGCCTCGAGGCCTCTTCGGCGAGCGCCTTCTGCACGGCGGCGGGATCCAGACAGATCGCGCCGTCGACGCGGCGGCCGCGCAGCAGATCGAAGTAGCTGCGCTCGCGCGACAGTTCCACGCCAGTATCGCACAACAGCATGTAGTAGCCGTTCTGACGCGCGACGATATCGATGCCGCGCACGATCGGCGCATAGAAGGGATTGCCGAAATCCGGCGCCATCGTCAGCAGCAGGCGGCTTTCGGCGGTGCGCAGATTGCGCGCGAGTTCGTTGATGCGATACCCGCTCGCGGCGACCGCGGCGAGCACTCGCGCGCGTCGGCTCGCGGACGTTCGTGTGCCCGTTGAGCACGCACGACACCGTGGCGACCGACACGCCCGCGCGCTCGGCGACATCGGCAATCGATACTTCCTCGCGTAGACAAACGGTATCCGACATGCTTCGCGTCATGACGGGCAGAAGAGATGTAATGGATTACATTGTTCGAGCGGATGGATACGAAGGCAACTCAAATCGGACAGGGATAAACGCTTAAGGTCACCCGCAAAAATTTCACGCGGCGCGTGTCGATTGGACGGCATGTCGAGCGTCGTAGGGATGAGCGCACAAGATGGACCGACTTCGCTCGACACTCAACTCAGGAGCACACCATGCGTTTCATGATGCTGATGATCCCGCGCGGCTACGAAAGCGCCGAACCGGGCGCGATGCCTTCCGCCGAAGCCGTCGCCGCAATGATGAAATACAACGAGGCACTGCAGAAGGCCGGCGTGCTGCTTACGCTCGATGGCCTGCATCCGCCATCGATAGGCGCGCGCATCAGCTTCGAAGGCGGCAAACCGCGCGTGACCGACGGCCCGTTCGCCGAAGCGAAGGAAGTGCTCGGCGGCTACTGGATGATTCAGGTGAAGTCGCGCGAGGAAGCGATCGAATGGGCCAAGCGTTGCCCGGCGTCGGGCAACGAAATCATCGAAGTGCGTCAGGTGCAGGAGATGGAAGATTTCCCGCCGGACGTACAGGCCGCCACGGCGGGATTCGAGGACATGCAGAAGCGGCCAAGTACCGGCGGCTGAACGTCCTCGCTCAGCCCGCAATACCGGTGAGATACACCGGACTCGCCGTCGACAGCGATTGCTTCACAGCGCGGCCGATGTCGTCGACGAGCACTTCTTCCGTACCCTGTTCGATCGCGGCCAGCACCTGCGTCACCACGTCGAGCGTCGATGCCTTCGGCGCGGTGATGCGCGCGGTCGTCGGTATCGATGAAGCCGGGATGCACGGCGACCACCAGCGTGCCGTCCTTGCGCAGTTCCTCGCGCAACGCATTGGTCATCGCCCACGCCGCCGCCTTCGAAACATGATTCGCGCCCGCGTCCGGCAACGCTGCCCAACTCAGCACCGACAGAATATTGACGACCGCGCCGCCGCCGTTGCGCTTGAGCACGGGCGCGAACACCTGCGTCAGCGCGAGCGGGCCGAACGCGTTGATGTCGAGCAGCTGGCGCACGCCGGCCGTCGACGACGGATCGGTAAGCGCGCCGCCGCGTACACTTTCGATGCACCCGCTTCCAGCAAGGACGTGACGAACTACGAACTGCTTGCTGAATCCGCGATTCGCGCCCGTCACCAATACGACTTTTCCTGCGATGTTCATGTCCGGCCCCGTCTAAAAGTGTATACGCACATTTGCATTCAAACAAAAGGCCCGCTCAAAAGGCCCGCTCGATCCGGGCCCTGGCGCTTTCCTTTCACTCTATCGCAGTCAATTCGAACAGCGACTTGCGCAAGGCCTTCGCGCGCTTCTCGCCGAACTTCTGCTCGAATTCGTCCTGCGCCGCGCGCCACGCCGCCACCGCGCGAACCAGCATGTCCTTGCCCGATGCCGTCAGACGCAAACCGACGGCGCGCGAGCCGGCCGATTCCTGCGCCACCTCGACGATGCCGTCGCGCTGCAAGGGCTGTAACGCACGCACGAGCGTGGTGCGATCCATGACCATGGACTCGGCCAGTTCGGCCATCTGCACGCCCGGCTTGCGCCCGATGGCCGCGACCAGCGTGAACTGCACCGCAGTGAGACCGGCTTCGGCCATGTGCCGCTCGTACAGTTGCGAGACATAACGCGCCGCCTGCCGGATGGCGAAGCAATTGCAGTCGAAGGGAGAGGAAGAAGAGGAAGCCATGTCGTGCATGGTAGTGAGTGCATATGCACTTTGTCAAGCGGACGCATGCTCCACGCGACCGGCGTCTTGAACTCAATCGGCGTGCCGGCCGGCGCCCGTTTCGGGGGAATCCAGACGCGGCGGGCCGCCGCGCGTGACGTGCTTGTGCCGAAATCCGCATCCCGCACGCGACTAAAAGCCAAGACGCGTCGAAATTGGCTTCCTACATTGCGCATAGTCCGCTTTCGTCGCGGCTTGAGGGCAAGTCCGTCTTGCCGGCGCGCGAGCCGTCGTGTTCCATTCAATTGCCGGACCCGTACTGCGCATCCGCCAGACTAAAAAGGAGTGGGAAACCATGCGTATCCGAATCAAAGCTTTGGCATTGCTCGTGGCCTGCGCCACGGCTGGTATCGCCACCGTCCCTGTCGCCGTGCACGCGGAAGACCTCACCGTGAAAGTCGGCTTCGCCGCGCCGCTGACCGGTGCGAACGCGGGATACGGCAAGGACTTGCAAAACGGCGTGCAACTCGCGCTCGATGAAGCCACCAAAAAGATCACCATCGGCGGCAAGACGGCAAAGTTCGTGATCCAGGCGAAAGACGATCAGGCTGACCCGCGCATCGGCGTGCAGGCGGCGCAAAAGCTCGTCGACGACGGCGTCGCCGTGGTCATCGGCCACTTCAATTCGGGGACGACGCTGCCGGCCTCGCCGATCTACGACAACGCCGGCATTCCGATGATCGATCCCGCCGCGCCCAATCCGACCATCACGACACGCGGCCTGCAGAACGTCTTCACGATGATTTCGAGCGACGCGCAGAACGCGGGCAACGCGAGCATCTATGCGGTGACGACGACCAAGGCGAAGCACATCGCGATCATCGACGACCGAACGGCGTTCGGCCAGGGCGAAGCCGACGAGTTCGAAAAAGCCGTGAAGGCGAAAGGCGGCAACATCGTCGCGCGCGAATTCAGCGACAACCAGACGGTCGATTTCAGCGCGCAGCTCACGCGCCTGAAAGCCGTGAACGCGAATCTGATCTTCTTCGGCGGTCTGGACCGTCAGGCGGCGGCGGTCGTCAAGCGCATGAAGCAGCTCGGCGTCAACGCACAGTTCGGCAGCGGCGGCGTGATAGACGCGGACTTCCTCAAGCTCGCGGGCGATGCCGCCGAAGGCACGCAGGCCTGGGAATATGGCAGTCCGCTCGACAAGCTGCCGCAGGGCAAGGCGTTCAGCGACAAGTTCCAGAAGCGCTTCGGCGTCGCGATCCTGTCGTATGCGCCGTTCGGCTACGACGCCGCATGGGCCGCAACCAACGCGATGCAGAAAGCGAACTCCATCGGATCCGAACAAGTACCGCGCGACGCCGTCCTGCGCACAGCGTCGCCGCACGATCGCCTTGATGCGCGCGACGAGTTCGCGGGCATCGAAGGGCTTGACAACGTAATCGTCGGCGCCCGCCGCGAAACAACGCACCTTGTCCTCGATGGAACCGTGCGCGGTGAGCATCAGCACGGGCACGCTGTCGCCGCGCCGCCGCAAGCGCGCGAGCAGTTCCTTGCCGCTCATCGACGGCAACCGCATGTCGAGCAGCGCGGCGTCGTAGCTCTGATTGGTCAGGATCGCATCGGCGAGTTCGGCGTCCGGCACATGATCGACGACGAACGCTTCCGCGCGCAGCAGGTTCACGATCCAGTGCGCCAGTTCGGCGCTGTCTTCAACGAGCAGGAGTTTCATTGCGCATACCGGTTGATTGCCATGCGGGCAGCGTCACGACGACGCTCAGGCCCGCGCCGCCGTAGCCCATGCCGAGTTCGACCGATCCGCCGCGACGGCGCGCGATTTCACACACGATCGACAGGCCGAGTCCGGTGCCTTCGACGTTGCTCGCGCCGTGCCGGAAGCGCTCGAAAGCATGCGCACGCATGTCGTCCGCGATGCCAGGGCCATCGTCGATCACGCGGCCACCTTCGCGTCCGTAGCGGATCGCGTTGTCGACGAGGTTCGAGACGAGCGCGCTCAGCAGCGCCGCTCGGCCATCGCGACGAGTTCTTCCAGCACGAAGACGACGACCGCCGCGAGATCCGCTTCGGTATCGATGGGCGCCGGCGCGGACTCAGCCTGCGCGAGCAGTAGCAAGCGCGAGCAGCAGCAACTGACTCGTCATCGCCTTGATCTTGCCGATGCTGCGGCACGTGTACTGGATCTGCGAGCAGCGCGAGCGGCGTGGAGATCTGATACACGGCGTCCGCGACGAACTGGCGCTGCGTTTCGGTATGCAGCTTGAGTTGTGCGAGCACTGATTGATCGCCTCGACGATCGGATTGATCGCCTCGACGATCGGATGCAGTTCGCGCGGCAGGCCCGCCACGGGCATCGGCTCGATCTGCATCGGCTCGAGGCCGGCGACGTCGTCCTTCAGCTTGATCAGCGGCCTCAGTTCGACGGCGAGCCCGACCGGCACCAGCGCGGCGACGAGCACGAGCATCAGACATTCGCACAGCAGCAGCGGACGCCACAGTTGCGCGAACATCGCGCGCTGCGAGCCGCCGGTCTTGGCGACCACGACCGTCACGGCTTCGTCGGTGCCGTCGTTGTAGAGCTGGCGCGCATAGGCGACGGCGCGGATCGGCAGTCCGTCCAACGTGCAGTCGAAGAACACGGGATTGCGCAGATCGCCGGGCGGCACCGGCAGATCGGGCGAACCGGCGAGCAGCTTGCCGTCGTCAACCTTGTAGTAGACGCGATCCTGATACGGCGATTCGAAGAGTTCCAGCGCGGCGGGCAGTACGGTCACCGCGAGCCGGCCGTCGACCCATTCGATTTCTTCGATGATCGTGCGCGCCGACGACAGCAGCGATGCGGCCTACATCATGTCGGCGGTGTAGCCGGCGGCGTCGTAGGACATCAGCGACGTCACCGCGACGAAGGGAATGAGTGGAATGAACAGCCAGAGCAGAAGCCGCACGCGTCCAGGCGACTCTCAGCATGGCACTCGATATCGCATGCGCCCAGGCGACTTTCAGCGCGTGTCGGAGTCGCGCGGCGGGCGCGCGGGGCGGGGTTGCCGTGGGTCCGCGCATCATGTGGGCGCATGATGGACCGGAGCGTGGCGGTATGAAGCGAAGGATCCGAGTTTCACTCAGGCATCTCCGTCGGTGAATCGAGCCGCCCGGATGAGGCCGCCCGTCGTCTGCGCGGATTTTATGCGCCCCGACCTTTCCCGCCACTTACGTAAATTCCTATTTTTGCGATGGACTGCGCGGCGTCAACGAACGTGTCGCGCGCACAGACGTTTCGCTTTCTGTTTCGTCGCGGCGACGCGATGCGCATCGCTTCAACCCTGCGCGCGCAGCAAATCGCGCGTCTTCGCGGCTTCGTCGCCGAGCCATTGCGCGAGTTCACGCAGCGCGGCCGATGGAGCGGGCCGCTCCGGATAGACGAGGTAGTACGCCGCGCCGCTTTTCACGCGCAACGAAAACGGCGCGATCACGCGGCGAGCCTGCAGATCGTCCTCGATCAGCGACACGTCGCCGATGGTCACGCCGAGTCCCTGCATCGCCGACGACATCGCGAAATCGAGCGTGTCGAAATGCTGCGCCTTCGCGGACGGCAAGCCGTCGTGGCCGTAGGCGCCGAGCCAGAGCAGCCAGTCGCGGCGATCGCGCGTCGGACGCAGCAGCGTCTTGCCGGCGAGATCGCCGGGCGTCGGCGGCTTGCCGCGGCGCAATTTCCACAGCGCGAACGAACAGACCGGCGTCAGCACTTCGTCGAACAGATGATGCGAGGCGACACCCTTGAGCGACGGCCAGCCGAAGAGAATCGCGGCATCGAACGGCTCCGCGTCGAAATCCACGCCGTGCGACACCGATGCCGTCACTTCCACGACCAGCTCCGGACGCTCGTTTTGCAAACGGATGACGCGCGGCAGCACCCAGCGCATCGCGCAAGTCGGGCATTTCACGCGCACCGTGCCGGATTGCGCCGCGCCTTTCGCGAGCGCGTCGCCGATCTGCGCGAATGCCTGCCGCAAGGGCGCGACCAGCAGCGCGCCCTGTTGCGTGAGCGTGAGGCCGCGCGCGCCGCACGAACAGCGCATGACCGAGATGCGCTTCCAGACCGGCGATCTGGCGGCTCACCGCGCCCTGCGTCACGTTCAGCACGTCGACCGCACGCGTGAAGTTGATCTTGAGGACATCGAGCGACGGCACGGGAATATCAGCAGAGCCATGATCTGGAAGCATGGCTAGTATGACAAAGTTTCGATTGTCCCCGCTTTTTTGGAGCTTTTGGAGCGGTTGAATCAGCAGTCTGATACCGTCGTCGCGAACGGCGCGCCATTCTGGAGACACCGCCGTGCGAAGCGCCTGCATTCCCGAATCGAAGCTGCCTGAAGTCGGCACGACCATCTTCACCGTGATCGGCCAGCTCGCCGACGAGCACGACGCGCTCAATCTGTCGCAAGGCGCGCCCAATTTCGCCTGCGATCCGAAGCTCATCGACAGCGTCGAACAAGCCATGCGGGCAGGACATAACCAGTATTCGCCAATGTCCGGCGTGCTCGCGCTGCGTGAGGCCATCGCCGACAAGACGCACGCGCTGTACGGCGCGCAATACGATCCGGGCACGGAAGTGACGGTCGTCGCGAGCGCGAGCGAAGGCCTCTACGCGAGCATCAGCGCGCTCGTGCATCCCGGCGATGAAGTGATCTACTTCGAGCCGTCCTTCGACAGCTACGCGCCAATCGTGCAGTTGCAGGGCGCGACGCCCGTGGCGATCAAGCTGTCGCCGGCGACGTTTCAGATCGACTGGGACGAAGTCGCCGCCGCGATCACGCCGAAGACGCGCATGATCCTCGTCAATACGCCGCACAACCCGACCGGCAGCGCGTTCGGGGCGCACAACATCGAGCGGCTCAAAGCGCTCACGCGCGGGACGCAGATCGTTGTGCTGTCCGACGAAGTCTAGAGCACATCGTGTTCGACGGCGCGTTGCATCAGGGCATGGTGCGTCATCCGGAACTCACGGAGCGCAGCGTGATCGTGTCGTCGTTCGGCAAGTCGTATCACGCCACGGAATGGCGCATCGGCTATTGCCTCGCGCCCGCCGCTGACCGCCGAGATCCGCAAGGTTCATCAGTTCATGACCTTCGCCGCCGATACGCCGATGCAGATGGCCTTCGCCGACGCGCTCGCCGATGCATCGAGCTATCTGACCTCGGCCCCTTCTACCAGCGCAAACGCGATCTGCTGGCGGCCGAACTCGCGGGTTCGCGCTTCATGCTGCTGCCGAACGCGGGCAGCTTCTTCATGCTCGCGCGCTACGACGCGATCTCCGCTGAAAGCGACAGCGATTTCGTGCTGCGGCTGATCCGCGAGGCGCGCGTCGCGACCATTCTGCTGTCGGCCTTCTACATCGACGGCACCGACAACCGTGTGATCCGCCTGTCCTTCGCGAAAGACGACGACACGCTCATCGAAGGCGCGCGGCATGTTCAATTTCACCGTCAACTCGCAGGCTGTGATGATGGGCCTGAACGATATCTTCCTGATCTCGGCGGTGATCTTCATCCTGATCATTCCGCTGATCTGGATCACCAAGGTGGCGAAGGGCGGCGGAGGCGGCGCGGCGTCGGGAGCGCACTGAAGGCGCGCGCGGACGCCGCTCACTTGAGTCCCAGCTCCACGCGGGTCGTCGGCTCTTGTCCTTGATGCCGTCCGCGTTCAGCTTCGGCGCGACCGTGAAGATGCGCTTGCTGTCGATCTTGCCGTCGAAAAACTCCTGAACCGCCTGCGCGCGGCGCTGCGCTAGGTCGCGCAACGAGCCTTCGTCGATCGGCGCGTTGCGGGTCAGCGACGCCTTCATGTCGTCCTCGAGCACGGTCTTCGTCATGCCGATGAAGTTGATCGGCTTCTTGAAGTCCGCGCCCTTGTAAACCTTGGTCAGATACTTGTCGTAGTCCGCGTCCGACAGCTTGACCGCGTTCCAGTCCACGTTGTCGCCGTTGTCCAACATGTCGCGCACCTTCGCGCGCTTGACCTGGCCGTTGAGCCACGCGCTGCGCAGCGCCGGTTCGTCGACTTTCGGATCGACGCGGCCCGTCACGTCGACGCGAATCGACGGCTTGTCCGCGAGCGTCTTCGCGATGGTGTCGAGCTTCTTCTGCGCGGCGTCGTTGAGCGTGGCTGATCCCGCATCGAACTCGATGTAGTTCAGATCCTCGCCGCTGCCACCGCCGAACACGTGCGCGAGCAGCGTGAACGGCGCGCTCACCGCCTTCTGCACAAGATTCAGGATTGCCTGCCAGACCAGCGCACCGACCGAAAACTCCGGATTGTCGAGCGATCCCAAAATCGGAATGTTCACGTCGATCTCGCCGCGCGAGTTCTTCAGCAGCGACACGGCGAGCCGCACCGGCAGTTTGGTCGCCGTCGAATTGTCAACGTGATCGCCGAAGTTCAGCTGATCGACGAACAGATGATTGTTCGCCGTCAGCTTGTCGTCGGCGAGCATGTAGTGGAGATCGACGTTGAGCTTCCCCTTGGTGATCGGATAACCCGCGTACCTCGACGAATACAGCGTCAGATTGGTCAGTTCGATATCGTGCGCGGTCGCGGTCAGATCGAGCGCGGGCTTGTCGATCAGCGGATTCACCTGCCCCTTGATCGCCACCGGCCCGTTGGCCGCGAGCTTCGCGGACACGTCGACCGGCGCGGGCGTCGTCGAATGCGTGCCGAACGCGCCGATGGTCCCGTTGATCGCGACGAGATTCGCCGTGTAATTGGGCTTGATGAAGTTGTCGGTTAGGTCACGCGTCCGTCCTGCAGCACGAGCTGGCCGAAGCGCAGGTTGACCGGCGGACCGGATTTCGCCTGCGCCACGGCGGGCGGCGCTTCGGCTCGCGTCTTGTCGGCCGCCTTTTCCTTCGTCACCGGCTGCGACGCGCCGCTGTCGCCCGCGACGACGCTGCGCAGATTCAGCTTGCCCTGCGCATCGAGCACCACGCGCCCGTAGAAATTCGGGAAGGTGACGCGCGCCGCATCGACGTCCGTGCTGCGCTCGCCGTATGCCACCTTCATGTTGCTCAGCCCGAGCAGCTTCCATCCGGCGAAGCGGTCGTTCGTCAGCTTGTCGATCATGCGCACGTCCGACAACGACACGTCGCCCTTGTAGGTCGCGGCGAGCGTCTTGCCGCTGCCCGCGAGCGTCATATCGCCGTTGGCATTCAGGTTCACGCTCGCGACCGCGACGTTCAGCTTGTCGCCAAAATACGGCTCGAACGCAGAGGCGTCGAGCTGATCGCTTTTCACATGCAGCGCGAGCTTGAGCGGATTCACCGTGACATTGCCGCCCACGGCGAGCGTGCCTTTGCCGTTGAGCGTGAGCTTGCCGTCGACGTCGAGCGGCTTGCCGAGATCGTCGCTGAACTGCCTGACGCTGATCGACATCGGCGCGACGCGCAGCTTGACGGGACGCGCGAGCGTTTCGTCGGTGATCGTGGCGGAGGCGTCCGCGAGCGCGATCTCGCCGATCCGGTAATGTCATGCTGGGCCCGCTGCCTGCGCCTTCTGCACCTGATGCGTCGCGCTCGCGGTGCGGACCGGCGAGCGACAGGCCGGACAACTGCACGCTGTCGAGTTCGGCCTGGCGCGCGGCGACGTCGATCTGCGCGAGCTGCACACGCTCTTTCATCAACTGATCGTCGATGCCGATCCTGCCGCCTTCGATGCCCACATGCCCGATCGACAGATCGAGCGGCGCGGCTTCTTTCGCCTCCTTCGCGTCCTGCGGCGTTTCGGCCGCCGGCGCGCCCGCCAGCTTCTGCACGTTCAGCACGCCCGCCTTGTCGCGCGACAGATGCACGTCGGGATTCGCCAGCGTGACTTCATCCAGCCGATAGACGCTGCACAGCAGCTCGGCATCCGCGATCTTCACATGCAGCCGGCCGGCCGACAGCAGCGGCGCACTCGCCTCTTCGGTCACGGCGAGATCCGCGAGATCGGCGGTGCCGTCGATGCGGATGGTCGGCGTATCGCCACTGATGGCAAAGCGCACGTTGAGATCGGTCGAGAGCTTGCCGCCTTTCACCGCGACCGGCACCGATGCGGGCGCGTAATTGGCCATTTGCGGCACGTCGAGATCGTCGAGCGACAGCGCGAAACGGCTTCGTGCGACCCTTGACGAGCAGCGGCGAACCGTCGATGCGCGCCTGCAAAAGCGGCGTCACGAAGATGTCGGTCGCCGACGGCAAGGTGGCGACGAACGGAATGTGCAAGGCGAAACGATCGACGACGTGTTTCGCCTTGAGCAGGCGGTCGTCGAAGGTGACGCTGCCGTTCTCCAGCCGGATGTTCGACATGGAAAACTTCGCGGTGCCTTTGGACGGCTCGGGCGACGGCCTGGAAAACTTGTCGATCAGATCGAAGAAATTGAAACGCTCGCCGTCGAACCGCACGATATTCACGCGCGGCGAATCGATCTTCGGTTCATTGACGACGGGCGCGAGCCGGAACAGCGACGACCACGAAGTGCGCACGATCAGGCGCAAGACATCGGCGAAATCTTTCGACGCATCGGGCGCCTTGGCGAGATTGGCGGCCGATTCGCCGATGTGCACGCCATCGGCCTCGAAATCGAGCGTGGTAGGGATTGAGCGAAATGCGCCGCACGGTCACGGGGCGATCGAGCAGCGTCGTCAGTTGGCGTTCGGCGACATGGCAAATGACCGGCGGCGCGACGAAGAAACCGAGCAGGCCGATCGCGAGGATCGCCACGATCAGTCCGATGACGATGCGCCGCGTGCGGCGCTCGTGAACGATGCCGTGCAGCATCTGCCCGACGTTGGCAAGTGAGGATTTGGTGACGCTTGACATTCGATGCGCGCGGCGACGTTCCGGCGGCGAGTCGCGCGCTCCGCGTCACGTCGCTTATCTCGGGAAAGTGATGGACCGAGTATAGAACACGACGCGCGGCAAACGTTCGCCAAATGCGCATCGGCGCGCGATTCATGTCGATCGCTCGATGCGCGCGCGCAAGGAAACGCGTCTTGATGACGCGTTATTGACGCTTGATGGCAGGCGGCGACCAGGTGCCGTCGCTCGCCTGCGCCTTCGGGGCATAGAGGCGCATCGTCAATTGAAACTCGCCGGCGGGCGCGGGCAGCCAGTTCGACACATGCGCGCGTCCCGACGACTCGGCGGACACGTAGACGTCGATCGAACCGTCGCGATTCTTGCGCAGCCGATCGCGGTCCGAGAGTGACAGACGCAGACGCTTGTCGTCGATCAGCGCGCCGTCCTTCGTATAAGCCGTCAATGTCCAGAAGCCGCGCACCGGCGAAAGCTGGTTCGGCGCGAAATGCAGTCATAGCTGTTCGCGCCGTTGAGCGCGTGGCCGTCGCTGTCGACGCGCGCAACCGGCTTCATTTCGCCTTCCTTGGTCGTCGTGCCTTGCTGGCGGCGCGCAAGATACGCGCGCAGCGTGTAGTCCGTGCCGTACATGCCAACGCCGTCGCCGAACCAGGTCCAGCCGTTCCTGGCGATCGCGTTCGACGGCACGGNTGAACTCGACCGGTTCGCCCGGCTTCACGCCGAGGTCGGCCAGGCGGTTCATCGCGGGCGGGTTGTCGTCGAGCGCGTGGGCAAGACGCGTGAAAAACGCGTTCGCATCGAGCGCGGCCGGCCTGCGCACCCGCGCTGCCCCCGCGCCCGCGACCGCCGGCGTAGTATCGGCAAGCGAGCCTTTTGCGGGCGTCAGCGTGTCGATCTTCATCGCGGTCTGGAGCTTGCGCACCTCGCGTACGTCTCGCGGGCCGTTCACGCGCACGCGCACCGACAACCAGACATAGCGCGAGCGCGTCTCGACGCGCGTCGCGTTGGCCGGCAACGTGCCGGTCCATCCGGCGGGCACGAAGGCGATCAGTTGCATCTTCGGATACGGCGTCGTGTCGGCGCTCGAATACAGCGCGTTGATCCATGCATCGAAGGCGCGCGCATCGAGATAGCGTCCGCGTGGCGCGGCGGGCAGCGACACGATCACTGGATCGGCGGAGACGTCGAGCCAGGCGGTGGAATCGAGCGTATCGACGCTCGGCCAGCCCGATGCGCCGACCAGCGGCAACGCGCTCGCATGGCGGAAGGTGTTGAAAGGCGCCTGTCCCGGCGCGCCCGCGTTGCCGCTCGCACGCTCCCGCGCGATGTCCGAGGCGACGAGCGGAAAACCGAAGGTGTAGGCATCGGCGACCTGATCCTTCACCCAGCCGGCGTTGGACGACGCCTTCACGGCTTCGGGCGCCTTTTCGGCGGCGCATCCGGCCAGCAGGGCCAGGCCGGCAATACTGACGCTCATGCTGACAGCGGCGTTGAGCGAAAACGTCCAGCGTCGGTGCTCGTTCATTCGAGTGTGGATCCGGTTTTTTCTTTCGTTATGGCGTTGCGCCGTGTCACGCGTCGCTGCTTCGCCTGCTTGTTTCTGCGATCCGGCGCGCAAGCCGACGGCCGCCGCGTTTTGCATCCCTCGCACGGCGTGCCGTCGTTCGTTTCTGTCTCGGAATTCAGGTTTTAACTTATCCGCTGACGATAGACAATATGAAGCGGACAAATCGGCGGCGGCGGATCGACATTTGGCGCATCGCGGTGCGCCGAGCGCCGACAGCGTGCGTTCCTGGCATCGCTTACCGTCGGTCTTTGCGCCGATTGTCGGCCTGCAACACGAAAATCCGATGAATGCTTTCTACGGATGCAAGCCGCATGCCGACCCGGCCCCAATTTGCCGGCGGGAAGCGATTTGCCCACGCGATCCTTCCTTGACCTTCCAAGCATTGGAAGGTCGATACTGTTCCGTATAGAAGACCGGAATGCTTCACCATGTCCACCATCGAATCATCCGAACACAGGCGCACCGCCGAATTCAGCGTCACCGGCATGACCTGCGCATCCTGCGTCGCGCGCGTCGAAAAAGTGCTGCGGCGCGTGCCGGGCGTCGACGACGTCGCCGTGAATCTCGCCACCGAAAAGGCGACCATCCACGCGCACGGGGCCGTCAGCGACGAACAACTGGTCGCGGCCATCGTCAAGGCAGGCTACGAAGCGGCGCGGGTCGTGCCCGATGCGCCGCCCGCGCCTAACGACGCCCACGACGCCCGCCGGGTCGATCCAGAACTCGCCACCGTGATCGGCAGCGCGGTGCTGAGCCTGCCGCTGCTCGCGCCGATGTTCGGCATCGCGATATCGCCGTGGCTGCAACTGACGCTCGCGAGCGTCGTGCAGTTCGGCTTCGGCGCGCGGTTCTATGTCGGCGGCTACCGCGCGGTGCGCGCCTTCGCCGGGAACATGGATCTACTGGTCGCGCTCGGCACATCAGCGGCGTGGGGCCTGAGCGTCTATCAGATGCTCGCCCACGGCGGCGAGGCGATGCCGATGCATCTGTTCTTCGAGGCGTCGGCGGTCGTCATCACGCTGGTGCGTTTCGGCAAATGGCTCGAAGCGCACACGAAGCGCCAGACGACCGATGCGATCCGCGCGCTCAACGCGCTGCACCCGACGACGGCGCGCGTGCGCGATGCCGCCGATCCCTCGCGCGAACGCGACGTGCCGCTCGCGGAAGTGCGCATCGGCGACGTGGTCGTCGTGCGACCGGGCGAACGCGTGCCGATGGACAGCATCGTGCGCGAAGGCCGCACGCATGTTGACGAATCGCTGATCACCGGCGAGAGCCTGCCGGTCGCGAAAGAACCCGGCGCGCGCACGACCGGCGGCTCGATCAATCGCGAAGACGCGATCGCGATCGAGACGACGGCGATCGGCACGGAAACGACGCTCGCGCGCATCATCCGCCTGGTCGAATCGGCGCAGGCCGAGAAAGCACCGATCCAGCGGCTCGTCGATCGCGTGTCGGCAGTGTTCGTGCCGGCGATTCTCGGCATCGCGTGCGTGACGCTGGCCGGCTGGCTGCTGCACGGCGCGGACGCGGAGACGGCTTTGTTGAACGCGGTGTCGGTGCTGGTCATCGCGTGTCCGTG
Organism: Caballeronia sp. BR6202001590007; assembly: GCA_029439495.1. GTDB lineage: Bacteria > Pseudomonadota > Gammaproteobacteria > Burkholderiales > Burkholderiaceae > Caballeronia. The sequence goes on from JAQFVI010000424.1 coordinate 27,525, forward strand.
CGCGCTCGGACTGGCGACGCCGACGGCGATCATGGCGGGCACGGGCGGCGCGGCGCGTCAGGGCATCCTTATCAAGGACGCGCAGGCGCTCGAACGCGCGCATGCCGTTTCCATTGTCGCATTCGACAAGACCGGCACGCTGACGGCGGGCCGTCCGAGTCTCATCGCATTCGAAGCCGCCCCGCGCGTGGATCGCGACGAAGCGCTCGCGATCGCGGCGGCGGTGCAGCGCATGAGCGAGCATCCGCTGGCAAAGGCGGTCGTCGATGCAGCGCAGGCGGGCACGTCGCCGGTGCGCAAGCTTAATGCATCCGCTGCGCACGCGGTGGCGGGACGCGGCGTCGAGGCGGAAGTCGACGGCAAGCGCATCGCGATCGGCAGCGCGCGCTGGCTCGCGGAACTGGATGCGCCGGTACCCGCCGCGCTGGCTGCGCGCGCGGACAAACTCGGATCGCAGGGCAACACCGTGTCGTGGCTGATCGATACCGATGCACGCGCGATCCTCGCGCTGCTCGCATTCGGCGACACCCTCAAGCCGACCGCGCGCGCGCTCGGCATCGCGGAGAACAACGTGTTCGCGCAGACCATGCCGGACGACAAGGCGCGCGTCGTCGCTCAGCTGAGATCGCGCGGCACGGTTGCGATGGCAGGCGACGGCATCAACGATGCACCGGCGCTCGCATCCGCCGATATCGGCATCGCGATGGCGAGCGGCACGGACGTCGCGATAGAAGCGGCGGGCATCACGCTGATGCGCGCCGATCCCGCGCTCGTCGCGGACGCGATCGATATTTCGCGGCGTACGTACCGGAAGATTCGGCAGAATCTGTTCTGGGCGTTCGTCTATAACCTGATCGGCATTCCGCTCGCGGCGTTCGGACTGCCCGATCCGATGTTCGCCGGCGCGGCGATGGCGTTTTCGAGCGTGAGCGTGGTGGCGAATGCGTTGCTGTTGAGAAGATGGAGGGTGAAGCAGGCTCCCCCCAGGCCCGGCCTCGAAATCATGACGGACTAAGCCCTTCGCTGCGGCAACGCGATCACCCTCCCCACATACCGTGCGTCCTTCGCGTCCACCTTCGCCTGCGCGTCGATGCGCTCGGCGATGTCTTCGTCGAAGGACGCCGCCTTCGGCTCGCCGCTCGTATTGATCTGCATCAGCATCTGCTCGCACGCGCTGACGGCATCGGCACCTTCGCCCTCGAACATCTCTAGATAAAGATGAATGCGCTTGCGATCGCGCACCTCGACGTGCACCGCGGCGCCTTCCTTGATCTCACGCAAATAGCTCATATGCGCCTCGAGCGTGTACAGCGTGCGATGCTGCGCACGCCGTCCCGCATCGTCGAGACCGATCGCGTCTATGAACGCATCGGTCGCGAGACTGTAGATCAGCATGTAGAACGCATCGCGCAAGTGGCTGTTGTAATCGACCCATTCGGGCTTCACGGTGTCGCGATAGATCATCGTCGTTCCCTTAGTCTTCGATGCCGTGACGCGCCTTCGCCTGCGCGATCGCCTCGATCACGCCCGAGATGCAGTCGTCGCGATAGCGCTCCAGTTCCTTGATGCCGCGCCCGTGCGTTTGGTGCGACGTGCTGTCGACGACGCGGTCGATCAGTTCGTCCGTCAGCGTCGGCGCGACAAACTTCGTCCACGGCAGTTCGAGCGCGGGACCGAACTGCGGCATGAAGTGTCGCATGCTGGCTTCGCCGCCCGCCAGCGTGTACGTCAGGAAGGTGCCCATGAACGACCAGCGGATGCCCGCGCCATATCGAATGGCATCGTCGATCTCGCCGGTCGTCGCCACGCCGTCGTTGACGAGATGCAGCGCCTCACGCCACAGCGCTTCGAGCAATCGATCCGCGATGAAACCAGGCACTTCCTTGCGTACTTTCAAGGGCCGCATGCCAATGGACGCATAGAAGCTCATCGCCGCATCGAGCGTGTCGCCCGAGGTCCGCTCGCCGCCGAGCACTTCGACGAGCGGCAGCAGATAAACCGGATTGAACGGATGCTCGACGATGCAGCGCTCGGGTCTTACCGCGTTCGCATAGAACTCGGTCGGCAACAGCCCCGACGTCGACGACGCGATGATCGCATCCGCTTTCGCCGCACGGCTCACGCGTTCGTGCAGCGCGAGCTTCAGTTCGATGCGCTCGGGCGCGCTCTCCTGAATAAAGTCCGCCTGCTCGACGCATTCCTCCACCGTCGCCACCACGCGCAGCCGATCCGGCGACGTGCCTGCTGTCAGTCCCACTTTTTTCAGCGCGGGCCACGCGTTCGCGACGTTGGCGCGCAACTGTGCTTCCGCATTCGGCGCGGGATCCCACGCCGTGACATCGAGACCGTGCGCGAGCGCGAGAGAGATCCAACCGCTGCCGATCACACCCGCGCCAAGCGCGGCGAATTGCTTCACTTGCATGTCGTGTCTAGTCCTCGTTGTCAGGAGAATTGTTCGATCGAACGCTTTTCCAGCGGACGTTCGCCGCGCGCGGGCAAGCCGAGTTTCTTGCGGCCTTCGGCGGGCGTCAGCGCGCGCGCCGAGCCGTTCGATGATCTCGATCGCGCGTTGCACGAGCGTGCCGTTGCTCGCGTGAATGCCGCGGTCAAGCCACAGGTTGTCTTCGAGCCCGACGCGCACATGGCCGCCGAGCAGCATCGCCTGCGCGACCATCGGCATCTGCATCCGGCCGATGCCGAAGCCCACCCAGTGCGCGCCCTTCGGCAAGTTGTCGACCATCGCCTTCATGGTGCCGGTGTCGGGCGGCGCGTCCCACGGAATGCCCATGCACAGTTGGAAGAGCGACGGATCGTCGAGCAGGCCTTCCTTCAGCAACTGATTGGCGAACCACAGATGGCCCATATCGAAGATCTCCAGCTCCGGCTTGACGCCCAGTTCCTGGATGCGCTTCGCACCGGCGCGCAGTTGCGCGGGCGTCGACACGTAGATGTAGTCGCCGTCGCCGAAATTGAGCGTGCAGATTTCCGGCAGCAGTTCCTCGACGTGCGCGAGGCGCGTCAGGCCGCCGACGAGATCGGTGCCCTTGCCGAAGCGCATCGGCTCTTCGCCAGGACCGATTTCCAGATCGCCGGCCATGCCCGCTGTCAGATTGATGATGACGTCCACGTCCGACGAGCGAATGCGATCCACCACTTCGCGATACAGCGCAGGATCGCGGCTGCCGCGCCCGGTCTTCGGATCGCGTACATGACAATGCGCGACGGTCGCGCCCGCGCGCGGCCTCGGCGATCTGCTTCGGCGTGACGGGAATCGCGGGATGCCTGGCCGTGGTATCGCCCGCGCAGGTGACCGCGCAGGTGACGATGACTTCGTAGTTCATGATTTAGTTCGGATGGCTATGTTTCGGTTACTCGATGAGGCCTGCCGAAAGCATCGTCAGACCCCGCTGACTACAGTCCCAGATACTGCTTCACCGGGGCAGGCCGTTCTTGCCGTCCACCGTCTTGACGCCCGCGAGCCAGCCGTCGAGCAGTTGCGGGTTCTTCTTGAGATACGCCTTCGCCACGTCGTTCGGGCGCTCCTTGTTCATCACCGGCTGCATCAGGCGGTTTTCGAAGTCGGTCGTGAAGCGTAGGTTCTGCACGAGCTTGCCGGCGTTCGGGCAGCGCGTGATGAACTCGGGATTCGTCAGCGTATAGACGCGCGCTTCGCCGTAGTTTGGGCCGAAGACTTCGTCGCCGTCGGACAGATAGCTGAGCTTCATTTGAATGTTCATCGGATGCGGTTCCCACGCGAGGAACACCACCGGCTTCTTGTCGCGGATCGCGCGCTCGACGGTCACGAGCATGCCCACCTCGCTCGACTGCACGAGCTTGAAGCCGCCGAGACCGAACTGATTCGTGTCGATCATCTTCTGGATCTTTGCGTTCGCGCTGCTGCCCGGCTCGATGCCGTAGATCTTGCCGTCGAGTTCGTCCTTGTGTTTGGCGATATCCGCGAAGCTTTTGATGCCCGCGTCGTACGCATAGGTCGGCAGGCGAGCGTGGCTTTCGCGCCCGACAGATTCGGCGGCTCCAGCTTGTCGATGGTTTTCGCTTCGAGGAACGGCTCGACCGCTTTTTCCTGCACCGGCCACCAGTAGCCGAGCGACACGTCGATCTGCTTGCTCTTCAGGCCCGCGAGCGAATCGGCATCGAGGCGACCGTCGCGCGCGGCGTGTAGCCCAACCCTTCGAACAGCACCGATGCCAGCGCGGTCGTCGACGTGATGTCGGTCCAGCCGATATCGACGAAGCGCACGGTCTTGCAGCTCGCGTCTTCGGCGGCCGCGACGAGCGCGCTGTGCATCGTGAGGCCGGCGGCGCGCGCGCCGATCAGCAAGGTCGAAAATGTGCGATGTCTCATGGCATGCGGTTCCAGCGAGGGTTGTCTGTGAAGGCCGGTTCGTGATGCCGGCGTGACTCAAACGTACCGCCGCATAAAAATGACCGAACGCTCGGTTGCGATTGAGAGCTGACTGCGTGCGACGCGGTTGAGACCGGATCGCGTATCGCCTGAAGGCCTTTATCCGTCTGATTTTTACTAAATGCCATACACAGCGAGCGTCTTAGTCGATACCTTCTAGTCGATACCTTCCAAAGCCTGCCTTTGGAGAAGTCATTGATATGCCGATCAAATGCACTTTCTTTTTGAACAGGAAAACCACTTCGACGT
>JAQFVI010000425.1:0-936 GCA_029439495.1 Caballeronia sp. BR6202001590007
CCGACGAGCTGGAACGCCTACGCGCCGAACGAATACGGCTTCTATTCGAATGTGAATCCGAACGTCGATCATCCGCGTTGGAGTCGGGCGACCGAGCGGCGCATCGGCGAGGACGGGTTCTTCACGCCCAAGTGCAAGACGCTGATGTTCAACGGTTACGGCGATCAGGTCGCGTCGCTGTACGCGGGCATGGACCTGAAGAAGAACTTCTGAACGATGTCGTCCGCATCCCAACCCAGGCGCGTGCGCGCGTCGACGGGGCCGCGCTGGATCGTGCCGGCGAAGATCGCCGTGTTCGTCGCGATGTCGTGCGGCTCGCGCGCCTCGTGCTGCTCGGCGCGAATCCGATCGAATTCATCACGCGCTCGACCGGGCTGTGGACGCTGGTCTATCTGTGCATCACGCTGGCGATCACGCCGGTGCGGCGTCTCACGGGCGTAACCGCGCTCGTGCGCTTCCGGCGCATGACTAGTCTCTTCGCGTTCTTCTTCGCCGTGCTGCACTTCACGACATATCTGTGGTTCGACAAGTGGTTCGATCTCGCCGAGATCGTGAAGGACATCGGCAAGCGGCCGTTCATCACGGTCGGCTTCGCTGCCTTCCTGCTGCTGATTCCACTCGCCGTCACGTCGCCCAAGGCGATGGTGCGCAAGCTCGGGCGGCGCTGGCAGACGCTGCATCGGCTGATCTATCTCATCGCGGTGCTCGCGATCCTGCACTTCTGGTGGATGAAGTCCGGCAAGCACGACCTCGCCTTGCCGAAACTCTATGGCGCGATCGTCGTTGTGTTGCTCGGATGGCGTGTGCTCGCGTGGATGCGCAGCCGCGGGACGTAATCCACATGCGAACGCCCATAAAAAAAAGACGCCCGCGGGCGTCGTTTTTTTATGGGCGTTCGTTCGACGAAGCCGAAGCCGCTCAGTCCGGCAGCACCGA
>JAQFVI010000425.1:946-4683 GCA_029439495.1 Caballeronia sp. BR6202001590007
CGAAGCCGAAGCCGCTCAGTCCGGCAGCACCGATTCCCCGGCGAACAGTTGCGCGACTTCCTCGCGCGCACGCACGACGCGCGCGCGTTCGCCGTCGACCATGACTTCGGCAGCGCGCGGACGTGTGTTGTAGTTCGAACTCATCGTGAAGCCGTATGCGCCAGCGGAACAGATCGCGAGCAGATCGCCCTGTTCGATCGCCAGATCGCGATCGCGGCCGAGCCAGTCGCCGCTTTCGCAGACCGGGCCGACGACGTCATAGCGCTGTGCGGTGACGACGGCGCGTTCCACGACCGGCACGATGCGATGGAACGCCTCGTACATCGCCGGGCGCGCGAGGTCGTTCATTGCGGCATCGACGATGGCGAAGTTCTTTTCCTCGCCCGGTTTCAGATATTCGACGCGCGTGAGCAGCACGCCCGCATTGCCGCCGAGCGAGCGTCCCGGCTCGAAATACACGTCGCGCGCGCCGTGTCCGCGCGCGTCGATGTGATCGAGCACGGTCTTCACAAACCGGCCGATGTCCGGCGGCGTTTCGTTGTCATAGGTGATGCCGAGTCCGCCGCCGACGTCGATGTGATGAATCTTCATGCCGTCGGCTTCGATCTGCTCGACGAGTTCGAGCAGCTTGTCGACGGCATCGAGATACGGGCTAATTTCGGTGATCTGCGAGCCGATGTGGCAGTCGATGCCGACGACGTCGAGATTGGCCATCGCGTGCGCGGCGCGATAGGCGGCGCGCGCATCGGCGAAGGCGACGCCGAACTTGTTCGATTTGAGACCGGTGGAAATGTACGGATGCGTCTTCGCGTCGACGTCCGGATTCACGCGCAGCGATACCGGCGCGCGCTTGCCGAGCGATCCCGCGACCGCGTCGAGCGCATGCAGTTCGGGAATCGATTCGACGTTGAAGCACTTCACGCCGAGTTCGAGCGCCTCGCACATCTCGGTGGCCGATTTGCCGACGCCCGAGAACACGGTGTTCGATACCTTGCCGCCCGCCGCGATCACGCGCGCGAGTTCGCCCGACGACACGATGTCGAAACCCGCGCCCATGCGCGCGAACACGTTGAGCACGGCGAGATTGCTGTTGGCCTTCACGGCGACGTGCGCGGTCGCACGACGATTGGCGCACGCGTCGGCGTAAGCGCGATAGGCGCGCGTCAGGGCATCGCGCGAATAAACGTAGAGCGGCGTGCCGAACTGTTCCACGAGCGATGCGGCGGAAACGTCTTCGACGTGCATCACGCCGTCGACGGAATGGAATGCGGAATCGTTCATGCGTGGAATCGAAAAAGCGCGAGGGCGTTACTGAGGAGCCGAGGCGGCGTTCGGCGCGGACTTCTGCGTGTTCGGCGTGGTAAGGCTGTCTTCCGGCGCGAGTTGAAGCGGCTGGCCGGCGGTGTCCGGCACTTCGCCAGCGGGAGCGGAATTCGCCGGCGGCGTATCCTGAAGATCGGCGGGACGTTGCGGCATCGGCGGCACTTGCGGCAGGTAAAGCGGACCGCGTTGTCCGCAGCCACCGAGCGCGAGGAGCAATGCGGCGCTCATGCTCAAAGCCGCTACAATCGCGCTCATCTTGAAAAAAACGACTCGCACATCCATCTTAAATTTTATCACGTTTAATCGCTGGAGTTTAGCATGACGGACCAGGAATACCTGACGCTCGCGGAGGCCGCGCTGAGCGCCATCGAGCGCTCGGTGGACAGCGCCGACGCCGATATCGAATTCGAGCGCAGCGGCAACGTGCTGACGCTGGAATTCGAGAACCGCACGAAGGTGATCGTCAATCTTCAGCCGCCGAAGCACGAGATCTGGCTCGCCGCGAAAGCGGGCGGCTTCCACTACAAATACGTCGACGGCGCATGGCGCGATACGCGCGACAACAGCGAATTCTTCGCGACCTTGTCGAAGTATTCGACGGAGCAGGCGGGCGAGCCGGTCAGCTTCGAGCCGTAAAAATAAAAGAGGCGAGTCGCGAGACTCGCCTTTTTTCAGACCGTTCAGAAAGCCGAGTTCGTCACTGGCCCTTGAACAAATTCATGATGTCCTGCCGTTCCTGTTCGCCGACTTCCGGCGTCGGCGCGGCGACACCCGACACACCGCCTTCCGGCGGCGCCTGACTCACGCCGATGGTCGCGACGAAACTGTGGCCCGGCGTCATGTCGTCGTAATAGAGTTCGCCGCCGAGCGGCTTGATGTCGGGCGGCATCATCGGCTTGTATTCGGGCAGGCCATGTAGCGCGCGGCTCATGTAGTCCATCCAGACCGGCAGCGCGAGACCGCCGCCCGTTTCTTTGTCGCCGAGACTGCGCGGATTATCATAGCCGATCCACGCGATCGCCACCAACTGACGCTGATAGCCGGCGAACCATGCATCGCGCGAATCGTTGGTCGTGCCGGTCTTGCCCGCGAGATCGCCGCGCTTGAGCTGATTCGTCTTCGCGCCGGTGCCGTGCTGCGCGACGCTCTGCAGGAGACTGTTCATCACGAAGGCATTGCGCGGCGTGATCGCGAGCGGCGCGCTCTGCTGAGCGACGAGCGGTTGCGGATGCGACACCACTGCGCCGTACGGATCGGTGATGTCGGCAATCAGATACGGATTGATGCGGTAGCCGCCGTTGGCGAACACCGCATAGCCCGCGGCCATCTGCAGCGGCGTGACGAGTCCCGCGCCGAGCGCCATCGGCAGATACGCGGGCTGTTTGTCCGCATCGAAGCCGAAGCGCGTCACATACGACTGCGCGTACTTGGTGCCGATGTGGCTCAGGATGCGGATCGACACCATGTTCTTCGAGCGCTGCAGCGCGGCGCGCATGGTCATCGGGCCGTCGAAGCCGCCGCCGTAGTTCTTTGGCTCCCACGCCTGTCCGTCGGTCTCGGCGGCGCTGAAGAAGAGCGGCCCGTCGTTGATGATCGTCGCCGGCGACAAGCCCTTTTCCAGCGACGCCGAATAGATGAACGGCTTGAAGCTCGATCCCGGCTGGCGCCAAGCCTGGGTCACATGGTTGAACTTGTTCTTGTTGAAGTCGAAGCCGCCGACGAGCGCACGGATCGCGCCGTCCTGCGGCACCATCGACACGAGCGCGCCTTCGACCTGCGGCAACTGCATGATCTGCCAGTTTTCCTTCGCGTCCTTCGTCAGACGGACGATCGCACCGGGCCGGATGCGCGCGTTCGGCTGTGCCTTGGGTCCGAGCGCATACGCGACGAACTTCAGGTCGCTGCCGCTGATCGTCGCCACGTTGCCGTCGATGAAGCTCGCCTTCACTTCCTTCGGGCTCGCCGAGGTCACGACCGCCGCGACGATTTCGCCGTTGTCGGGATGTTCCGCGAGCGCATCGTCGATGGCCTGCTCGCGGTCGTCGGCATGGGCGGGCAGATCGATATAGCCTTCCGGTCCGCGATAGCCGTGCCGATGCTCGTAGTCCATGAGTCCGCGGCGCACGGCCTTGTAGGCGGCGTCCTGATCGGCGGAATCGATAGTCGTGACGACGTTCAGGCCGCGCGTGTACGCCTCTTCGCGGTACTGCGCGTACATCATCTGCCGCACCATTTCCGCGACGTATTCCGCGTGCACGCTGAACTCGCGCTCCTGGCCCTTCACGACCAGCGGCTGCTTCCTGGCGGTCTCGTACTCATCCTGCGTGATGAAGTTCAGTTCGCGCATGCGCTGCAGGATGTACTCCTGACGCACCTTCGCGCGCTTCGGATTGACGACCGGGTTATACGCCGAC
>JAQFVI010000426.1:0-1212 GCA_029439495.1 Caballeronia sp. BR6202001590007
CGACTCTTGTTGTAGACGAGCTGCAGTTCGTTGATCACCTGCTTCGCGTTGTCGGACGCGGCCTTCATCGCGACCATGCGTGCGGACTGCTCCGACGCCATGTTTTCCGCGACCGCCTGATACACCAGCGCTTCCACGTAGCGGACGAGCAGTTCGTCCACCACGGTTTGCGCGTCCGGCTCGTAGATGTAATCCCATGAAGTCTTCGGCGTTTCGCCGTCTTCGTTCTTCGTGTGAAGACCATCCACCAACAAGGGCAACAACTGCTCGATCACCGCTTCCTGCTTCATCGTGTTGACGAAGCGCGTGTACGCCAGGTACACCACGTTGATCTTGCCTTCCGAATACAAGTCGAGCTGAGCCTTGATCGCGCCGATCAGCTTTTCCAGATGCGGCGTGTCGCCCAGTTGCGTCACCTGCGACACGACCTTCGCCTTCAAGCGTTTCAGGAAACCCAAACCCTTGCTGCCGATCGCCGACGCTTCGATCGTCACGCCGCTCTGATCGAGTTCCTTGATTTTGTTCAGCGATGCACGCAGGACATTCGTGTTCATGCCGCCGCACAAACCCTTGTCGGTCGTGACGAGGATCAGGCCGGCAGTCTTCGCGCCCTTGTTCTCGACCATGAACGGATGGCGATACTCCGACTCCGGGTTCGCCTTGCTCATGTGCGATGCGATCGCGCGGACCTTGTCGGCATACGGACGGGCGGAACGCATGCGCTCCTGGGCGCGGCGCATTTTCGATGCGGCGACCATTTCCATCGCTTTCGTGATCTTTCGCGTGTTTTGCACGCTCTTGATCTTGCCGCGAATTTCCTTCATTCCAACCATTGCTTACTCCTTGATCGAAGCCGCGCGGATGCTGCTTATCGAAAGCCGTCATCGCGCGTCGCTCCTCTATCCCGATCAATAAGCGCCCGACTTCTTGAAGTCCTTCAGCGCGGCATGCAATGCGCCTTCGTCGTCCTTCGACAAGTCTTTGTTATCTTCGATGCGCTTAACCAGATCGCCGTGGCTGGCCTTCAGAAATTCGGGCAGGCCCTTTTCGAAAGGCAGCACTTGCGCGACTTCGAGATCGTCCAGATAGCCGTTGTTGGCCGCGAATAGCGCGACGGCCAATTCCCACACCTGCAGCGGCTGATACTGCGGCTGCTTGAGCAGTTCCGTCACGCGGCGGCCGCGTTCCAGCTGCTTGCGGGTGGCTTCGTCG
>JAQFVI010000426.1:1222-3805 GCA_029439495.1 Caballeronia sp. BR6202001590007
GGTCCGACGCGAACTGCGCGAATGCAGCGAGTTCGCGATACTGCGCCAGGTCGGTACGAATACCGCCGGACAGCTTCTTGACGACCTTGGTCTGAGCGGCGCCACCGACGCGTGACACGGACACGCCGGCGTTGATTGCCGGACGGATACCCGCGTTGAACAGGTCGGTTTCCAGGAAGATCTGGCCGTCGGTAATCGAGATCACGTTCGTCGGAACGAACGCGGTCACGTCGCCGGCTTGCGTTTCGATGACCGGCAGTGCCGTCAGCGAGCCGCTCTTGCCCTTCACTTCGCCGTTGGTGAACTTCTCGACGTACTCTTCCGAAACGCGCGCGGCGCGCTCGAGCAGACGCGAGTGGAGATAGAATACGTCACCCGGATACGCTTCGCGGCCCGGCGGGCGGCGCAGCAGCAGCGAGATCTGACGGTATGCCCACGCTTGCTTGGTCAAGTCGTCATAGACGATCAGCGCGTCCTGGCCGCGATCGCGGAAATATTCGCCCATCGTGCAGCCGGCGTACGGCGCGAGGTATTGCATCGCGGCCGATTCCGAAGCCGAAGCCGCGACGACGATGGTGTATTCCATCGCGCCGGTTTCTTCGAGCTTGCGCACCACGTTCATGATCGACGACGCTTTCTGTCCGATCGCGACGTAGATACAGATGAGGTCCTTACCTTTCTGGTTGATGATCGCGTCGACGGCCACCGCGGTCTTGCCGCACTGACGGTCACCGATGATAAGCTCGCGCTGGCCACGGCCGATCGGCACCATCGAGTCGATCGACTTCAGGCCCGTCTGGACCGGCTGCGACACCGACTTACGCCAGATCACGCCCGGAGCGATCTTTTCGATCGCGTCGGTCATCTTGGCGTTGATCGGGCCCTTGCCGTCGATCGGGTTGCCAAGCGCATCGACCACACGGCCGATCAGTTCCGGGCCGACCGGCACTTCGAGAATGCGGCCCGTCGTCTTGACGATGTCGCCTTCCGAAATGTGCTCGTACTGGCCGAGAATAACGGCGCCGACCGAGTCGCGTTCGAGGTTCAGCGCGAGGCCGAACGTGTTGCCCGGGAATTCGAGCATTTCGCCCTGCATCACGTCCGACAGGCCGTGGATGCGCACGATACCGTCGGTCACGGAGATCACGGTGCCCTGGTTGCGAACGTCCGAGCTCGCTTCAAGGCCTTGGATCCGGCTCTTGATCAGCTCGCTGATCTCAGAGGGATTGAGTTGCATTATTCGCTCCTGATAGTCAATTCTGTTGCGTGCCCGCGCTGTTGCGTGTCCGCGTAGGATGCGGTTGATCGCCTAATTTCGATTAAGCGGTCAGAGCCGTCTGCATGCGGGCAAGGCGCGCGCGGACCGAGGTATCGAGCACTTCGTCGCCAACCGTCACGCGAACGCCGCCGATCAGCGACTGATCGACATCGACGATCGGCTTCAGCTTGCGCTGGAACTTGCGTTCGAGGCTTGCAACGAGGTCGTTCAACTGTTCGCCTTCGAGGGGGAACGCGCTCACGATATGCGCGTCGGCCGCACCTTCACGGGCGTTCTTCAGCTCGTCGAACTGGACGGCGATTTCCGGCAGCAGCGACAGTCGATGATTCTCGACCAGCATGCCGAGGAAGTTCTTCGCCTGATCGTTGCCTTGGGCGAGCGGCGGCGACTTCACTGCGGCGAGCAGGAGATCGACCACTTGCTGACGGCTGACTTTCGGGCTGGAAGCGACCGTTTCCACTTCGGGCAGACGCGCAACCTGTGCCAGCTCCCCGACGAAGGTGGACCAGCCCGCGAGATCGCCGCTTTCGGCTACGCGGAACAGCGCTTCTGCGTAAGGACGAGCGATGGTTGCAAGTTCGGCCATGATCAGAGCTCGGTTTTGAGTTGATTCAGCAGATCGGCATGCGCCTTCTGATCGACTTCGCGCTTCAGAATTTGCTCGGCGCCCTTCACGGCAAGCGCCGCGACTTCTGCACGCAGCGTTTCGCGAGCCTTGACGATTTGCTGGTCGGCGTCCGCCTTGGCTTGCGCGACGATGCGCGCGGCTTCGGCTTGAGCGTTGGCCTTGATTTCTTCGGCGACGGCGGCCGCGTGCTTTTTAGCGTCGGCGATGCGTTGCTGGCCGTCCGAACGCGCTTGCGCGAGTTCCTGGTCGACGCGCTTGTGCGCTGCTTCGAGTTCCGCTTTGCCCTTGTCGGCGGCGGCGAGGTCGTCGGCAATCTTCTTCGAGCGCTCGTCGAGGGCGTTGATCAACGGCGGCCACACGAACTTCATCGTGAACCACGCGAGCATCAGAAACACGACCATTTGCGCAAACAGGGTTGCGTTGAGATTCACGGTGTTTCCTTAAACGTTGCTTGGATCGGAGGGGGAAACGGTTAAAAGGCGCTCATCGGCTTGTTTAGCTGATCAGCGCCTCATCCGTTCCGTTCAGCGTCTTTTCATTAAACGATTAGACGCACACTTCCGAGGAACCTCAGCCTGCAAGCTTCGAGAGCAACGGGTTCGCGAACGCAAACAGCATTGCCACACCGACGCCGATCAGGAACGCCGCGTCGATCAGACCAGCCAACAGGAACATC
>JAQFVI010000427.1:0-1306 GCA_029439495.1 Caballeronia sp. BR6202001590007
TTCTGTGTGCTGAGGTCATGAGACGATAACGGGAATAACGTCCTATGACCGAAGCAACCGTGACAAAGAAGAGTAAGAGCCCGAAGGCACCGAAGTTGTTCTCCAATGAGTTGATCGACCAATTGCTGGCCCAAGTGCAGGGCAAGGATACCGAGTCGGTCCTGGGCGAATCGGGTTTGGCTGGTCAGCTCAAGAAGCAACTGGCCGAACGCATGCTTGCGGCCGAGTTGAGCCACCATTTGCAAGCCGAGACGGAGCAAGGCAAGTCCGGCAACCATCGCAACGGCACCAGTCCCAAGACCGTCCTGATGCCCAACGGCGAACTGGGGTTGGATATTCCGTGCGACCGGCAAGCGACATTTGAGCCGCAATTGGTGGGCAAGTATCAACGCCGGCTGCCCGGCTTCGATGACCACGTCATTAGCATGTACGCGCGCGGCATGAGCGTGCGCGAGATTCAGGGCCATTTGCTGGAACTGTACGGGCTGCAGGTTTCGCCCGATCTGATCTCGACGATCACCGAGGAGGTGCTCGCTGAAGTCGAGCAGTGTCGTGTACTTCGACGCGCTGCGGCTGAAGATCCGCGACGAAGGCACGGTCAAGAACAAGGCGGTCTATCTGGCGCTGGGCATCCGCACTGACGGGCACAAGGAGGTGCTAGGTTTGTGGATCGAGCAAACCGAAGGCGCCAAGTTTTGGCTGAAGGTCTTCAACGAACTGAGGAACCGCGGCTTGCACGACATTCTGATCGCGGTGGTTGACGGTTTGCGCGGTTTCCCCGAAGCGATCGAGGCGGTCTATCCGGCCGCACAAATCCAGACCTGCATCGTGCATCTGATCCGCAATTCGCTGAATTTGGCGAGCTGGAAGGGCCGCAAGCCACTGGCTGCCGCAATCAAGCCGATCTACCAGAGGCGGCCGCGGCGCTCGACGCCTTTGCGGGCAGTGAGTGGGGCCGTAAATTCCCGACCGTGACGGCAATGTGGCAGCCGCCAATGGGAGCAGGTAATTCCCTTCTTCGCCTATCCGCCCGAGGTGCGTCGAATTATCTATACGACGAACGCTATCGAGAGCATGTACATGCAGTTGCGCAAGATCGTCAAGAACCGGGGCCACTTCCCAAGCGACGAAGCCGCCAGCAAACTGCTGTACTGGCCTTGCGCAACATCGAGAAGGACTGGAAGATGCCGCCTATCACCTGGAGACAGGCCGTCAATCAGTTCGCCATTCTGTTCGGCGAGCGATTTACCTGCGCCATCAGCTGAGTTTTTAACCGGCCTCAGCACACAAGATTTCTGATAGGTCC
>JAQFVI010000427.1:1316-2852 GCA_029439495.1 Caballeronia sp. BR6202001590007
GGCCTCAGCACACAAGATTTCTGATAGGTCCCTGGAACGGAAACACCCGTCATTGCATCAATGATTCCGCGGTCGCGCGTCACGTACCCAAGACTCCGTGCAAGGTCAATTCGAGCTCGCAAGGCCTTCTCATCAGCAATTTTGTAGAGTTCCAATCTCGACGCAAGATTAACGCGAATGATTTCCTCACGCTCCGCCTCGGGCAGGAAGGCGAGGATGGCTAAGCCACCTTCTCCCGTACCGAGCGGCATGCGTCCGCCAATCCTGCCAGTGTATGAGCGCACGGGAATCAGTCCTTCGCACATATCCGCGCATACCGCGTCGAAGCCCTGTCTTATCAGAAAGAACGTTGAGTCGCCAAGGTCCGCGCAGATTGACTCCAAAACAACGCCTATGAAGGAATCATGTTTGTGTCTTTCACGATAGCTTCCATCACGTTGGTTCAGCGGTTCCCTGTCGACGGCCTCATCATTGTTTCGTCACTCGTGAACAAATACGCCTCGTTCAAGAGCGACCTGAAGCTGTTACTAACGGCGACATCTGAACTTCGGTAATGGCCGATGGTATGACGCTGGCTCTCAGCGATCGAGTGACCGCTCGCGGAGTGAAGCTGTCCCTCGAACCTCTTAGCGATGCGTCGAATGAAGGTCTCTTTCTGGCCGAGAGGAGCGGTACCCAAAACGCGAAAGCGGCCGCAGCAACAAACAGCCTGCCGTACGGCCGCGACCAGCTTTTTAGATCTCAGTTTGCTCGGAGATCTCGAGCGCATCGTCGACCTCTACGCCGAGGTATCGAACGGTGCTTTCAAGTTTGCTATGTCCAAGCAGAAGTTGAACCGATCTGAGGTTCTTCGTCCGCTTGTAAATCAAAGTCGCCTTCGTCCGACGCATCGAGTGTGCGCCGTAAGCGGTCGGATCAAGGCCGATCGCGGCGACCCATTGATGTACCTTCCGGGCGTATTGTCGCGTTGAGATATGCGGCGACCGAGAAAGGCGGCTCGGGAAAAGGTACTCGTCAGACCTCAGCTTAGCCTTTTCGATCCAAGCAGCGAGCAACGCGAGCGGGCTCTGTGACCTCGAACTGCACGGGTCGCTTGGTCTTGCGCTGCATTACCATCGCGCGTGGCAGTATCTGATTGCCGTGGGTTACGTCGCGAACATGCAGGTTCACGAGGTTGCACCCACGCAGCTTGCTGTCGATCGCAAGATTGAATAGCGTTAGATCACGAACCGCGTGCGCGTTCTGGAGGTGAATTCGGATCGCCCAGACGTCTTTCGGCTTCAGCGGCGGCTTCTGACCGACTAACTTGCCTTTGTTCCAAGGCTCACGGCTTTGATTGCTTCCCATGACAGACTCCCATTGAGTTGATGGGAGTTACATTGTCGTCCTCCATTCTTTTTCGCCGTGACCGTCGGAGAAGTCTCTTTGCCCAAGTCGGCCTTTGCCGACGTTTGACGTGTTTCGTTTTCACGTCAGCTATATGGCGGGCTGCAGACGTTGGCGGCCTCGAGACGGGGAGCGCCGCCTTTGACATCG
>JAQFVI010000427.1:2862-50312 GCA_029439495.1 Caballeronia sp. BR6202001590007
GGCCTCAGCACACAAGATTTCTGATAGGTCCCTTAAGATATCGGCTTCACATAAAACCATAGTCTTCGCCCCAATGCCGGACCTCATCGCCACTCATGGCGTCACGCGCCTCTCACGTGCGCGGTGCGCTCCTGCTGCATCCGATCGGCTTCGCATTGCGCGCGGGCGAGCGCACGGCGATCACCGGTCCGTCGGGTTCCGGCAAGAGCGTGCTGCTGCGCACGCTCGCCCTGCTCGACGCCTGCGACAACGGTTACGTGACCTGGCGAGGCGAGCGCATCGCACGGGCGCGCATTTCGGCGTATCGGCGGCAGGTCGCGTACATCGCGCAGCGGCCCGCGATGCTCGACGGCACTGTCGAGGACAATCTGCGCTATCCGTACTCGCTCGCCGCCTATCGCGACGTCCGCTTCGATCGCGACGCTGCGCTGCGGTTCGCGCAGGCCGCCGGGCGCGCGGACGACTTTTCGACAAGCTCGCGAGCGATCTGTCCGGCGGCGAAGCGCAGATCGCCGCGCTGGTCCGCGTGCTGCAACTCGTGCCGGACGTGCTGCTGCTCGACGAACCCACGGCGTCGCTCGATCCGGTGTCCGCGCGCGCGATCGAAGCGCTGGTCGCGCGCTAGTTCGACGCCGCCGCCGATGCGCAGACCGGTGCGGCCCGCGCCTGCATCTGGGTACCGCACGATTACGAGCAGGCCAGCCGCGCCGCGACGCGGCGCCTGACCATGCAGGCGGGCGTGCTGACGGAGGACGCGCGATGAACAGCTATCAGGATCTGAGCCTCTTCGATGTCGCGCTGGCCGCTATGCTGATCGTCGTCAACGGAGCGCTGTCCGTCGCGCTGAAGCTGCGGCTCGAGCGCCAGCTGCTGATCGCGGCGCTGCGCACGATCGTGCAGTTGCTGCTGATCGGCTACGTGCTCGGCTGGGTATTTTCGTTCGAGCGCTGGTACGTCGTGCTGCCGCTGATGGCGCTGATGACGGTCATCGCCAGCTTCGCCGCCTCGGGGCGTGGACGGCGCTCGTATGCCGGCCAGCACGCGGACAGCATCGTGTCGATCTGGGGCAGCACCTGGATCGTCGGCGCGTTCGGGCTCTTCGTCGTGATCCGCATTCACCCGTGGTACGAGCCGCAATCCGCGATACCGATTCTCGGCATGATCCTCGGCAATACACTCACGGGCGTCTCGCTCGGCATCGAACGCATGACCGAGGAGCTGACCGTCGGACGCGCGGCCGTC
Organism: Caballeronia sp. BR6202001590007; assembly: GCA_029439495.1. GTDB lineage: Bacteria > Pseudomonadota > Gammaproteobacteria > Burkholderiales > Burkholderiaceae > Caballeronia. The sequence goes on from JAQFVI010000427.1 coordinate 4,105, forward strand.
GAAATGTCGCTCGCGCTCGGCGCGACGCGCTGGGAAGCGGTTCAGCGTCCCGCGTGCCAGGCCGTGCGCGCGGGCATGATTCCGACGCTCAATCAGATGGCCGTGGTCGGCCTCGTCAGCCTGCCGGGCATGATGACCGGCCAGGTGCTCGCCGGGCAATCGCCGCTGCAGGCGGTGCGGTATCAGATCGTCATCATGTTTCTGATCGCCGCGGCGGTGGGGCTCGGTGTCGTCGGCGCGATCCTGCTGACCTACCGGCGGCTTTTCTCGCCGGATCATCGCTTTCTGCAGCGCGGGCATGTCGAGCTTGATCATGCTTCTCATCGCGCTCATGGTGCGATTGGCCTTGTCCCGGTCGGGGTCCTGCAGCATCGCGATCAGCCGTCGCGGAGCGATCTGCCACGTCACGCCGAAACGGTCCGTCAGCCAACCGCACGCCATCGACTGGCCGCCGTCCATCCGCCGCTCCCAGTAGTGATCGATCTCGTCCTGCGTGTCGCACTTCACGAACAGCGAGATGGCCGGCATGAACTGGAATTCCGGTCCGCCGTTGAGCGCCATGAACTGCTCACCTTCCAGTTCGAACATGATTGCGAGCACGCTGCCGACCGGTCCGGGGCTCGCCTCGATATGACGCATGATCTCGACGATGCGCGCGCTCCTGAAAATGCTGACATAGTAGTTGACCGCCTCTTCGGCACGGCCGTCGAACCACAGACGCGGGGATTGAGTAAGCTCCGTTCTCGCGGGAAAGGAAACGTGCGCAAGCGTCAGGCGCCTGGCTGCGACATCGCGGCCATCGCCTTTTGCACGTCTTCGGGACGGCATTCGTGCTGATGCGTCGCCACCGACCACTGATGCCCGAACGGGTCTTCGAGCCGCCCGTAGCGGTCACCCCAGAACATGTCGGCGACGGGCATCGTCACGCGGGCGTCCGCGGCTTCAGCCTGCCGCACAGTGGCGTCAACGTCTTCGACATAGAGATGGATGGTCACCGGCGAGCCTTTGAGCACCTTCGCGCCGAGCATACCGCAGGCGGGGTGTTCGTCGACGAGCATCAGCGCGGAATCGCCGATCCTGACCTGGCGTGCATAAATCTTGCTTTCGGGACCGGCGAGGCGGCCCAGTTCGACGGCGCCGAACGCGCGTTTGTAGAACTTGATGGCATCGGCCGCGCCCGCGCAGCACAGATGCGGGGTCAGCGAATGCATGCCGTCGGGAACCGGCTTGACGTCGGAAGTTGACATGATGGGCTCCGTTGATGGGTCGGATGAAACCGCGCCGGAATAGCGCCGCTTTCATACCCTACAACGAGCGAACCCCGCGTCAATCGACATCGGTCCGGAGAAAAATCGCAAAATTTTTCGAACCGTGACCGCGCCGCCGTGAACCCTCTTGCGGCGGCTCAGTCCGGCTCGCCTTCCGCGAGACGCTGAATCAGTCCTTCGAGCCGCGAGAAGTTGACCGGCTTCGTCAAATGATCCCGAAAACCGGCTTCGCGGCAGCGGCGAATGTCCTCGTCCATGCCATATCCGGTGATCGCCACCGCCGGCTTGTCCGGCTGCAACTGCGTCCACGCGTGCGCGATGTCGAGCCCGCTGCCGTCCGGCAGGCCGATGTCGCTCACCAGCAGATCGAACGACGCGCCTTTGGCGCGCTCGAGCGCGCTCGAGACGGTCGTCGCCACGTCCACTTCGTGACCGAGCATTTCGAGCACTTCGGCCATCGCCGAAGACGTCTGCTCGTTGTCTTCGACGAGGAGCACCCGCAGCGCGCGCGCGTGCTCCTCGCGCGACGCCCCGGGCACGGGCGCGGCTTCGTGCGCCGGCTGAACCCGCGCGAGCGGCAGCGTGAGCGTGAAGCGCGCGCCCTTGTCGTGCCCTTCGCTGTACGCCGACAAGGTGCCGCCGTGCTTTTGCGCGAGCGTGCCGGCGATCGCCAGTCCGAGCCCCAGTCCGCCAAACGAGCGCGTAATGGAATCGTCCGCCTGCTCGAAGGCCGAGAAGATGCGCGGCAAAGCCTCGGCGCTGATGCCGATGCCACTGTCCGTCACCGATACCGCGATGGTCGCCTCGTCCGAGTTCCAGGTGCGCACTTCGATGCGCCCACCCGCCGGCGTGAACTTCACCGCGTTCTTCATCAGGTTCCAGACGATCTGCTGCAGACGCGCGGCATCGCCGAGCACGACGACGCGGCCCGCGTCGAAGTGCGTATCGAGCGTCAGCGTCTTGGCGCGCAGGTCGGCTTCCGACATGTCGAGCGCGCTGGTCAGCAGGGTGTTGAGCGCGACGCTCGCAAAGTTCAGACTCAGCTTGCCGCGCGCGATGCTCGTGAGATCGAGCAGGTCGTCGATCAGGCGCGCTTCCAATTCGACGTTGCGGCGAATCAGGTCGAGCGTCGGATGCGCTTCGCGCGGCAGCGAATGCTTCATTTCGAGCAGGCGCACGGCCGCGAGAATCGGCGTGAGCGGCGTGCGCAATTCGTGCGACAGCACCGCCAGAAAGTGATCTTTCGCGCGATTGGCGGACTCGGCCTGATCCTTCGCGAGCCGCAGCGCATCGGCGGCCATGTGCGCGTCGGTCGCATCGCGCACGATCTTCGAGAAGCCGATGAGTTCGTGCTCCGTGCGGATCGCCGTCGTCACGCCCGAGGCGAAGAACGAATGCCCGTCCTTGCGCCACAGCCATCGGTCGTCGCTCGCGCTGCCTTCGCGGCGCGCGGTTTCCAGTTCGGTATCGAACACGCCGCTTTCGCGGTCTTCCTGGTTATAGAAGATGCTAGCCGACTGCCCGAGCACGTCCTGCGCGGGAAAGCCGAGAATGCGCTCGGACGCCGAGTTCCAGGTGCGGATGCGCCCTTCCGGGTCGAGCGTGATGACCGCATAGTCCTTGAGCGCGTCGATCAGCAGGCGGAAATGCGTTTCCGTTTCGCGCAGCGCGCGCTCCACCGCGATGCGCTGTGCGCGCTCGGCGGCTTCGCGCATCGCGCGGCGCACGACGGCGGGCAAACGCTGCAGGCGCTGCTTCAGCACGTAATCGGTCGCGCCGCGCTTGAGCATGTCGACCGCATGTTCCTCGCCGAGCAGCCCCGACACGAAGATGAACGGCGTGTCGGGCGTCCGCTCGCTCGCGATCGTCAGCGCCTCGATGCCCGAGAAGGTCGGCATCACGAAGTCGGCGAGGATCACGTCGAAGCGCTGCTTGTCCAGCGCGGCGATGAAGTTGGCGGCGTCGTAAACGATCGACGCGTCGACTTCGTAGTCGGCGCGTTCGAGCTGGGCGATCGTCAGTTCGGCATCGAGTGCGTTGTCCTCGACGAGAAGCAGATGCAGCGGCTGCATGATTCAGGCGCCCCCCGCGACGGGCGGGCGCGTTCGCGTGCCAGGATTCGATGAAGCGGACATGAGCGCGCCGGTCATTGCGAGGGCGGCAGATGGCGAAAGCGCATGGAGCCGGGCGGCGGTTCGTTGAGCACGGCCCAGAACACGCCGAGATCGCTGATCGCCTCGACGAATTCGGCGAACTCGACCGGCTTCACGACATAGGCATTCACGCCGAGTTCGTAGCTGCGCACGAGGTCCTGCTCTTCGCGCGAGGAAGTCAGCATGACGACCGGGATGCTCTTCAACGCCGCATTGCCGCGGATGGTGCCGAGCACTTCGAGCCCGTCGATCTTCGGCAGCTTCAGATCGAGCAGGATGACGGCGGGATTGCCCGGCGCGCGATCTTTCCACTCGCCTTCGCTGGTCAGATAGTCGATGGCTTCCTGGCCGTCGCGCGCGACGATCACTTCGTTGGCAAGCTGGCTCTTGTCCAGCGCGACGAGCGTGAGTTCGAGGTCGTTCGGATTGTCTTCGACGAGCAATATCGGTTTAAGCATGATCTGGTCTTGATGTTATGCCGCCTGCATCGGCCGCGCCCGGAGACAGGCGCGTGTTCGCGCCGGTCAAGGTGCCTTTCATATCGCGAAACACGGTCGGAAGGGAAAAGTAAACCGTCGCGCCTTCGCCCAGACGACCTTCCGCCCAGGTGCGCCCTTCGTGCCGTTCGACAATACGCCGCACATTGGCAAGTCCGATACCCGTGCCTTCGAACTCTTCCGCGCGATGCAACCGTTGAAACACGCCGTACAGCTTGGCCCCGTATTTCATGTCGAAGCCGACGCCGTTGTCCCGCACGCCGATGATATGTTCGTCGTCGGTGTGGGTGGCGAAAACTTCGATTTTCGCCGATTCCCGCGTTTTCGTATATTTCACCGCATTCGACAGCAGATTACGCAGCGCCAGTTGCAGGAACGCGGCGTCGCCGGTCACGCGCGGCAGCGGGCCGATGTCCCATTCGATGTGACGCGACGACGTCTCCGCGTCGAACTCCGTCACGAGCATCCGCACGATCTGCCCCAGATCGACGGACGCGGGACGCAGCGCCGCGCGGCCCATCTGCGAGAAGGTCAGCAGATCGTCGACCAGCGTGCCCGCGAAGCGCGCCGAATCGAGCATGTTGTTCAGGAAGCGCTTGCTCTTTTCGGCCATGCGCTCGCCTTCGAGTTCGCGCAACAGGTCGCCGTAGCCCGCGATATGGCGCAGCGGCGCGCGCAGATCGTGCGACACCGAGTAGGAAAACGCTTCGAGTTCCTTGTTCGCACGGGCGAGTTCGGTGGCGAGTTCGGCGCGTTCTTCGGCGCGGCGCAGGACGATGTTGAGCAGCGCGCCGCGCAATTCGCCGGCGATTTCGATCTCGCCCGGCCGCCAGACCGCGGAATGGCCGCGCACGGTTTCGAGCCACGGCGAGAAGCTGGTGCGCGGCGCGCTCGCGCCGTCGGCATCGACGATCTTTTTCGGCTCGCCCGCCCACTTGATGGTCTGCATCAGTTCGGGACGGAACCACAGCAGATAGTTGTGGAAGATCTGCGAGACCGGCACGGCCAACACGCCGCACGCTTTGTCGATATAAGCATGCGCGGACGGCAGTTCGCGCACGAGCGAATCCGTCGCCCAGACGCCGGTGGTGTTTTCCGCGAGCCAGTAAGTCAGTTCGCGCACGGTGGCTTCGTCGGGCGTCGAGCCCATCAGCGTGACCTGATCGTTCATGACGATGGCCGCGCCCGCCGAACGCGCGAAGCTCAGCACGTCCTGCGGCACCGAGCGCAGGCCGGCGACGAAGTGCTCGTGCTCGCCCATCGCGCCGATGAGCTGGCCCATCGTGCGGCGCAGCCCGGCGAGATACTCGCCTTCCGCGCGCTCTTCCTTCGCCTCGATCTGCAGCGACAGCATGTGGCCGAAATGCTCGACCGCTATGCGCGTGCTGAACGGCACGAAGCGGGCATCGTGATGATGACAGGACACGAGCCCCCACAGCTTGCCGCGCACGACGATCGACACCGACATCGACGCATGCGTATTCATGTTGCGCATGTATTCTAGATGCACGGGCGAGAAGCTGCGCAAGGCCGCGTAGGTGAGATCGGTCGGACGTCCGGTGAGCGGATTGATTGCGGGCACGAGGCACGCCGGCGTGTAGTTCACGTCCGCGACTAGCCTGATGCGGTTCTTCAGATACAGCGCGCGCGCCTGACGCGGAATGTCCGACGCCGGAAAGAACTGATGCAGGAAAGACGCGTATTCCGGATCGCGGTCTTCCGCGAGGACGTGGGAACGCCCTTCCTCGTCGAAGCTATAGAGCATCGCGCAGCCGAAGCCGGTAATGGCTTTCACCTCGCGCACGGCGAGTTCGGCTAGTTCCTGAACGGTGACGGCTTCCTGCAGACGGCGCGCGAAGGTGCGCGTGAGCGGATAAATCGAATCGAAGGCATCGCCGGTGGCGGCGGCTTCCATTTCGACGATCAGCATGCCGTCATGGCGATGCAGCGTGACGTCGAAGCCATCGATCGCACCGAGATAGAGTGGCGAATCGTCGATGCCGACCTGGCCCGCCGCCTCGGCGACGCGCGCCGCGCCCGCTTCGCCCATCGCGGCCGCAAGCGGCTCGCCGAGCAACGTCTCGACCGCGCCGCCCATCAGCGTCGACAGGTTCTCGCTCGCCTGCACGATGCGCAGCGCATCGTCGAGCGCAATCAGATAGCCGTGAGGCTGGATGCCGCTGGGAATGCGGATCGGCTCGGCATCGCAGTCCTTGCTGGCGACGCCCGAACTGAGCGTGAGGCGGCGCGCCTCAGCATCGGGCGGCCCCTGCGCGTGTTCGGGAAAGGGCGCGGAATCGCTCATGCATTGACTCCCGGCGCGGCTTCCGAATCGAGCACCTCGGGACACAGCCACGCGTGCAGGCTGTCGAAGGTCGCGATGGCCGCGCTCACGGCAGCGTCGTACTGCGACGCCGGCACCACGCGCGCGGCGATCTCGCGAAACGCGTTCCACATGCTGCCGGTGCGCGGACCGTAAGCTTCGAAGTACGCATTGCCCTTGCTGGGCTCGAGATCGAGAAGCTGCGCGACGTGCGGCGCAATATAGCGTCCGCCGAGCGTGGAGCCTTCCATCACGTACATCGAGCCGAATACCGCGCCGATGCTGGGCAGGCGCGGCAGGTCGTAGAGCGCATCGGCGCACGACACGCTGCCCGCGGGAAGACGCTCGCCGGTCAGCACATCGAGATCAGCGACGAGCCAGGCGGCCTTGCGCCGCTCGTCGAAGAACGCGCGCAGCGCGTCGGGCATCGCGGCGCCCGCCGCGTCTTCCCACGGCGCGACGTAGCCGTAGAAACGTTCGAGCAGAGCGATATAGTCGTCGCGGCGCAGATCGTCGCGCATCAGATCGAGCGCGTTTTCCAAACGCGTGTGAGACGCGGCGGTTTCGTTCTTGAAACGGGACAGAAGGTCGTATTGCATGTTCCGTTGAGTGAGCTTCGTGGGCGCTGAAACGACGATACGACGCGTCAATCGGAAGAGCTTACCGGCCAGAGGGCCCTTTGCAGTCCATTCGGCAGAAAGCACGCGCAATCGACTTTCGTTCAGAAATAGCGATCTATTCTACGCAACCGATATGCGTCATGTCATGCGCAGCGGCGCCATCGGTGTTATTTCGGCGGAGCGGACTCGCTGTCGGTGTCGNGGTATCGACGATGCCGCGCTCGATGTCCTCGTGCGCCTGCTTGCCGGCCTCGCGCGATTCGCGATCGTCCTGCGACTGCACGCTCTGATCCGTTTCGTGCGGCAGCGGCGCGCGGCTGTCTTCGGACTTGGCGTCGTCGGTCTCGATGTCGTCGCGTGTCTTGCTCCCCGTCTCGCGGCCGCGTTCGGGCGCGCTGTGCGGAGCGGGCGTGGCTGGCTTCATGGTTGTTCTCCCGGTGCGCCTATTCGTCTTGTTCTTCTGTCGACGATGACTTGTTCGACTGCTTACGCGCATCGCGCATGCCCAGACGCTGCTTTATCGCGGCGGTCAGCCGCTGGCGCGTTTTCGCATAGCCTTCCCATGGATCGCCTTGCAGCGCGTCCAGTCGTTCATGCACGTTGTCGATGTTCCACTGATCGCCGCTCTGGGTGTCGGCGAGTTCGTCCCAGTGGATCGGCACCGATACGCCGAGCCCCGGCCGCGCGCGCAACGAGAACGCCACGACCGTGCTCGATCCGCGGTTGTTGCGCAGATAGTCGATGAAGATCTTTCCCTTGCGGTTCTGCATGCCCATCTTCGCGGAGAACAGTTTCGGCAGCGTCTGCGCCATGTGCTGCGCGACCGCCTGCGAGAAGTTCTTCATCGCGTCTCCCAGTCGGCCTGCTTCACGAGCGGCACGACCACATGCAGGCCCTTGCCGCCGCTCGTCTTGCAGAACGACGCGAGGCCGAGTTCGGCGAGCAGATCGCACGTGAGACTCGCCGCTTCGATCATCGGCTTCCAGCCAACGCCTTCGCCGGGATCGAGATCGAACACCATGCGATCGGGCTTCTCGATGTTCGACGCCACCGCGTTCCACGTATGCAGCTCGATGGTGCCCATCTGCGCGGTGCCGACAAGCGCCTTGGCCGACTCGATCGTCAGCAGCGGCGGATGCCCGGGATCGATGCCCTCGTGCTGCGTGATGTGCGGAATCCCCAGCTTCGCGCTGTGCTTCTGGAAGAACAGTTCTCCGCCGATGTCTTCCGGCGCGCGCATGAGCGAGACGGGGCAATCGTTCAGATGCGGCAGCATCCACTGCGCAACGTAGGCGTAGTACTCGACCACTTCGAGCTTGGAATGCCCGCTCGACTTGTCGATGATGCGGTCCGGATGACTGATCTTCACGCCTTCGATCTCGGCTTTCGCCGGGGTCTTGCTGGCCGTCGTCTTCTTCGCGGCCGTCTTTTCGCCGATACCGCTTCTTCCTTCACGATCTGCCTCGCAGGTTTGTCGTCGCGCAAGCTCACGAACGAGGTCTGACGCACGATGCGCTCCTTGGTCCATTCCGCGAAATTGCATTCGGCGACGAGTTCGGGCTTCACCCAATGCACCGGCGTGCGGCTGCGTTCCTGCGGTTCGCGCACGAACGGCATGCGCTGGGTTTCGCGCTTGTCGAGTTCGCGCTTGACGGCCGCGAGCGTCGCGTGATCGAAACCGCTGCCGACGCGTCCCGCGTATTGCAGCTTGCCCTCGCCATCGTACACACCGAGCAGCAAAGCGCCGAACTGCGTGCGGCTGCCGGACGGTTCCGAATAGCCACCGATCACGAATTCCTGCCGCCGCCTGCACTTGAGCTTGATCCACGTATTGTTGCGGCCCGACAGATCCACACGCTTGCCGATGATGCCTTCCAGCGCCATGTCGCATGCGCTCTTCAAGAGGTCGTCCGCGCCGAACGAAAAATCTTCCGAATAGCGCAGCACCGGCTCGTCGACCGGCTCGACGATCGCCTTGAGCAACGCACGCCGCTGCGCGAGCGGCACATCGCGCAGATCGAAGCCGTTGAGGAACGGCAGATCGAAGAAGTAGACGACGATGTCCTACGGCCGTCCGACATCGAACGCATTCTGCAGCGCCTGAAAATCCGGCAGGCCGCGCTCGTCGAGCACGGACGGCTTCGCCGTCGAGCCAGCCGTCTTCGATGTCCAGTTGACCGAGCGCCTTCACCTGACGCGCGAATTTGGCGGTCCAGTCGTTGCCATTATGCGTGAAGACGCGAATGTCGCGCTTCCCTTTGATCGTCTCGATACGCGCGAGCACGCGATAGCCGTCGAACTTGATCTCGTAGCTCCACTCGTCGCCGGGCGGCGCGGCATCTGCGACCGGACGCACTGCGGCTTGAAGCTCGCGGGCAGCTTCGCCTTTTTCGCGCCTTCGATCGCCGGATCGTGCGACAGCGTGCGCAGCGATTCGGCGCTGCGGCTCGTGACGATGTCGGGTCGGTCGTGGCCGTTGGCCTTCTTGGCGGCGTCCGGCTTGCCGGCCTTGCTACTTTTACGGGCCGTCCGTTCGCGCAACTCGCCGCGCTTTGTGCGCGCGCCCATCGATTCCGACATCACGCTGCCGGGCATTTTCGCGAACACGTCGTATTCGGCTTCGGGGCGTGCCTCGTCGTCGCGTTCCTTGATGAGCAGCCACTGCTCCTTGTCACCGTTGCCGCGCATGCGGCTTTTGACGAGCATCCATCCGCCGTGCAGCTTGTCGCCGTCGAGCGTGAACTTGAGCTTGCCTTGCTCGTAATCGCGCAGCGCATCCTCGACGCTGCCCGTCTGCGGCGCCCAGGTGCCGCGATCCCAGACGATCACGCTGCCCGCGCCGTAATGGCCTTCGGGAATCGCGCCTTCGAACGAGCCGTAGTCGAGCGGATGATCCTCGACGTGAACGGCGAGCCGCTTAACCGTCGGATCGAGACTCGGCTCCTTCGGCACGGCCCAGGATTTGAGCGTGCCGTCGAGTTCGAGCCGGAAGTCGTAGTGCAGGCACCGTGCATTGTGTTCCTGAATGACGAACGAAAGCGCCTTGCGCTTGCCGCGCGTGCGGCCGGTTTGCTTGTCGGCGCCCGACGGCTCGGGCGTCTGGTCGAAACGGCGCTTTTGCTGATAGAGGTCGAGTTTGCCGGCCATCGTCGTCTCGCTCCGGTCGGGCCGGTTCAGGCGGCCTTGGCATGCTTGCGGCGCGGCGCGGCGCGGTCTTGCGCGCGGGATGCGCGTTGTCTTCGTCACCGGACGCCGCCGCGGCGCCTTTCGACGTCTTGGGCCGCCGCACCGCCTTTCTTGAGGCTGCGCTTGAGCAGTTCCGACGAGTCGAGAATGTCCGCGGATGCCTTCGCTTCGCCGCCGTCTTCGATCTTCATCACCTCGGCGACCTTGCCCGCCTTCACCTTCTTGTCGACGAGCGCAAGGATGTCGTCGCGGAACGTGTCGTGATAGTTGGTCGGATCCCAGGTGTCGCTCATGTCGTCGATCAGGCGCTTGGCCATGTCGAGTTCCTTCGGCGTGACGCCCGCCTTCTTGGTGTCTTCGTCGGGGAAGCTGAACTGACTGAAATCGCGTACCTCGTCGCTCCAGCGCAGCGTATTGAGCGCGAGCGCGGGACCGACCGGAATCAGCGCGGCCAGATGCTGCTTGTTGCAGCATGACGCTCGCGATGCCGACCTTGCCCGTGTCCTTGAGCGCGTCGCGCAGCAGCGCATAGACCTTTTCGCCCTTGCGGTCGGGCGCGAAATAGTACGGCGTATCGAACGAGAGGAACGAGATGTCGGGCGCATCGACGAAGGCGAGAATATCGACCGTCTGCGTCGATTCGGGATTGGCCGAGTAGATTTCCTCGTCGGTCATCACGACGTACTTGCCCTTCTCGTACTCGAAGCCGCGCACGATGTTGTCCCGCGTGACTTCCTTGCCGGTATTTTGTTGATCTGCTTGTAGCCGATGGGATCCATCGAGCGCTTGTCGAGCAGATTGAAGCCGACCTTCTCCGACTGCGTGGCCGGATAGAGTTGCACGGGTACGTGGACCAGCCCGAAGCTGATCGCGCCTTTCCAGATCATGTGCAGCATCGCGATGTCCTCGCTGTCGGAATCTGTCGATGGTCGAGCGCCTGCGGGAAAGTCGCGGCGCCGGGATATCGAAGCGACACGCAGGAAACATGCCAAATGCCGGCCGCGCGCTGCCGGCCGCCGCGCGCGGCTATTTGCGGCTGGTCGTCACCGTGAGTTAGGTGCCGTCGTCGAGCGTGACGGTTTTCTTCGAGCCGGTGGCGGTCGCCATCGTGAAGTGCACGATCTGGCTAAAGCGGTTGTCGGTCGGGCATTGCAGGCTCTTGCCGCCGACCGTCACCTTGCTCACGCCCTTGGGCGTATAGGCGCGGAAACTGATTTGCACATTGGCCGCGCCGTTGTCGCCGATGACCGGCGCAAAGCGCATCTGCACCTGCCGCACCGGTACGCCGTCCGCGCTCTTGGGCACCGATGCCGCGTCCGGACAGGCATCCGGCACACTCTGCGCGCCCTTCGCGGCCGCGCCCTGCCAGGTTAAATCGTCGGTCTGGCCGGAGCGGATGGTGCGCGTTTCCTCTTCGTTGCCGAAGGTCTTCGACAACATCTTGACATTGTATTTGATCGGCCCGTCGTTGGGCGCTTCGGACAGCACGCGGATGCCCGGCGTCGCATGCGCCCTTCGAAACGATGCCCGATACGTTCGATCGACGATTCATGCCGGCACCTCCGTGATATGCGCGTGGGGACTTTCTACGGCGCATGAATCGCGCCTTCCGTACAGTTGCGCAGTGCGGAGCCAGTCTAGCGCCGCGCATCGAAGGTCATCGTAGTGGAAAACCCGCGTGCGCGGCTTGCGCGAAATCAATCGTCGATGCGTTTCTCCCGCCGGTCAAAAGCCGGTCAGCACCAGCTTGCCGATCGCGCGCCCTTCTTCGAGCAGGCGATGCGCCTCGCGCAGATTGGCGGCGTTGAACGGCCGAGATCGCGTCCGATCGTCGTGCGGATGATGCCTGCGTCGATCAGCCGCGCCGTCTCGTTGAGCAGCTTGTGCTGTTCGATCATGTCGGGCGTCTTGTACATCGCGCGTGTACATGAATTCCCAGTGGAACGCGGCCTCTTTTGCTTCAGCAGTTCGACCGGCACAGGCCGCGCGTTTTCGACGATCGACGCGATGTCGCCCTGCGGCTTGATCACTTCAGCCGCCGCCGCGAAATGCTTGTCGGTGTCGTTGAAGATCAGCACGTAATCGACTTGCGCGAAGCCGATCGCCTGCATCTGCTTCGGGATGTCCTCAAAGTGATTGACGATGTGATCCGCGCCGAGATCTTCCGCCCATTTCGCCGATTCCGGCCGCGACGCGGTCGCAATGATCTGCAGTTTGCCCACGCGCTTCGCGAGCTGAATGCCGATCGATCCGACGCCGCCCGCGCCGCCGATGATCAGCACTGACTTGCCCACGTCTTTGCCTTCCGCGGAGACTTTCAGGCGGTCGAACAGCGCTTCCCACGCGGTGATGGTCGTGAGCGGCAGCGCGGCCGCGTGGCTGAAGTCGAGCGACGCGGGCTTCGCGCCGACGATGCGCTCGTCGATCAGATGAAACTCTCTGTTCGAGCCCTGACGTGTAATGTCGCCCGCGTAATAGACGGCGTCGCCCGGCTTGAACAGCGTCACGTCCGGCCCGACCGACTCGACGACGCCCACCGCGTCCCAGCCGAGCATGCGCGGGGGTTTCCTCGACCTTGTCTTTCGGCGCGCGCACTTTGGTGTCGACCGGATTCACGGCGATCGCCTCGATGCGCACGAGCAGGTCGCGGCCGGTCGGCGTCGGCTTGTCGAGTTCGATGTCAACCAGCGATTCGGGGTTGGAAGTGGGCAGATAACGGGTCAGTCCGATGGCTTTCATGATGTGCTCCGCAGGTTTGAGTCAGGAAAAGTGTCGGTGAAGCGTAGATGGAAGTGATCTTAGTGCGCGACGCGCTTATCGAAAACCGCGATAATCGTTGAAACATTTTTTGGATTTCCCATCGGAATGACGATCGATACCGGCGCGGACACCGATCCGCGCGCCCGCCTGGACCTGCTCGACGTCGCGCTTTTCATGCGGGCGGCAGCGGTCGCGAATCTGTCGTCGACGGCGCGCGAATTCGGTCTGTCGCCGGCGGTGGCGAGCGCGCGCATCGCCGCGCTGGAAAGACGCTCGGCGCGCGCCTGTTGCATCGGACCACGCGGCGGGTGTCGGTCACGCAGGAAGGCGAAATCTTCGCGGAGCATGCGCGGGTCCTGCTCGAGTCCGCCGAAGCGGCGCGCGCGTCGGTCGGCCATGCGCGCGAGCATCCGCACGGACGACTGCGCGTGACGATGCCCTCGTCGCCCGGCCGGCAGCATATTTCGCCGCTGATTCCAGCGTTTCTGCGTCAGTACTCGGGCGTGCCCGTCGATTTGCGCATGACCGATCAGATCGTCGATCTGCTCGACGAAGGCGTCGATCTGGCGATCCGCATTGGCGCGCTGAAGGATTCGACGCTCGTCGCGAAAAAGCTCGCATCCAACCGGCGCGTGCTGTGCGCGTCGCCGCCTAGCCTATATTGCGGAGCACGGCGCGCCGCGCCATCCTGCCGATCTCGCGCAGCGCGAGTGCGTGATCCTCGCCGATCAGCGCGACTGGGCCTTCGTCACGCCGACCGGCGTGATCGACGTGCGGCGTGTCGGGGCGCATCGTCACCGACACGGCGAAGTGATCCGCGATGCGCTCGCGGCGGACATCGACATCGGCCTGAAATCGACGTAGAGCGTCGCGCCGTTGCTCGCGAGCGGCGAACTCGTCACCGTGCTCGACGACTATCCGCTCGCGCAGACGGTCGCGATCTGGGCGGTCTATCCGAGCCGCGCGTTCGTGCCGCCGAAGACGCTCGCGTTCATCGACTTCCTGAGCGCGCAGTTCGGCGAGCCGCCGTATTGGGATGTCGATCCCGCGTGGGTCCAGCGCTAAAGCCGCCTCACCTTCTTTACAATGGTGGTTTTCCTGCCGCCTCACGCCTTCGATGAACCTCGTCATCCAGAGCCTCACCCCGATTTCCGATTCGCATCTGCGTCCGCTCGCCGCGCTGGCGCGCTCGCGCGAGACCCAGGTAGACGACACGCTGCTGCGCCTGATCGACGCCGATCCGCTCCAGCGGCCCGACATCGACGCCTATTGCGGCTCGCACGCGCTGGATTTCGCCTATGTCGATCCGGCGGCGAAGCTGAGCGATTTCGGCCTCGTCGCGATGGATATGGATTCGACGCTGATCACGATCGAATGCATCGACGAGATTGCGGATTTCTGCGGGCTAAAGGTCAAAGTCGCGGCGATCACCGAAGCGTCAATGCGCGGCGAAATTAAGGATTTCAGCGAAAGCCTAACGCGCCGCGTCGCATTGCTGAAGGGACTGGACGCGGCCGCGCTGAAACGCGTTTATGAAGAGCGCCTGCACCTGTCGCCGGGCGCGGAACGGATGCTCGCGGACGCGCGCGCCGCGGGACTCAAGACGCTTTTGGTGTCGGGCGGATTCACGTTTTTCACCGAGCGCCTGAAGGCGCGCCTCGGTCTCGACTTCACGAACGCCAACACGCTCGAGATCGTCGATGGCAAACTGACGGGCAAAGTGACCGGCGAAATCGTCGATGCGGGCGTCAAGGCGCGCACGCTGCGCGAAACGTGCGCGACGCTCGGCATCGATCCGAAGCGCGCGATCGCGATGGGCGACGGCTCCAACGATCTTAAGATGATGGCCGAAGCGGGTCTGTCGGTGGCGTTTCGCGCGAAGCCAGTGGTACGGCAGTCGGCGAGCCTCGCGTTCAATTTCGTCGGACTAGACGGCCTGCTGCGGCTCTTCTGAGCGAAGTCCGCTCGCATGAATGAAAAAACGGCGCCTTTTCGGCGCCGTTTTTATTTACGCGAACGCCGCCGCAAACGCGGCCTCGATGTCCGCCTGCAGGTCGCGTACTTCTTCTAGTCCGATGTAAAAACGCACCAGCACGCCGTCGTGCGGCCAGTTCGACGCGGTGCGCATCGAGCGGACGTCGTAAGGCATCGCGAGGCTGTGCGCGCCGCCCCAGCTCCAGCCGATCGAAAAGAGTTCGAGCGCTTCGACGAAGGCATCGACCTGCACCGTGCTGTAGCGGGCATCGAAGACGATGGAAAAAAGACCGCCCGCGCCGCCCGTGAAATCGCACGCATAGAACGCGTGACCCGGACAATCCTCGATGGCCGGATGCAGCACCGCGGCCACTTCCGGACGCGTCTTCAGCCACTGCGCGAGCGCGAACGCCGCGCGGTCGTGCGCTTCGTAACGCACTTTCATCGAAGCGAGACTGCGCAGCACGAGCGATGCATCGTCCGCCGACACGCCGATGCCGAGCAGCATGCGCGCGCGCTTGAGCTTGCGGTGCAGCGCTTCGTCGCGCGTGATAGTCGCGCCCATCAGCACGTCGCTGCCGCCCGACTGATATTTGGTCAGCGCCTGCACGGAGATGTCCACGCCATGTTCGAAGGGCTTGAACGCGAGGCCCGCCGAATACGTGTTGTCGATCGCCGTGACGATGCCGCGCGCGCGCGCGACCGACGCGATGGCGGGCACGTCCTGCACTTCCATCGTCACCGAGCCGGGCACTTCGAGCCAGATCAGCTTCGTGTTCGCGCGGATCAGCTGGGCGATGCCCGCGCCGATCATCGGGTCGTAATAGCTCACTTCCAGGCCGAAGTCTTCCGCGAGCCAGTCGGCGTGATCGCGGTTCGGGCCGTAGGCGTTGTCGGGAATCAGCACATGATCGCCCGCGCGTATCAGCCCGAAATAGACGTTGGAGATGGCCGCGAGGCCGGACGGCTGCAGCAGCGCGAATTCGCCGCCTTCGATGGCCGCGAGCCGCTGCGTGAGCGCGATGGTGGTCGGCGTGCCGTGCAGGCCGTAACGCCATTTCGAGTCGTCGCTCCAGACGAGCGAGCGCATCGACGCGAGGTCGGGAAACACGACGGTCGAGGCGCGTGCCACCGGCACGGAAAACGATTCGAAGCCGGGCGTGATGTCGTCCTTCGGCTGAACGATGCGGGTCTGGAGCGCGAGTTTGTGTTTCGGGTCGGTCATGGTACGGGCAAGGTGAGACTCGGCGTCATTCGCCGATGATAACGTTGTTGGTACCGCCGACGGCATTCCGGAGCGTAGGCGGTGTCGGCGACGCCGGTGGCGGCGCAGATTCCAGCGACGGCGCGGGCACGGTCTTGCCCGGCACGGCCGGACGCAGATCGAAGGGCTGGCTGTTGGTATCGCCCGGACCATGCGCTCGCCGGACACGCTGCCGTCGGCCGCGAACTGGCCGACCCAGTTGCCGGTGATGTGCGTGCCGTCGCTGGACTCTTCGATCTCGAGCGTGTCGCCATCGCGATCGTCCGCGACCAGCACCACCGACGCGCTGCCCGCGTACTAATACTCGCCGTGCAGGCCCAAGCCTTTGCCTTCCGAACCGGTTTTCGCGCCGAACCTCATTTCGATCTGACGCCCGCCGACCGTGCCGACATAGCGCGGAAAACGCGCGTAT
Organism: Caballeronia sp. BR6202001590007; assembly: GCA_029439495.1. Classification (GTDB taxonomy): domain Bacteria; phylum Pseudomonadota; class Gammaproteobacteria; order Burkholderiales; family Burkholderiaceae; genus Caballeronia. The sequence goes on from JAQFVI010000427.1 coordinate 20,562, forward strand.
TCGGGATTCGGCGTGAGCGGCTTCTGCGGCGGCGCGGCGAGTTCGCGTATCGTCGCTTCGACGCCGTGCGCGTCACGGCCGGTCGGCTCGCACTGGTCGGGCATCAGTACGCCGTGCGAAGTGGCCGATGCGTTGGCCGCGTTCCCGTCCGGCGGCATCGGCAATTGCAGCCAGCCAGCACCGCCGCGATCATCCAGGCCGCGATCGATGCGACCAGCGGCCTCGACATCGGGCCCGGCCTCGGCCTTTCCATGCTTTGCGTCATCCTTGAATCCTTGCTTGCGTGTTTCAGATGCGCTCGAAGATCGCCGCGATGCCCTGCCCGCCGCCGATGCGTTGCGGTTCGTACAGCGCTTTCACGGTGATAAGCGCGCCGGTCGCGCCGATCGGATGCCCGAGCCGTTCGGATTGACCTTCGCGGGATCGAGCCCGAGTTCCTGCGTGACGGCGCAGGCCTGCGCGGCGAAGGCCTCGTTAGCTTCGATGACGTCGAGATCGCCGACGGCGAGGCCCGCGCGTTCGAGCACCTTGCGCGTGGCCGGCACCGGCCCGATGGCCCATGATCTTCGGATCGACGCCCGCGTGCGCATAGGCGACGAGCCGCGCCAGAGGTCGAGCACCGCGCTGCTCGGCCACGCTGCGCTCCATCAGCACGACCGCGGCGGCGGCATCGTTGATGCCGGACGCATTGCCCGCGGTCACGGTGCCGTTTTCCTTCGCGAACACGGGACGGAGTTTGGCAAAGTCGTCCGGCGTCGCGTTCAGGCGCACATGCTCGTCCTGTGCGAATACGGTGTCGCCCTTCTTCGAGGCCAGCGTGATCGGCAGGATCTGATCCTTGAAGTAACCGGCTTCGATAGCTTTCGCCGCACGCCGGTGCGATTCGAGCGCGAGCACGTCCTGCATGTCGCACGTGATGCCGAATTCGCGGGCGACGTTCTCCGCGGTCATGCCCATGTGAATCTTGTCGAAGGGATCGTTGAGCGCGCCGAGCATCATGTCGACGATCGCGCATCGCCCATGCACTGGCCGAAGCGCGCGGCGGGCATCACGTACGGCGCGCGGCTCATACTTTCCGCGCCACCGCCGATGGCGATGTCGGCGTCGCCGAGCAAGATGGACTGCGACGCCGACACGATCGCCTGCAACCCCGATCCGCACAGGCGATTGACTGTCAGCGCGGGCGCGTGCTGCGTGACGCCGCCGTCGAGCGCCGCGACGCGCGCCAGATACATGTCGCGCGGTTCGGTCTGGATCACGTTGCCGAATACGACGTGCCCCACGTCGTCGCCGTTCACCTTCGCGCGCGACAGCGCCTCGCGGACCACACGCGCGCCGAGATCGCCCGGCGTGAAGTCCTTCAGCGCGCCGCCGAAATCGCCGATCGCCGGGCGCACGCCGCTCACCACCACTTCACGCTGCATGTTTCGTCTCCGTTGATTGAACCGGTCCGACTATTCTGCCAGCGCGCGCTCCACGGTGTCCTTGTGCGGAATCGGGGCGACCGCGCCGAAGCCCTGCGTCGACAGCGCCGCCGAAGCAGTCGCCAGCGCCGGTGGCATCGACGGCCTTCACGACGCGCCCCGGCACCACGCGCCGTTCGTCGGGCGTCGCGATATACGCGCCCTCCTTGCCGAGCTTTAGCGCGACGATGCGCGGGCCGAGCGCGAGCAAGGCATCGACGATGGCGTCCTTGTCCTCGTGGCCGGTGAATACCGTCACGTCGTCCCAGCTCGGCAAGCAGATGTCCGAAGCGCGGATCGCTTCCGTCATCACCGCGCGGGCGCGCGCGAGCGGCCACAGCTTGAGCCGCAGATTGGTGTCGAAGCTAACCTTCACGCCATGCGTGCGCGCGTGATCGATGGCGGCGAGCGCGGCATCGCAGGCCGACACGCCGATCGCGAGACTGATGCCCGACAGGTGCACGACTTGGGCCGCCGCGATGGTATCGAGCGGCAGATGCGACGGCGCGTAACGGCTCGCCGCCGATCCCGCGCGCAGATAGTCGAAGCGATGCCCGTCATGCCGTGCGACACGAAGTAGACGCCCGTCGGCGCGTCGCGGTCGATGCGCACGTCGGACGTATCGACGTTTTCGCGCTTCCACAGGTCGAGCAGCAACTGCCCGAAGTGATCGCTGCCGACCGCGGACACGAAGCCGGTCGTCGCGCCCTGTCGCGAAGCCGCGATCAGGAAGTTCGACACGTCGCCGAAGCCCTGCAGGTAGTTCGGCTGATCGCGCGTCGACTGGTTGAATTCGACTATTGCCTCGCCGAGGGCGAGAATCTGCGGCATGCGCAGCATCGCGTTACACCTCGCCCCAGAGATCGTGACCATCGGCGCCGATGATCTTTACCGACACTTCGTCCACGAGCACGCGCAGCGTCTTGCCGACCTTCTTCTTCATGCGCCTGGCCGACAGTTCCTCGGCGAGTTCCATGAAGCGCGCGCGGCGCTCCTCACGCACGTCGTCGGGCAGCGCGCCGTCGAGTTCGTTGACCGTCGCGCCCTCGACCGGCGAATACGCGAGCCGACACGATCCAGATCCGCCTCGTGGATGAAGTCGAGCAGCGTCTGGAACTGCTCTTCCGTTTCGCCCGGAAAACCCGCGATAAAGGTGCTGCGAATGGTCAGGTCCGGGCAGATCGCGCGCCATGCCTTGACGCGTTCGAGCACTTTCTCCGCGTTCGCGGGACGCTTCATGCGCTTGAGCACTTCCGGATGCGCGTGCTGGAACGGCACGTCGAGATACGACAGCACATGGCCCTTGAGCGGACCTTTGGCCTCAGCGGAATGACTTCGTCGACGCTCGGATACGGATACACGTAATGCAGGCGCACCCACGTGCCGTATTGCGCGGCAAGTTCGCCGAGCGCGCCGACCAGATCCGTCATGCACGTCTTGAGCGGCTTGCCGTTCCAGAAACCGGTACGGTACTTAACGTCGACGCCGTAGGCGCTCGTGTCCTGCGAGATCACCAGCAGTTCCTTCACGCCCGACTTGAAGAGGTTTTCCGCTTCGAGCATGACTTCGGCGACCGGACGCGAAACCAGATCGCCGCGTATCGACGGGATGATGCAGAACGTGCAACGATGATTGCAGCCTTCCGAGATCTTCAGATACGCGTAGTGGCACGGCATGACGCGGCATGAGCTTGATGCCGGCGGGCGGCACGAGATCGGTGAACGAATCGTGCGGCTTCGGCAGATGCGTGTGCACCGCGTTCATCACTTCGTTGGTCGCGTGCGGACCGGTGACCGCGAGCACCTTCGGATGTACTTCCTCGATGAGGCCGCTACCGCTCGCGCTCTTTTTCGCGCCGAGACAGCCGATGACGATAACCTTGCCGTTCTCAGAAAGCGCCTCGCCGATCGCGTCGAGGCTTTCCTGCACGGCTTCGTCGTAGCTGCCGGAGATTTCGTAACCTTCGGCGCGAAGCTAGGTCATGATCTGCTCGCTATCGACGAGCGCTTTCGGGCAGCCGAGAGAAACCATGCCGATGCGCGGAGCGGACGTGTTAGTGCTTGATTTTGCAGGCGTATTCACGGGGGATATCCAGAGTGGGGCGCGGGCGGCGGGTGGGGAGCCGCACATCGCACATAAGACTAATGCATTATTTTAACTGGTTCGCCGCAATCGGCCCGGCGAATCGCGTTTGCACCATCGATCCATTCGGGCATAAAAAAACCCACGGAATTATCCATGGGGCTTTACATGCTCAAGCGCCGCTCAGCGATTCACGCGGCACATCAGATCGGTTACGAAAGACTCAACTCTTTGGAACGGCCTGATCCAACAGAAGCGTATCACCACGGAACACGCGCATGCGCCGGATCGAATCCACCGGCGACACCGTCAGTTCGAAGCTCGACAACGCGTCATCGCGATGTTCCACGATCAGCTTCTGCAACTGCAGCGGATAACGGTAGCGGCCCTTGTCCGTTTCGAGTTCGAGGATATAGTCGCCGCTGGACAGTGTGGACGTGGGCGACAGGGACATCGTGTTTGGTGTCGCACACACGCTTTCGGGTACTTCCAGCGATACGGCGCCGGATGTCGCGTTTATCCTGCCTGAGAAATAGAGCGATTCCGCCGGCAACGCGGTCGCCTTGAGTAGCTTCGGCTTCGCGGAGAGAGGCAGATTCTTCTCGAGGTAGTTGTAAGCACCAGCGAAAGTGTAGGTCGACACTGCATCCGGTACGTCATACGACATTATGTCGTAACGGGATGACGGATCCACGAACGATTTCACATAGCCTGCTGCGACCTCGGGAAGCCAGGACACACCACCGATGAAATCGGGCTCGACGACCACTTCGACGGCGGACAGCGGATAAACCGCCATCAGTTCTTGCCTGAAATGTTCGGGATCAACTTTGGCCCGCACACCATCCTGCCTGACCGTAGGTACGAGGTGCATGCGTACGTAAGTTCCGCCACTCATCACCGATACAGGCGGCTGATAGGTGTGAAATACTTTGTCGCACCTGGATAGCGGTTATCCGCCACTCTGATCAAAAAACTGAATCCCTTGTCAACCCATTCGCCGGGATCGTGTACGTGTAGCTGTTGTCGAGATCGTTTTCTTTCACGGCTGACATGCCGAGCGGNCAGGCTTGATCTGCCCGAGCGACTCAGCCGGCTTCAGTCTCACGCGTACCAGCAGGTCACGCTGGCCCACGATGCGGAAGTTTGGATCGGCGACGGGATTGCTCACGGTGTACAATAGCTCTTGCGACACCTGAACGCTCGAAATTTCAATCGACGGCGTGGGTGGAATCACGTTGAGCACGCCAGCGGATACCTTGTGCCCCTCCAATCGAGCAACACCACCGATCCGCTCGGCGCGCCCTTCGGCACGCTGAACTACGACGTTCTGGCTTGTCGGCAGGAACTCCTTATCGCCCATGACGATGGACTTGATCAACGTTGACGTCAGATACTTGCCATCGATGCGCACTACATCGCCTTCGTTTGCGCTGGCCACGGAGAGCGATTTCGGTTTCGGCAGCGCCTGAACGGTGAGTGAAGCCGCCGTGTCGACCTGTGCGTTGTCTTCCCTGCGCAGCGTGAGCGGACCGCTTAGGTCCGTGCCCGAGTCGATCATCGGAAGAAGCACCAGCATCTCGGTGTTCGTGTTCATGTGCGAGGGGATTTTCGCGCCGCGCCAGAACACGCGCGTGGCGTTGGTGAACCCCGTTCCCGTGATTTTCGAGATGTCGTTGCCGACGCCGGCGGACAGCGTGATGCTCGTCGCCATCATTGAGGGTGTTCGCGCCGAGCATCAGGCGCGTCGTCGAGGACGGAGTCTGACCGTTGGCTTCGGATTTGGCGGTGGCCTGCGACGACGCGCTCGACGGCGAGGTGTCGCTTCCGCCGCCGCACGCGGCCAGAAGCGTCGAGACGGTCAATAAAGCAAAGGCATTGCGTCTGACAGACGCCAAACGCGAGCCTTCCATTCGCGGATCTGCGCCGATGTACAGGGTTTATGGAAGTCGACGGAACGCTGCCGGAAGCGCTATGCCGCCGCGATCGAGTGCCCGGCGGAATGAATTAGGGCTTGCCACTCGCACGCCCCGGCGCATACCCGTATCGCGGGGATTTCGGCGCGGCATTTGCGCAAGATCCGGCGAGATCGGTCAGCGGGAGCGGAGCACGCGATGTCACTGCGAGAGGTGCGCGTCTCGACGTCTAAACACCGCGCCGATGAACCTCACTTCTTCTCGGGAGTCGACGAATTCGGCGCCTGAGACGGAAACGTGTTGAACATCGTCTTCGCCTGGTTCTGCATCTGCTCTTGCATCTGCACGAACATGTTCTTCGACTGCTCGATATAGCTCGTCATCATGCCCTGCATCATCGGCGCCTGCATGTTCATGAACTGCGACCACACTTCCGGATTCAGCGCGTTGCCGTCGTAGATGCTCTTGCTCTGCTCGGACAGCTTCTGCTGGATGTCGATGAACGCCTGGATGTTCTTTTCCAGATACGTGCCCATCATGCCCTGCATCGCGTGACCGTAGAAACGGATGATCTGCGAGAGCATCACCGAGGAAAACATCGGCAGGCCGCCGCTTTCTTCTTCCAGAATGATCTGCAACAGGATGCTGCGCGTGAGGTCGTCGTTGGACTTCGCGTCCAGCACCTTGAAGTCTTCCTGATCTAGCACGAGCTGCTTCACGTCCGACAACGTGATGTACGTGCTCGTCTCGGTGTCATAGAGCCGACGGTTCGGATACTTTTTGATGAGTCGTTTGGCGGGTTTCTTTGTAGTAGTAGTGGTCATTGAACGCCCTAAACGCAAGACTTTACTGCGATGGCAGCAGGCATGTCTTGCGTGGTCGCAAAAAGCATTGCTGCGTATTCGCCGCATCGTTGAAAAATCCGGCGAGTGGCGGCTTCGCCGGCGGCGCGTGGCAAGCGCCGCGCGACGCGAAGCCGCCGCCCGTCAGCCCATGTGCAAGCCGCCGTTCAGCGAGAAGTCCGCGCCGGTCGAGAAGCCCGACTCGTCGGACGCGAGCCACGCAACGATCGAACCGATTTCGTCGGGCGTGCCCAGACGGCGGACCGGAATCGTCGCGACGATCTTCTCGAGCACTTCCGGGCGGATCGCCTTCACCATCTCCGTGCCGATATAGCCCGGCGACACGGTATTGACGGTGACGCCCTTGGTCGCAATTTCCTGCGCGAGCGCCATCGTGAAGCCTTGGATGCCGGCCTTCGCCGTCGAATAGTTCGTCTGGCCAAACTGGCCCTTCTGGCTGTTCACCGACGAAATGTTGATGATGCGCCCGAAGCCGCGCTCGACCATGCCGTCGATGACCTGCTTGGTCACGTTGAAAAGGCTCGTCAAGTTCGTGTCGATGACGGCGGTCCAGTCCTCGTGCGTCATCTTGCGGAACACGACGTCGCGCGTGATGCCCGCGTTGTTGACAAGCACGTCGACTTCACCGACTTCCGCCTTGACCTTGTCGNCCGAGCGCCTTCTGCACCTCGAGCCATTTCACGCGGCGCGGCGAGTTCGGGCCGCAGCCCGCGACGACCGTAAAGCCATCCTTGTGCAGGCGCTGGCAGATGCTGGTGCCGATGCCGCCCATGCCGCCCGTTACATACGCTACACGCTTCGTCATTCCTCACTCCATTTTGTTATGCGGACGGCGCGCGATCGCCACCGCCCGCTTGCCCTTCCCAATTTCGATTCGATGCTTCCGGTACGTCGAGCCCACGCGCTGAAAGCTTACGGACACTCAACCGCCAGCGCGACGCCCATGCCGCCACCGATGCACAGCGACGCCAGGCCTTTCTTCGCGTCGCGCTTCTGCATCTCGTGCAGCAGCGTCACCAGAATGCGGCAGCCCGATACGCCGATCGGATGGCCAATCGCAATGGCGCCGCCGTTCACGTTGATCTTCGACTGATCCCAGCCCATCTACTTGTGCACCGCCAGCGCCTGCGCCGCGAATGCCTCGTTGATTTCCATCAGGTCCAGGTCGTTCACGGACCAGCCCGCGCGCTCCAGACAGCGCTTCGAAGCCGGCACCGGCCCCATGCCTATGATCTTCGGATCGACACCCGCGCTCGCGCAGGCCTTGATGCGCGCGAACGGCGTCAAACCCAGCGCTTCGGCCTTTTCGCCGACATCACGACCACCGCCACCGCGCCGTCGTTGATGCCCGACGCGTTCGCCGCTGTCACCGTGCCTTCCTTCGAGAACGCGGGCTTGAGGCCCGACAGCGCATCGGCGGTCACGCCGTGACGCACGAACTCGTCGGTCTTGAATTGAATCGGATCGCCCTTGCGCTGCGGAATCGCGATCGGCACGATTTCGTCGGCGAAGCGGCCCGCCTTCTGTGCGGCTTCCGCCTTGTTCTGCGACAGCGCCGCGAACGCGTCCTGCTGTTTGCGCGTGATGTCGAATTCCTTCGCGACGTTTTCCGCCGTCGTGCCCATGTGGTTAGTTGTTATAGACGTCCCACAGACCGTCGACGATCATCGAGTCGATCAGCTTCGCGTCGTCCATGCGAAAGCCGTCGCGCGAGCCCAGCAGCACATGGAGCGCGGCGCTCATGTTTTCCTGGCCGCCCGCGATGACGATCTCCGCATCGTCCGCGATGATCGCGTTAGCCGCGAGCATCACCGCTTTCAGACCCGAGCCGCAGACCTTGTTGATGGTCATGCCCGGCACCATGTCCAGCAATCCCGCCTTGATGACCGACTGACGCGCCGGATTCTGTCCCGAACCCGCCGTCAGCACCTGACCCAGGATGACTTCGCTCACCTGATCCGGCTTCACGCCCGAACGCTCCGCACGGTCTTGATCACCGCCGCGCCCAGTTCCAGCGCCGCGATCTTCGCGAGCGAGCCGCCGAACTTGCCGACCGCGGTGCGCGCGGCCGATACGATCACTACGTCAGTCATGTCGATTTCCTTTAGCATCGAATGTTAAAGCGATAAACAACGCAACGCGGACGGCTCGCCCGCGTCATCCCCATGCTGTTCAACTGTCGCGTTCCAGCACATAGCGACCGGGCGCGGACTCGATCACCGGATGAGTCTTCGATCCCTGCGCAGCCGCGGCCTTGACCTGCTCGCCCGCATGCTGCGCGAACCACGCCGACCACGTCGGCCACCAGCTTCCCGGATGCTCGGTGGCGGCGTCGAACCATGCATCGGCGTCGTCCGGCAAACGCTCTGCATCGCTGTCGAGGATCCAGAAGCTGCGCTTGTTCTTCGACGGCGGATTGATGACGCCCGCGATATGGCCGGATACGCCGAGTACGAACTTCTGCGGCCCGCTGAGAATCGGCGCGGACGCATACGCCAACTTCCACGGCACGATATGGTCTTTGCGCGACCCCCGTAGATGAAGGTGGGCACATCGAGCCGCGACAGGTCGATCTTCTCGCCGCACACCGTGAGCGCGCCCGGATCCTTCAGGCTTGTTTTCGAGGTAGGTGTTACGCAGATACCAGACGCACATCGGGCCGGGCAGATTGATCGAATCGCTGTTCCAGAACAACAGGTCGAACGCCTGGGGCGTGCGTCCTTTGAGATAGTTGTCGACGACGTAGTTCCACACCAGATCGTTCGGGCGCAGATACGAGAACGTGTTGGCGAACTCGATGCCGCGCATGAGTCCCGCGGGCGCGCCATTCTTGCCGCCGATCGCCTGCTCGCGCACTGCACATGCGCCTCGTCGACGAAGACGTCGAGCACGCCGATGTCTGAGAAGTCAAGCATCGAGGTCAGCAGCGTCATCGACGCGGCCGGTTGCTCGCCGCGCGCCGCCGCGAGCGCAGTGGCGAGAATGGTGCCGCCGATGCAAAAGCCGAGCGTGTTGATCTGCGCTTCGCCGGTGATGTCCTTCACGACATCGATACTCGCCAGCACGCCTTCCTCGACGAAATCGTCCCAGGTCTTGTGCGCGATCGACTGATCCGCGTTGCGCCACGACAGGATGAACACCTGCTGACCCTGCTCCAGCGCATAGCGCACGAGCGAGCCTTCCGGCGACAGATCGAGGATGTAGAACTTGTTGATGCAAAGCGGCACGATCAGCAGCGGCCGCGCGTAGACCTTCGGCGTGAGCGGCTTGTACTGGATCACTTGCAGCAGTTCGTTTTCGAAGACCACCGAGCCTTCGGTCGACGCGATGTTCTTGCCGACCGTGAAGCGTGATTCGTCCGACTGCGAGATCTTGCCGCGCTGCATGCCGGCGAGCAGATTCATCATGCCCTGACGCAGACTCTCGCCTTTGCTCTCGATGAGCGTCTTCTGCGCGTCCGGGTTCAGCGCGAAGTAATTGCTCGGCGATACCGCCGCCGCCCACTGCTGGACGGTGAAGCGAATGCGCTCGCGTGTCTTCGGATCGGTCTGCACGGCATCGGCGAGTTCCTGCAGATAGCGTGCGTTGAGCAGATACCACGCCGCCGTAAACGCGAAGGCGGGCGTCGTCTGCCAGGTGGCATCCGAGAAGCGGCGATCCTTGATCGACGACGGATCGATATGCTGCGCGCCTGCCTGACGCAGCAGTTCGGCAACATCGCGCGAATAATCGCTTTGCAGTTTCTGAAGCCCTTCCGGCGGGATGGCGGCGGTCGGAATCTTCGGTAGCGTCGGCAAGCCCTGCATCGCCGCGCCGAAGCCCGACATGCTGCTCGCGAGCTTCGCGAATTCGGCCATGCCGTTCATCTTCGTGAGATCCGGCATCGGCATCTGAGGCATTTGCGGAAACTGCGGCAGCGAGCCGAGATGCGGGAACGGCGCCGGAAAGTTGCCCGGCAGGCCGCCGGCGAAAGGATTCGGAAGATTGCCGAGACACTCGCGAATGCGGCGAACGGCGAAGCGGCGCTTGCAGCGCTAGCGTCATTTGCCTGAGGGTTCGCCGCCGGTGCGAACTTCGCCCATTGCGCGGGATCCGCGACGCTGCGCCACGCATTGAGCCATTGATCGAACGCCTGCTGCATGCCGGCCTGATCGGCGAACGCATTCGAAGAACCGGCCGCTTCAGTTGCTTTGGCCGATGAAGCCGAATTGACTGAATCAGCCGAAGTATTTTCGGCGGAATGGGAGCGGGAAGAGGAGGAAGAGTTTTTGAAAGCCATACCCGCCATTGACCTTTGAGTCTCGCAAGACTGATTGCTAATGCAGGCATCGCCGGGCTGCTTCGACCAGCGCGCAAGTATGGGTGCGCCCGCTGCGCGCGGCAAGATTCGCCCTTGCAACGCCATGCCCGATTGAATGAATTCCGGGAACATTCTTGGGCTTAGGCGTCAAGCATGTCAATGCTTTGCTCTAATTTTGCCGCAGTGCGATATTTTTTAATTATCGTTTTCCCCATCTGAAATATTGTGCCGGTGGCATTTTCCAAACGTGTGAAACGGCGATGAAAAGCGTCTGATTAATGTCGACGCGCACTTAATCGGCGAGCCAAATCATCGCGGTCATGCGGCCCGTCACGCGCTCGCGCCGATACGAAAAGAAGCGCGCGTTTTCGGTGACCGTGCAATGCGTGCCGCCGTCGATGCGCGCTGCATCGATGCCGATATCGGCAAGACGCAAACGCGCGAGCGTATAGATATTCGCGAAGTGCTTGCCCGGCGCGCCGGCCGGCACGAACGCGCGCGCGGTCGCATCGCGCTGCCCTGCTTGCGCGGCCGACACGAACGCGTCGAGCACGTCGTCGCCGACTTCGAACGCCGTCGGACCGATGGCCGGTCCGAGATACGCATTGAGCGTCGACGTCGACACGCCTGCCAGCGCCGCGACGCGCTCGCCCGTTTTCTCGACGACGCCCGCCGCCAGTCCACGCCAGCCCGCATGCGCCGCGCCGACCGCGCGTCCGCCGTCGTCGCAGAAGAGCACCGGCAGGCAGTCCGCAGCCATCGCCACGCAGACGACGCCGCTTCGATCGGTGACGCTCGCATCGGCGCGCGTGGCTTCGCCGCGTGCGCGGCGTGCCACCACTTGCGCGGCACCCTCGACCTGCGCGCTATGCACCTGAGAGAGCCACGCGATCTCCGATGCGCCCGTCGATGCCACCGCGCGGCGGCGATTCTCCTCGACGGCGTCACGATCGTCTTCGGTCGAGAAGCCTAGGTTGAGGCTGTCGTAAGGCGCGCGGCTCACGCCGCCTGCACGCGTCGTCACGAATGCGCGCACGCGTTGCGACACTTTCCATGCGGGCCACAGACAATCCGCCGGCTTCAGGACCTCGCTCATGCTTCGTCATCCTCGTAATCGTCGTCTTCGCCGGTATCGTTTTCGTCCCAGTCTTCGTCGTCGCGGACTTCGTAGACTTCGGCGAAATCGTCGTCATCGTCGAGTTCGTCGAACTCGCCGCCTTCCTGCGCGCCGAAACCGAGCGCGGCCATGTCCTCGGGCACGTCTGCGCGCCAGTGCACGTCTTTGCCCGTCGCCGGATGAATCAGGCCGAGCCGCCACGCATGCAGCGCCTGACGCGCGAAGCCGTCCGGCAGCGGCGTCACCGACCGCTTGCCACGCGCGCGCCCGTAGACCGGATCGCCGAGCAGCGGATGCCCGGTATGCGCGCAATGCACGCGAATCTGATGCGTGCGGCCGGTTTCGAGATCGCAATGGATCGCGCTCATCGGCTGGTTATACCAGCTGGTGCGACCGATGGTGCGGAAATGCGTGCGCGCGGGCTTGCCCGCCGCGCTTCTCACCACCGTCATGCGCGTACGCTCGCGCGGATCGCGTCCAATGGGCGCATCGATGGTGCCGTCGTCGGGCATGTTGCCCCACACGAACGCGACGTAGCGGCGCTTGACCGTGCGCGCCTGCAACTGGCGCACGAGATCGGTCTGCGCTTCGAGCGTGCGCGCGACGACCATCAGCCCCGAGGTTTCCTTGCCCAGCCGATGCACGATGCCCGCGCGCGGCAGTCCGGCCGCCGCGTCACCGTAGCGATGCAGCAGGCCGTTGAGCAGCGTGCCGCTCCAGTTGCCCGCGGCCGGATGCACGACCATGCCCGCCGGCTTGTTGATGACGACGAGCGTGTCGTCTTCGTAGACGATGTCGAGCGGCACCGGCTCCGGCGCGAACGCGAGCTGTTCGGGTAACAGGTCGGGCACGAGCGAGATGGTCGCGCCGAGCGGCACCGGCTGGCGCACCTTGGCGCGCGCGCCGTCGACAAGCACGCGCTCCTCTTCGATCCATCCCTGCAGGCGGCTGCGCGAGAATTCGGGAAACACTTTGGCCAGCACTTTATCGAGCCGTTCGCCCGCGAGTTCGTCGGGAACGCGCGCGGTACGCGGCGCTTTGTCGTCGGTGCAGACGGCGCAGGGGCACGACGCGCCGTTGGGCAAGTCGCTTGGGCTATAATTTTGTGGTTCGTCTTTGGTACTATGGGTACTTGAGCGTGAGCGGGTCATTTGAAACGAGATTCAACGGGAAAGCCTCGCGCGAACGGAAGCATTCGGGAAGAACGGTTCAGGAGGCAAGGCAGGCAGTGAGCCAGGTCCCGGACGCCGTCGCGCGAGACGCTGCGCTTTACCGTTACGGACCGGAAGCACCGCGCGGACATCCGCGACGGCGACACGGCCAGACACAGCAGATAGGAACAGCAAGCACTGATGCGAGCCTTCAACACCATTCATCAATCGATGCAGCAATCGATCAAGTATCTGGCGCTGGCCGCGAGCGTCGCGATCGTGGCGGCCTGTCATGACCTGCCCGAGAAGACCGACGAAACGGCAACCTGGAACAACAACAAATTATATACGGAGGCCCAGGACACGCTCGACGGCCGCGACTGGAGTAAGTGCTCCAAGTACTTCGAGGCGCTCGAAGGCCGCGATCCGTTCGGTCACTTCGCGCAGCAGGCGCAGATCAACGTCGCGTACTGCAACTGGCAAGACGGCGAAACCGCCAACGCGGACCAGGCCATCGACCGCTTCATCAAGCTGCACCCGGATCATCCCGAGATTGCCTACGCGTACTATCTCAAGGGCATGATCCACTTCAACGACGACCTCGGTCTCTTCGGCCGTTTCTCCGGTCAGGACATGAGCGAGCGCGATCCCAAGTCGCTGCGCGAGTCGTATGACGCGTTCAAGGTCGTCGTCGACAAATACCCGCAAAGCAAATTCGCGCCGGATGCCGCGCAGCGCATGCGTTATATCGTGAACGCGCTGGCATCGCACGAAGTCCACACGGCCGACTACTACTACCGTCGCGGCACGTTCGTCGCGGCGATCAACCGCGCGCAACTGGCCATCCGCGAGTACAAGAATGCGCCTGCCACCGAAGACGCGCTGCACATCATGATGCTGTCGTACCAGCAGCTCAATCAGCCGCAGCTCGCCGACGACACCAAGCGCGTGCTCGCCGCGACCTTCCCGGACAGCCCTTATGTGACGGGCAAGCGCCGTACGGCCGATGTGAAGCCGTGGTACCAGATCTGGTAAGCCTGAAGAAGGCCAGGCGGAAAAGCAAAACGGGCGCTCAGGCGCCCGTTTTTTTATGGATCGGCGATGACTGAATGCATCACTCTTCGAACCGGCTCGCGAGCGTGCGCGACTCGTCGAAGAATTCGCGCACGACATCGAGTTCGCGCGTGCGCTTGAACGGCGGCAGGCTCTGCCAGATGCGCCGGCCGTAGGGTTTGTCGACGAGCCGCGTGTCGCAGATCATCAGCACGCCGCGATCCGTTTCTGCGCGGATCAGCCGCCCCGCGCCCTGCTTCAGCGTAATCACCGCCTGCGGCAACTGATGCACGGCGAACGGGCTCAGGCCTTTCTTCGTCAGCGCGTCGAGGCGCGCGGCAAGCACCGGATCGTCGGGCGGTGCAAACGGCAGCTTGTCGATGACAACGAGCGACAGCGCATCGCCGCGCACGTCCACGCCTTCCCAGAAACTCTGGCTGCCGACCAGAATCGCGTTGCCGTAGGCGCGGAAGCGATCGAGCAGTTCGGTGCGGCTCGCATCGCCCTGCACGAGCAGCGGATTGTCCCAGCCGCGCCGCTCGATGACATCGCGCAAGCGCGTCGAAATGCGGTCGACCGCGCGCAGCGTCGTGCACAGCACGAACACGCCGCCGCCCGATGCTTCGATCACCGGCAACGCGGCTTCGAACACGGCGTCGGTGAATTGCGGCGACGACGGCTGCGGCAGATTGCGCGGCGCGTAGAGCAGGCCTTGCGTCGGGTAATCGAAGGGGCTCGGCAGCGTCATCGAACGGCGCGCATTGAGACCCATCTGCGCCGCGTAATGCGTGAAGTCGCCGCGCACCGACAAGGTCGCCGACGTGAAGATCCACGCGCGCGGCACGCCCGCGCGCTGCTTCGCGAAGATCGGCGCGACCAACAACGGCGTCTCGTGCAACTGAACCGTGTGCGAGAACACCTCGATCCAGCGCACCATTTCATTCGGCTCTGCCTTCGCGGCCTGCGCGGCGGTCGCCTCGTCCTCGACGACCGTGCGTTCGAGCGGCGGCGGCGGCGTGGTCCAGCCGGACAGTAACTCCTGCAGTCCGCGGGCGCGACGCACCAGCGCCGGCAGCGATTCCGCGCGTTCGCCGTGCGTCGACAGCGCGTCGGCGAGCGCGTCGAGATGCGTTTCCAGCGTATCGAGCGCGTCGAAGAGCGGATGCGAATCTGGCAATCGCCCGAGCGAAAAACGCGCCGAATCTTCCTTGAACGCGAGCCGCAGATCGCGCGCGGCGCGTTCGAGCGCGGCGCCGAGCTTGGTCCAGTCGGCAGCATCGCGCGCGTGGCTCAGGCCTTCGGCGACGGTATCACGGGCGAGTTCGAGCAATTGCGTGGTCGACAGCGTCTCGCCGAAGAACAGCGTCGCCGTTTCCGGCAACTGATGCGCCTCGTCGAAGATGATCGTGTTGGCCATCGGCAGGAGTTCGGCCATGCTGGTGTCGCGCAGCATCACGTCCGCGAAGAACAGATGGTGATTGACCACGACGATATCGGCCTGCTGCGCCTCCTTGCGCGCCTGCATCACGAAACATTCCTTGTAATGCAGGCAGTCCTGGCCGAAACAGTTGTCGCGCGTGGACGTGACCATCGGCCACACCGGCGAATTCTCCGGGATGCTCGCGAGTTCGGCCTTGTCGCCGCTTTTCGTGATCTTCGAGAAGCGGATGACTTCCTGCAGATGCGCGGTATCCTGGCGCGTCGGCAGGCGGCCGTTATCGGCGGTGCGCTCCAGATAGTAATGGCACAGGTAGTTGGCGCGGCCCTTGAGCATCGCGACCGACACCGGCACGGCGAGCGCATCGCGCACGGTCGGAATGTCGCGCTGGAAAAGCTGGTCCTGCAGATGCTTGGTCCCGGTCGAGACAATGACCTTGCCGCCCCACAGCATGGCCGGAACGAGATACGCGTAGGTCTTGCCGGTGCCCGTGCCGGCTTCGACGATCAGCGTATTCTCGCCGCCGTCGATGGCCGCCTTCGCGGTCGCGATGCCGACTTCCTCCTGCGGCGGCGTGCCGTCGGCATACGGCTTGTCCGAGGGACCGAGCTTGCGCGCGGGACGGCGCTGCGCCTCGAACATCGCGGGTTCGGGCATCGCGCGGCCGGACGCTTCCATGGCTGCCGCGACCGAGCGCGACATGTCGATCTGCGAGGCGCGCGGACGATAGCCGTCGATCGCGCGCGCGAGCAGGCCGTCTGCCGCGAAGATCGCGTCGAGTTCGGCCTGACGTTTGGCCGATAAGTCGAGCGGCGCGGCATCGGCGCCGCCGGATGATGAAAGCTGTGAGGGCGAATTCAAAACGGAGTGATCCTGCGAGTCTTGCAGCCGTAGGGTACAGCGATGTGGCGATGTGGCCGTCCGCCACGGTGAACGGACGGCACGCGCTGCGCACGCCGTGTGCGACGGACGACCGGAACGCGCGCTTCAGTGCGGATCGGAATCCAGCTGCAACTGCAGCAAGAGAATCGTGTCCTTCACCTTGCGCTTCTTGAGGCGCCGCAGCTCGAGATCGTCCGTGCCGGCCATTCTGTCGATCAGCACGTCGAGCCCGTGATGCTCTTCCTGCAATTGCGCAATGCGATCGCGAATCATCGCGGTGTCCACGGCAGGTTGTCGGGGTGCGTTCAAGCGCTGCTGCATGCTCGCCTCCTTTCATCCTTGCATCGGCTGGGACCTGCCCCGGCGCTACTGGCCTTGTTGCTGCTGTTGCTTCAATTGTTCCTGGCGCTGCTGCTCTTCCTGCGCCTGCTGCGCCGCCTTTTTCTGCTGCTTGCGGTCGGCGGCTTCCTTCTGACGCGCCTCGACTTCGGCGCGATGTTGCGCGGCGTCCTGCTGCTTCTGCTCGTAGCGCTCGGCCTTTTGCTCGCGCTCCTGCGCGTCCTGCACGCCGCGTGCGCGGGCATCGTCGAGCTTCTTCTGGTAGTCCGCCTGCTTCTGATCGTAGGCTTTCTGGTTCGCCGCACACCGGGGCACATCGGTGTCGCGCTGGGCGGCGGCGAGCGCGTTCTTGCGCTGCTTGTCGTCGAAAGCCTGCTGGTTCGCCTGCTCGTTTGCCGCGCGCTGTGGCGCCTGAGCGTCGAGCTGTGCCTGCTTGATCGCGTTCTGCTCATCGCGGTGCTTCGCGCGCTCGGCGCGTTGTTCGTCGTCGAGCGCCAGTTGTTCCTGGCGGATCTGCTGGCGCGTCGTGCGCATTTCGTCGCGCGCCTTCGTCAGACAGCGATTGACGAAGAAGTTGCTGTAGCAGTCGTGTTGTTTGACGCCGAAGCGGTAGTTGTTTTCTTCGCTGCGCCGGTTCAGGTCTTTCTGGCGGCGCGCATAGTCCGATTGCAGAGCGGCATCGGTGGCGGCAGCGCTTGCCGACGACGTGCCGTCGAGCGGCTGGGCGCGCACGGCGGTCGTCGGATCGATCAGCGATGCCGCCTGCGCCTGCGCGATGATCGGCGCCTGCGCACAGTACGCGAAGCATGCGCCGACGAGCGCCGATACGGCACGCATCGGCACGAGGGCGGCGAGGGCGGCGAGGGCGGCGGCGACCCGTGCAGTCGAGGCGGATGACGACGCGCGCGAAAGGCTGAAAGTCGGCAAAGAAATGGCAGCAAGCTGGGCAAAAAGGTTGGCGAACAGGTGGCCGGCGCGGCAGCGACGAAGCGCCAAGCGTGAATGAATCGCACGCAAAACGAACCTTCGCCGGCGAGATGCATGCAACGGATGAAAACCGCCGCATCGATGCCGAAATTCTATCATCGCGCGCTGGAGCGCTTCGCCATTTATGGCAAAATGCCCGGCTTCAGCAACACGGCCCGCTCACGCCACCACGCCCGTGCCGCCTGCCTTTCGCGCATGTCCCACGCGCAGCGCCTGGTGCCTGAGAAGCCAGCAGACAGCGCAACCATGACGGAAACTGTAGCACTCAAGATCGTACGGCGCATCGCCTCCGAACTCGCCATGCAGCCGCGCCAGGTCGCCGCCGCCGTCGCGCTTCTGGACGAAGGCTCGACCGTGCCGTTCATCGCCCGGTATCGCAAGGAAGTCACCGGCAATCTCGACGACACGCAACTGCGCATGCTCGAAGAACGCCTGCTCTATCTGCGCGAACTCGAAGAGCGCCGCGCCGCGATCCTGTCGAGCATCGACGAGCAAGGCAAGCTCACCGACGAACTGCGTGCCGCCATCGACGGCACCGACAGCAAACAGGTGCCCGAAGACCTCTATCTGCCCTACAAGCCCAAGCGCCGCACGCGCGCGCAGATCGCCCGCGAAGCCGAGCTGGAGCGGCTCGCAGCGGCGCCGCTCGCCGATCCGACGCTCGATCCGCAAGCCGAAGCCGCCAAATCCACCGATGCCGACAAAGGCGTCGCCGACACCAAGGCCGCGCTCGACGGCGCGCGCGACATCCTCTCCGAACAGTTCGGCGAAACCACCGAGATCCTCGGCAAGGTGCGCGAGCATCTGTTCAATCAGGGGCTCGTGATGTCGAGCGTCGTCGACGGCAAGCAAAGCGAGGAAGGCGAGAAATTCCGCGACTACTACGACTACAGCGAAACCGTCCGCATGGTGCCCTCGCATCGCGCGCTGGCGCTGTTTCGCGGCCGCAATGCGGGCGTGCTGTCGGTGAAGCTCGGCCTCGGCGAAGAACTCGACGCACAGATTCCGCATTCGTGCGAAGCGATGATCGCCGGGCACGTCGGCATCGCGAACCGGGGACGCGCGGCGGACAAGTGGCTCTCGGACGTCTGCCGCTGGTGCTGGCGCGTCAAGGTGCAGCCGCATATCGAAAACGAACTGCTCACGCAGTTGCGCGAGCAAGCCGAGCACGAAGCCATCCGCGTGTTCGCGCGCAATCTGAAGGACCTGCTGCTCGCCGCGCCCGCCGACCCGAAGGCCGTCATCGGCCTCGATCCGGGCCTGCGCACCGGCGTGAAGGTCGCGGTCGTCGATCGCACTGGCAAGCTGAGCTGCTCGCCACCGACACCATCTATCCGCGCGAGCCGCGCCGCGACTGGGACGGCTCGATCGCGAAGCTCGCGCGTCTCGCGCGCGAGACGCAGGCGGAACTCGTGTCGATCGGCAACGGCACGGCATCGCGCGAAACCGACAAGCTCGCGAGCGAACTCATCGCGAAGCATCCCGATCTGAAGCTGCAGAAGATCGTCGTGTCCGAAGCGGGCGCGTCGGTGTATTCAGCGTCCGAACTCGCGGCGAAGGAATTCCCGGAGCTGGACGTGTCGCTGCGCGGCGCGGTGTCGATCGCGCGGCGGCTGCAGGATCCGCTCGTGGAACTCGTGAAGATCGAGCCGAAGGCGATCGGCGTCGGCCAGTATCAGCACGACGTGAATCAGCGCGGACTCGCGCGCTCGCTCGATGTGGTCGTCGAGGATTGCGTGAACGCGGTCGGCGTCGATGCCAATACCGCGTCGGTCGCGCTGCTCGCCCGCATGTCGGGCCTGAATGCGACGCTCGCGCGCAATATCGTCGACTTTCGCGATGCGAACGGTCCCTTCCCGTCGCGCGAACATCTGAAAAGGTGCCGCGCCTCGGCGACAAGACCTTCGAGCAGACGGCCGGCTTCCTGCGCATCAACAACGGCGAAAATCCGCTCGATCGCTCTCGTTAGTGCATCCGGAAGCGTATCCCATCGTCGAGCGCATGCTTGCGAAGATCAAGAAGCAGATCGGCAACGTGCTCGGCAAGCGCGAGGCGCTGACGGGTCTGTCCCCCGCCGAGTTCGTCGACGAACGCTTCGGCTTGCCGACGGTGCGCGACATTCTCGGCGAACTCGAAAAGCCGAGCCGCGAGCCGCGCTCCGAGTTCAAGACCGCGACCTTCAAGGAAGGCATCGAGAAAATCTCCGACCTGCTGCCGGGTATGATCCTCGAAGGCGTCGTGACCAATGTGGCGGCATTCGGCGCGTTCGTCGATATCGGCGTGCATCAGGACGGGCTCGTGCACGTTTCGGCGATGTCGACGAAGTTCATCAAGGACCCGCACGAAGTCGTGAAGGCCGGTCAAGGTCAAGGTCAAGGTGCTGGAAACGGACGTGAAGCGTCAGCGCATTTCGCTGACCATGCGGCTTAACGACGATTTCGCGCAGGCTCGCAGATCGCAGGATCGCCGTTCGGGCCAGCGTCCGCAGCAGCGCCGCGAGCCGGAACCGGCCGGCGCAATGGCAGCCGCGTTCGCCAAGCTCAAGCGCTGAACGAATCACGCGCTAAAGCAAAAAACCCTGCGTCTCGCGACGCGGGGTTTTTTTCATCGTGTGAGCGACCTTCGCCGCGCCGTCAGATCTCGATCTTCGTCCCGAGTTCGACGACGCGATTGGCCGGAATGCTGAAGAAGTCGGTCGGTTTCGCGGCATTTTGATGCATCCACGCGAACACGCGCTCGCGCCACACCGACATGCCCAGCAATTCCGTCGGAACGACCGTTTCGCGCGCCATGAAGAACGACGTATCCATCAGCTCGAAGGTCATCGCGTGCGTGCGGGTGATCTGTTCGAGCACGGCCTTCACGTCGGGCGTTTCGTTGAAGCCGTAGGCCGCCTTGACGAGGAACAGTCCGCCGCCGATATCCTTCACGTCCATGCGGTGCGCGTCGTCCACATAAGGGATGGCGCGCGTCGTGAAGTTCATGAAGATGGTGCGTTCGTGCAGCACCTTGTTGTGCTTCAGGTTGTGCAGGAGACTCACCGGCACCAGCGAATCGCTGCCGGTCAGATAGATGGCCGTGCCCGACACGCGATGCGGCGGATGCGCGAGCAGCCCCTGCAGGAACGGCATCAGCGGAATACCGTCGGCGGCCGTGCGATCCTTGACGATCATGCGGCCCTTGTACCAGGTCATCAGCAGGAAGAAGAGCGCCCCGCCGATGCACAGCGGCAGCCAGCCACCCTGCTCGATCTTCAGCAGGCTCGCGCCGAAGAAGCCGACGTCGATGATCAGAAACACCGCGATCATGCCGCCGACGAGCCAGCGGTTCCATCCCCACAGATTCACCATGACGACGGACACGAGAATGGTCGTGACGAACATCGTCGCGGTCACGGCGAGACCGTAGGCGGCGGCCAGATTCTCCGAACTCTTGAAGCCGATCACGATGCACAGAATGATGAACAGCAGCATCCAGTTGACGAGCGGAATATAGATCTGTCCGATCGCCAGTTCGGAAGTGTGCAGGATCTTCATGCGCGGCACGTAACCGAGCTGGATCGCCTGGCTCGTCAGCGAATACGCGCCGGAGATCACGGCTTGCGAAGCGATCACCGTCGCAACCGTCGACAGGATCACGAGCGGCAGCAGCACCCAGTCGGGCGCGAGCAGGAAGAACGGACTTTCGATCGCTTTGGGCGAATGCATCAGGAGCGCGCCCTGCCCGAAGTAGTTGAGCAGCAACGAAGGCATCACGAGGCCGTACCAGCCGTAGCGGATCGGCTTCACACCGAAGTGTCCCATGTCCGCGTAGAGCGCTTCCGCGCCGGTCAGCACCAGCACGACCGAACCGAGCACGACGTACGCCTGCAGAACGTGCTCGGCCATGAAGGAGATCGCGTAATACGGATTCAGCGCGACGAGCACCGCCGGCGCGAGGATGATGTGATACGCGCCGAGCACCGCGAGCGTCACGAACCAGACCAGCATGATCGGCCCGAACAGCTTGCCGACGACGGCCGTGCCGTGCTGCTGAATCCAGAACAGCATGATGAGGATGACGATGGTGATCGGGATCACGTACTTGCCGAGCGTTGGCGCGGCGAGTTCGAGACCTTCGACCGCCGAGATGACCGACATCGCGGGCGTGATGACCGCATCGCCGTAGAACATGCACGCGCCGAAGATGCCGAGCATCATCAGCACGCCCGATAGCTTGCCGGGCTCTTTCACGCTGCGCAGCGCGAGGGTTATCATCGCGAAGACGCCGCCTTCGCCGTTGTTGTCGGCGCGCATGACGAACAGCACGTATTTGATGGCGACCACCATCACGATGGCCCAGAACAGCAGGGAGATGACGCCGAGGATCGACTGCTCGGACAGCCCGATGCCGTGCGACGGACTGAAGGCTTCCTTCAGCGAATAGAGTGGACTCGTGCCGATGTCGCCGAAGACGACGCCGATGGCCGCGAGCGCAAGGGATGGCAACGATTGTTTGTGCTCTTGCGCGTGAGTCGAGTTAGTCATAAAAGCGAGATATCCGTCCAGAGCGGAAAGAAACGAACGCCATTCTATCTAAACGCACGCAAGCATGCCGTGTCGCCGGTCAGGCTTCTCGTGCTCGCCGCCCGCCCGCGATGCGTAGCGCAAGTGAGAGTTTAGCATCGTGCCCCGCTTGCGTTCGGCCAACGATGCAGCGCACAAAAANGGCGCAGCTGTTCTGCATGCCGCGCTTGATCCAGGCGCCCAGATTGTGCGGGCGCACCGTGTCCCATTCCTCGAACGGCTGATGAATCCACGGATTGGTTTCGAGAAACTGAACGTGATAGTCGGGCGTCACCTTCGAACAGCCCTTGTACCAGAGCACCGCCGAGCGCACTGCGGTGATCGCCGGATAGCGCTCCTTCAGATGCTCCTGCACGCGCGCGAGCGTCACACCCGAATCGACCAGATCGTCGACCAGCAACACGTTGCCGGACAACTCGCCGCGCGTCATCGTGATGTATTGCGCGATGTCGAGATCGCCCTGCTGCGTCCCCACGGCCTCGCGATACGAACTCGTCGCAAGAATTGCGAGCGGCAGATCGTAGATGCGCGACAGTTGATTGCCGACGCACAGTCCGCCGCGCGCGAGACACAGGATCTTGTCGAACTTCCAGCCCGACTCGTGCACCTTGAGCGCGAGCAATTCGATCAACCGGTGATATTCGTCCCAGTTGACCCAGAGGTTCTTGTCATCGTTACGCGAGTCGGTCATCGCGATCATGATGAGGCTCTTCAAATGCAAAAACTAAGGTTATATATGAAATGTGGCCGCGTATTGGGCAATAGACGCATTCTTTACAGCGTCAGGCTCGATCCGAAGGTCGAACGGCGAGCGTCAGACCTTGAACGGATGACGAAGCAGGATGGTTTCGTCGCGGTCCGGACCGGTCGACACCATGTCGATCGGCACGCTGGCGACTTCCTGCACGTGCGTCAGATACTTGCGCGCGTTTTCCGGCAGGCCGTCCCATTGCGTGATGCCGATGGTACTTTCCTTCCAGCCGCCGAAGGTTTCGTAGACCGGCTCGCAGCGCGCGACTTCCGATGCACCGCGCGGCAAGATATCGACCGGCTTGCCGTCGAGCGTATAGCCCGTGCAGAGCTTCACTTCGTCGAGGCCGTCGAGTACGTCGAGCTTGGTCATGCACAGGCCCGAAATGCCGTTGATCTGGATCGAGCGGCGCAGCGCGACGGCGTCGAGCCAGCCCGTGCGGCGCGAACGGCCGGTGACCGAGCCGAATTCCTTGCCGACGGTCGCGAGATTCAGGCCGATCTTGTCCTGACGCTGCGAATTGTCGGCGTCGTACAGTTCGCTCGGGAACGGGCCCGAACCGACGCGCGTGCAATACGCCTTCGTGATGCCAAGGATGTAATTAAGGCGCTGCGGTCCGATACCCGCGCCCACTGTCGCCGCACCGGCAACGCAATTGCTCGACGTGACGAACGGATACGTGCCGTGATCGATATCGAGCAGCGTGCCTTGCGCGCCTTCGAACAGCAGATTGTTGCCCGCGTGGTTTTCGTCGTAGAGACGACGGGAGACGTCGGTGACCATCGGCGCGAGACGGTCGGCGTAGCCAAGCATCGTGTCGAGCGTTTCCTGGAAATCGACGGCCTTCGCGCCGAGGTACTGCGTCAGCACGAAGTTGTGGAAATCGAGCGTTTCGGCGAGGCGCGTTTCGAACACGGCGCGATCGAAGAGATCCTGCATGCGCAGTCCGCGACGCGCGACCTTGTCTTCGTAGGCCGGGCCGATGCCGCGTCCGGTCGTGCCGATCTTGCCCGCGCCGCGCTTGGCTTCGCGCGCCTGGTCGATGGCGACGTGATACGGAAGGACGAGCGTGGCAGCTTCGGAAATGAACAGACGCTTCTGAACGTCGATGCCTGCCGACTCCAGTTCGTCGATTTCCTTGAAGAGCGCTTCCGGCGACAGAACGACGCCGTTGCCGATATAACAGGCCGTGCCGGCGCGCATGATGCCCGACGGGATGAGGCGAAGAATGGTCTTCTTGCCACCGATGATGAGCGTGTGACCGGCGTTGTGACCGCCCTGGAAGCGCACGACGCCCTGGGCGTGGTCCGTCAGCCAGTCGACGATCTTGCCCTTGCCCTCATCACCCCACTGGGTGCCCACCACGACGACGTTGCATCCTGGGTTCACATTCACTGCACTGGCAGACATGTTGATTCGTTAGCTAGTTAAAAACGTATTTTACCTATGTTCCCGGACGGTTCCGAGTTTTTCGGGATACGTTTCGTGTTTTTGCCACTTTCGCGCCGCGGTGCTTCGAGCGTGTAGCACGACCCTTTCGCGCGTCAGCCGCGCGGTTCGACCGTCCACTTTCCGGCGCGCTCGACGAGCACGCGGTCCGCCGCGAATTCGTCGAGATCGTCGTGGCCCGGCAGCGCCTGAATGACGACTTCGCCGGCGTCGCGCAACGCGGAAATCGCCGCGCACAGCGGTTCGTCGTGCTTCCACGGCGCGAGGATCGCGGTGCCGCGCGCATCGACGGGAGAGATGCGGGCGATCTCGCGCAGATCGAGCGAAAAGCCCGTCGCCGGACGCGCACGACCGTATGCGAGACCGACGTCGTCGTAACGACCGCCGCGCGCGACCGCGTTGGGCACGCCATCAACATAGGCCGAGAACATCACGCCGCTGTGGTACGCGTAGCCGCGCAGGTCCGCTAGATCAATCGTCACTTCGGCGCCTTCGACCTGGCCCGCGAGGAACGCGAGGTCGTCGAGCGCGCGCGCGATGACCGGAAGATTCGGCAGATGCCCGCGCGCGATCGTCAGCACCGATGCGTCGCCGTACAGCGACGGCAGCGCGCGCAGCACCTCGCGCGGCACCTGGCCCAGATGCGCGATCAGTTCGTGCAGGCGCGGCACGTCCTTGCTCGCGAGCGCGTCGTAGAGCGATTCGCCGAGCGAGGCCGCCGCCGGTTCCAGTTCGAGCAGCGCCGCGAGCACGCCCGCGTGCGCGAGATCCAGACGCACTTTCGTGAGACCCGTGAGATGCAGGGAATCGAGCATCAGTTGCTGGATTTCGAGGTCGGCTTCGAGGCCAGCGTGACCGTAGATTTCCGCGCCGACCTGAATCTGTTCGCGCGTCGCATGCAGGCCGCGCGGACGCGTATGCAGCACGACGCCCGCGTAGCAGAGGCGCGTCACGCCCTGACGATTCAGAAGATGTGCATCGATGCGCGACACCTGCGGCGTGATGTCCGCGCGCAGGCCGAGCGTGCGGCCAGATAGCTGATCGACGAGCTTGAAGGTGCGCAGGTCGAGATCGGTGGTGCCGCTCATCAGCAGCGATTCGAGATATTCGAGCATCGGCGGCATCACCAGCTCGTAACCGTAGGAGCGGAAACGGTCGAGCAGGCGGCGGCGCAGTTCTTCGATCTTGCGGGCTTCCGACGGCAAAACGTCGGCGATATTCTCGGGAAGTAACCAGGTGGACATCGATGCGATTCCTACGGGGCGCGCGGCCGTCGAGGCGCGCGCATGGGACTGACGATGAGAAACAGCTTAGGCGAATTTCTTCAGGTCGCGATGAGCAGCAGGATCAGCCCGAGCGCCATCGCGACCAGTCCGCCGATGCGGATGTGATGCGGCGGCCTCTCGGCGATGCGGCGGAACGTGTCGCGCCAGGCCGTCGGGAATACGAAAGGGAACATCCCTTCGATGATCAGCATCAACGCAATCGCGAGCAATAAGATGTCGAGCATGTCTCGGACGGTGAGCCGCGCAACCGGACCGGCGCGCGGCGTTGGACACGTTCAGCGCCTGGCCGCGGGCGCGGAAACCTCCGCGCTGCCGCTGGTGCCGCCACTCGAACCGTTCGGGCCGCGCATGAAGCGGAAGAAATCGCTGCTCGGATCGACGACCATCACGTCGCCCGGCTTGAAAGTCTTCTTATACGCTTCGAGGTTTTGATAGAACTGGTAGAACTGCGGATCGCGCCCGTAGACGTCGGCGGCTATGGCGGCCGCCTTGCTGTCGCCCTCGCCCCTGATCGACTGCGCCTGACTGTAGGCATCCGCGAGAATCTGCTGCTGCTCGCGCACGGCATCCGCCTTGATCTTGTCCGCTTCGGCCGTGCCCTTCGCGCGCTCGTTGGCCGCCGCTTCCTGGCGGGCCGCGATTATGCGCTTGTAGACCGAATCCACGACCGCCGACGGGAAGTCGATGCGCGTCATCTGCAAGTCGACCAGTTGCACACCGAACGCGGCCGCCGCGTCTTCCACCGACTTCTGCGCTTCGGCGGAGAGCGTCTGCTGATTGCCGAGCACGTCGTCGAGCGAGCGCTTCGCGAACGCGCTCGCGAGCGAAGTGCGCGCCAGCGCGACGATACGCTCCTCGGCCGTCTGCGTGTTCTTCTCGTTGCTCGCGAAGAGCTTGAGCGGATCCGCGACGCGATACTTGATGACGGTATTCACCAGCACTTCGTTCTTGTCCGACGTCGCGAAACGGTCGGCGCCGTTCTCGTCAATGGTTAGCGTGCGGGTGTCGATGAGCGTGAGCGTCTGGAACGGCGGCGGCAGCTTGACGTGCAGGCCGGGGCCGGCGAATTTCGCGTCGCTGTCGCCGTGCGACGAGACGATGCCCGCGTGTTTCTCATCCACCGTGAAGATCATCGACGAGCCGATGAAGAGCACGATCACGACCGCGACCACGAGCGCAATGATTCGATTCATGTTCGCGCTCCTTACTGCAGGTCATCTTGACGGCTGCGCGAGCGGAGTGCATCGCGCGAGCGCAGCGGATCGCTGTCACCGTTGGCCTTGGCGGCACCGCTCGCGGCACTCGCAGGCGAGGCTGCCTGCGCTGGCGTCGATGCCGGCTGCGTGGCTTGCGCGCATGCCTGCGGCACGTCGGCCACACTAGCCGCGTTGACCGCTGTGGCGTCGTTCGCGTTGTCGGTCGAGCTTACCGCGCCCGCCTGCTGGCGATTGGTTTCGACGAGCTTGTCGAGCGGCAGATAGACCACGTTGTTGCCGGCCTTGCTGTCGACGAACACCTTCGTGGTGCGCGAGTAGATCTGCTGCATCGTGTCGAGATACATACGTTGACGGATCACCGCGGGCGCCTTCGAATACTCTGCGTAGACCTCCTTGAAGCGCTTGGCATCGCCCTGCGCCTGCGTGACTTCGCGATTGCTGTAGGCGCTCGCCTCGTCGATCATCTTCTGCGCGTCGGACTTCGCGCGCGGGATCAGTTGATTGGCATAGGCCTGCGCGGTGTCGCGGGCGCGCTCATTGTCCTGACGCACGCGCAACGCTTCCTCGAACGCGGCCTGAACCTGCTGCGGCACCTGCACGCTCTGCACGGTCACGCCCGTCACCTGAAGGCCGGTGCGATAGGCATCGAGCGAACGCTGGATGGCTTCGGTCAGGCGCGCACGCTGCACCTGGCGGTCCTTGTAAAGCAGATCGTCGGTCTTGAGGCCGCCCGCGATCTCGCGCACCGCCGCCTGTCCGGCCTGCGTCACGCTTTGATCGGGTTCGAAGTTGCGATAGAGGAAGTCGGTCGGCGACTTGATCTGATACTGCACCGCGAAGCGCACGTCGACGATGTCGGCCTCGGCCGTCAGCAGCGACGCATCGCGCACGTTGCCTTGCGGCAGCGCGGTGCCGCGCCCGATCTCGACCGAGCGCACTTGCGAGGTATCGACGATTTCCTGCGACTGGAAGGGATAAGGCAGACGCCAATGGATGCCCTGCTGGACCGTCTGCCGATACTTGCCGAACTGCGACACGACGCCCACATGGCCGTCCTGCACGACGAACACGCCGCTGCCGAGATAGATGGCAATCACCACGCCGATGACGATGCCGAGACCGATCTTCGTGCCGCGGCCGTTGTCGCGGACACCGCCGTTGCCGGGCTTCTTGCTGAACACGCCCGCGATGCGGCGATTGAACTCGCGCCACATCTCGTCGAGATCCGGCGGGCCGTCGTCCTTGCCGTTCGGACGCTTGTCGTCCTGCGGGCGCTTGGTGTCGTCCTTCACGCCATTGCCGTCGCCCCGCCCCCAGCGCGGATCGTTGATCGAAAAGACGGCAGGCAGAAGCTGCCGGGTGGTCCGCTCGTTGTAGTCGTTCACTCGGTGATTCACCATTAGACAGCCGGAACAGGCCGGGTCGATGCAATCCGGAGCAGGTCAGTGTCCGTGCTCGGGAACCTTTGTGTGCGTTACGTTCTTCGGCTGGCCGTTGGTCTTCCGGCCGTGCATTCGTGTCGCCGTTGTCGTTTGACCCGGACTGGGTAGAGTGCGTTGCGTCGGAGGCCTCGTGCGGTTCGGCGGTTTCGGCGAGCACGCTGGGTTGGCCCGGGCCTTCGTCGACTTCGTCCGCCTAAGCGATTTCAGCGATGGCAGCGCGCAACGCGTCGAGTCCCTGACCCGTGTGTGCGCTCAGAAAGACGCGCGAAATATTACCATACTCATCCCTTTCAACCGCCTCGCCGCGGGCCGCCAGCTCGGGCACCGCATCGATCTTGTTGAAGACGAGCACCTGGCGGATATCGTCCGCGCCGATGCCGCGCAGCACTTCGTTCACCTGGTCGATCTGATCGAGCCGCACGGCGCTCGATGCATCGACGACGTGCAGCAGCAGATCGGCGTGAATCGTTTCTTCGAGCGTCGCGCAGAAAGCCGTGACGAGCTGGTGCGGCAATTCGCGGATGAAGCCGACCGTGTCCGACACCACGACGTGCCCGACTTCCTCGTTCAGATAGACGCGGCGCGAGGTCGTATCGAGCGTGGCAAAGAGTTGGTCGGCCGCGTAGGCCTGCGCCTTGGTGAGCGCATTGAAGAGCGTCGACTTGCCCGCGTTGGTATAGCCGACAAGCGACACCGACATGGTGCGGTTGCGCTCGCGCTGGCGACGCTGCATGCCGTGCTGGCGACGCAGCTTGTCGAGACGCGACTTGAGCGCCTTGATGCGCTCGCCGATCAGCCGGCGGTCGGTTTCGAGCTGCGTTTCGCCCGGGCCGCGCAGGCCGATGCCGCCCTTCTGGCGTTCGAGGTGAGTCCACGCGCGAATCAGGCGCGTCGACAGATATTGCAGTTGCGCGAGTTCGACCTGCAGCTTGCCTTCGTGGCTGCGGGCGCGGTGCGCGAAGATATCGAGAATGAGACTGGTGCGGTCGACCACGCGGCGATTCAGCGCAACCTCTAGATTGCGTTGCTGCGCGGGTGCGAGCGCGTGATTGAATATGACAAGTTCAACGTCGTTCGCGTCGCACTGCAGACGCAGTTCCTCGACCTTGCCGCTGCCGATGAACATCTTCGCATCGGGACTGGAACGGCGGCCGGTGAGCGTGACGGCAGGATGGGCGCCCGCGGATTGCGCGAGCAGACTGAGTTCTTCGAGACTGGCTTCGAAATCGATCTTGCCGAAGTCGATGCCGACGAGCGCTGCGTTGATCAAATTGATGTGTTTAATAATGTGAAGCGACCGGCGAGTTGCTTAAGCGAGTTGCTTAATATTGGTGTTTGGAAGGGCAACTTTTTGAGCAGTTCCGCGCCGGCCGCGACAGGGTTTAGGACGATTCAGCGTCCGGGTGGAAGTTCACCGGACGGGCAGGCACGACCGTCGAAATGGCGTGCT
>JAQFVI010000428.1:0-1579 GCA_029439495.1 Caballeronia sp. BR6202001590007
GTTCTAGTGAAGCGCCGAGTGAGGCGCAAGAGGTTCGGCAATAAAAATTCATCGAATCGGTTCGTGTCGATAAGCAAGCCCGCGTCAGCGCCTCGTCGCGCCGTCGAAGTGAAGCATCGCGGTAAAACCATCCGGCAAACGACTATAATTAAAAGCTCACTTCCCTAAATAACCTGTACAGATATCAGATATGCGCTCGCGAACCGCAAGACGTATTCCCCCGGATGCCAACAAGCTCATCAGCCTATCGCTCGCGCTCTTCGCGTCGGGTAGCCGTGTCGAGGATCGCTTCTGGGAAGCCCGTCTCGATGCTCTTATCTACAAACTCGTGCGCAACGGCAATCAAGCCACGCTCGATGCTGCGCTAGATCACTTTCAGCAGAACCATCCCGATGCCTACGGCGCACTCGCCGACATGGCCGAAACGCATAGCGAGTCGTTCCGGATCGATAGCGACGGCGCACCGCATGAAGCGTTGCTCATTGCCGCGCCCGTGCTCGCGTGGACGCGCTACGCGATTCCGTCCGGCACGCTCAAGCCCGATACGATCGATGCCCTGCGTGCACAGCTTCAGGCCCATGTGCTCGCGGCGGGCGCCTGCGTGGCCATCGCGCCGTATCTCTACAGCATCGATCAGTTGCCGCGCCATCACGTCGATACCGCGCGGCTCGCGCAGCAACTGACGCAAAGCGCGCTCGGCGGCGCCACGGCACGCCTCAACCTGTCCGATCTGCCGGAAACGTCGCCCATCCTTGCCGACCCGCGCTTTCTGCTCGCGTCGGTGATCGTGCCGGCCGGCGCTGCGTTTTTCCGCTGGCAGGAAGATGAAAACGGCGCGTACGTCGAGCGCAGTCAATGTCTCGAACAATGGATCGCGCAAGGCGGACCGAACTTCGCATCGATCCTGCCTGGTTGTGAATTCGAGTGTTTGCTGCCTGATGCCTACTATTCGGCCTGCCGCGATGCCGACGAGCAAGTTCGTCCGCATACCGTGCGCACCGCCGTGCGCTACCTTTTCGATACGCTCGGCGCGCCGCCACAGGAATTGCGCGCGGTCATCGCCGGTTTCGGCGATCGGCACATCGACGAATATCGCATCGGATTCACGCGCCGGGGCAGCAACGACGTGATCTACGGCGTCGTCTGGCCGCTTTATGGCCGCGAAAACGGCGAACTCGGCATGGAGGAAGACGCCTCGGACCTGGAAGGCGTCGACGGTCCGGTCGAGGAAATCGTCGAGTTGCTGAAGAAAACCGGCGTGTCCGACGTGCGCCGCCACGCCGGCCGCTTCGAGCCGGAGTTTTGCGACGACTGCGGCGTGCCGCTCTACGCGGATCCGCTCGGCGAGATCGTGCACGCCGAAATGCCCGAAGATGCCGAACCCGCTCAGCCGCACTTTCACTGACTTTCGGCAATCATTCCGGCAATGAGTAAGCCCTCGAAACCCCGCTCCGGCGGGATTTTGTGCTTTTTGGCTTATGCCATTCGGATAAGGGACGCGATCGCAGGAAGTTTGTCATG
Organism: Caballeronia sp. BR6202001590007; assembly: GCA_029439495.1. Classification (GTDB taxonomy): domain Bacteria; phylum Pseudomonadota; class Gammaproteobacteria; order Burkholderiales; family Burkholderiaceae; genus Caballeronia. Next base: position 1,522 of record JAQFVI010000428.1, read on the forward strand.
ATTGCTCTGTCGCCGACCAAGAAACAGCAACGCGCCCGAGCCGAGGTGTCGCGGGCGG
>JAQFVI010000428.1:1589-11603 GCA_029439495.1 Caballeronia sp. BR6202001590007
ACAATCAGGAAGGAGCGAAACACATGAAAATCACCATCGTGGGCACCAACGCCGAACGCCGGGCCGGAATCAAGACCTTGCTGCGCCGGGTGGCGCGGCAGGCGTAATTCACTGAAGTGAAAGACTGGCGCGAGACTCTCACCGTCCATCGGCGAAGCGAAACCGGCATGATCGTCATCGACTGGACGCCCGAGATGCGCACCGTCGACCTTCATCTGCTGCTCGAAGAGGCGCCCGCGGTGCCGTCCGCCATCGTCATCGACCGGCCGAGCGCCGTGCAGGTATTCATGCTGATCGGGGCCGGCGCGAAGGGCGTCATTCCGCGGGCGCTCGATCCGGCGCTGGTGTTGCGCGCCTTCGAGATGGTGATGATCGGTAGCCACTACATTCCGCCGGACATCATCGACCCGGAACTCGGACGCGAACTGTGGCCACGTCGCGATCACGACCAGGTCGTGCGCCCGCGCCGCATGCGCAATGATCTGAACCTGTCGCCGCGTCAGCAACAAATCATGCGATGCGTACACATGGGCAGCACGAACAAGATGATCGCGAGAACGCTCGGCATCAGCGAAGGCACGGTAAAGATCCACCTGACGGCCATCTTCCAGCAACTCGGCGCGACCAACCGCGCCGCGGCTGTCGCAATCTACAATGGCGCGCAGAATTGGCATTTGGAAATTCTGCAAGGCATCGGAGAGGATCCGGCAGATACGCCCGCCGTTTCCAGCAAGGTGATTCGCCTGCGCAAGCGGCGCGTCAAGTATCCGCCGCTGACCGGCGACGACGTCAAGCCGCTGCCGATGGCAGCGCAGCCCGAATCGTCGTTCTAGTCATCGAGCGGTCCGCGCAGCAGGACGATTGGGAACAATCGAGAACAAACGAGAAAACTGGGTCCGTCGTTTGCGCACACGATTCACGCGCAACGAGTAATATGCAAGCCATGGGGTTCTTCTACACACCGCTTCCGCTTTGGCTCTCCGTCGGCGCCTGGATCGCAGCCGCGGGTTTGCTCGCGCTCGTTCTCGCCAGGCGGCCGTTCGGTCGCTTGCAGGATGCCACGCTACAGCATGTATGGCTTGGCATCATCGTGGCGGTGACGGTGTTATGGGCATGCAACGCGTGGTTCGACGACGGCCCCGTCATCCATCTGCTCGGCGCCACGCTGATAGTCACGCTGTTCGACTGGCGCCTCGCGCTTATCGGCACCGCGGCAAGCACTAGACTCGCGGCAGTGGTGCTCGATGCTTCATGGCTCTCGGTCGCGGCGACCTATCTGCTGTTCGGCGCCGTACCCGTCGCGGTCTCGACGCTGCTGCAGCGCCTGTCGGTCGCGTGGCTGCCGCGCAATCTCTTTACGTTCATCGCGGGTCACGACTTCATCACGTCAGGCACGGCTGTCGCGACCGCATGCGGATCGACGGTGCTGCTCGAAATGGCGCTGGCGGGCGGGCACATCAGCGTGCCGCCGGCCTTTATGCACGGCTCCATTCTGCTTGGCATCGGCGAGGCGCTCTTCACCGGCTTGCTTACCATTCTGATCACCGTCTATATCGAAACGGCCATCCCGGTTTCCACGAAGTCGTAACATGCGCAAAGTGCGTTAAGATTGAACCTCTTCCCTTCACGGGGCATCTTACTTGCCCGTGTCTTCTTAGCGCCAAACCTTAGCGCCAAACCTGATGGAAAGCACTTTCGCACCGCGCCGGCTCCTGCGGCTCGTCGGCCGGTTGGCTGTATGCACGTCGCTTGCATGCGCTGTGTCTGCCTTTGCCGATACGCTCGACGAGCGCAACGAACTCATCCACCACTTCGTCATCGATCTCAACGCCAATCCGCTCGTCGCGGACTGCGCCGCACACGGCAGCTTCGTCGCCAGCACGTCGACGGCATTCGACCGCGTCGAGTTTCCACCCGCCTCCTTCGATCCTTCGCATTTCATCATTGAACCCTGGAACGATTCGTTCGACGACAAGAAGCAGCGCATCAAGGTGGACAACGTGGTGACGGTCGAAGGCCAGGGCGTTCCGAAGAGCGGCGAAGGCGATCCGAAGACGCTCAAATTCCGCTGCGGTTATGTCGGCAGTCGGATGCTTGCTTTCGGCTGGAACGATCCGGTGCCGCCGTTGCGCCCGACCTCGCATTCGACCGCCCGCAGTACGAAGGGCAAACACGGCGCGAAGGGCAAGTCGAAAGGCGTCGCCAAGAGCACTACGAAGAGCACCGGTGGTTCATCGAAGAAAACGACCGCCAAGAATAAACACTGAAGCGCGACTAAAAACCAAAGGGCGTGACCGCGAAACAGTCACGCCCTTCGACGTTTACATCGCCAGGATAAACATCAATCCGGCGACGATTGCAGATGCCACAGGATCGCCTGCAGCATCGACGCACCAAGCGCCGCACTGCGCGCGCCGTTCCAGCCGACGCCGTCGTCGGGCAGATTCGCGTTGTCCTTGAACGGCATTTCGAGCGTCAGCGATAGGCACTTGTACTCGTTGCCGATGTACTTCGACGCGAGCTTGAGCGCATCCGTCTGATACTTGCTCGACTCGTAACCGTGCACGTCCTGAAAGTCTGGGCTCGCCTGCTTGAAGAAGTCGATGAAGGTCTTCTGTTCCTTCGCCTGCTGCTCGGTGAAGCCCTGCAGCATCTCCGAGCCCGCGACGAACACGTACGGAATGGCCTCGTCGCCGTGGATATCGAAGAACAAATCGCAGCCGGTCTCCTCGATGACCTCGCGCACGAGCAGCACTTCCGGGCTGCGCTCGACGCTCGGCTCCATCCATTCGCGATTCAGATTCGCGCCCGCCGCGTTCACGCGCAAGTTGCCGAGCACGCTGCCGTCCGGATTCATGTTCGGCACGATATGGAACACCGCGCGCTCGAACAACGCGCGCGCGACCGAATCGTCTGACCAGTCGCCCCAGCCGGTCAGACGCTTCACGAGCCCTTCGACGAACCATTCGGCCATCGTTTCGCCCGGATGCTGACGCGCGATGATCCAGATGTGCTTCTTCGGCGATTCGTCCGGGAAATACGGCAGCCCCAGCGTGAGTAGCGACATCGGCCGGCCCTGAAGCGTCTGGCCGAGTTCGGTCAGCGTCGCAAGCGGATTCTGCTGAAGCGCGCCGAGAAACTCCGCATGGCGCTCCTCGCTGTACGGCTCGAAGTACGCGTAATACACGCGATCGAAATCCGGCGTGTGATCGATCGTCAGCGTGCGGCCGTCGTACTCGGTCGCGACGCGAAACCAGTTGACGCGGTCATAGCTCGCGACCGCTTCGTAATCGCGCCAGCCTTCGGGGAAGGCGCACTGCGCCGCGTTCTCGAAGCTCATCACGAGGCGCTCGCCCTGCACGTTCGATACGCGGAAGTAGAACCACTGCGCGCACTCCGCGTTCGTGTCCTTGCGCACGCGCAGACGAATGGCCTCGGGATTGTCGGCATCGATGACCTCGATCGAGCCCGCGTCGAAGTTGCTGGTGATGGAAATGCTCATCGTCGTGTCCTTGCGTTCGGTTGGGCGCGCCTCAGTCCACGATGCGGCGGCGAAACACATAAGTCGTATCGTTGGACGCCTTCGCGTCGAATGCATAGCCTTCGCTATCGAAGCCCTTGAGCGCCTACGGCTCGTCGATGCAGTTCTGCACCGCATAACGCGCCATCATGCCGCGCGCACGCTTCGCATTAAAGCTGATGATCTTGTAGCGCCCGCCCTTCCAGTCCTCGAACACCGGCGTGATGACCGGCGCGCCGAGCTGCTTCGGCTTCACGGACTTGAAGTATTCTTCCGACGCGCAATTGACGAGCACATGCGCGCCGCGCTGCTTCTTGATCTGCTCGTCGAGCGCCGCGGTAATGCGCTTGCCCCAGAACGCATACAAATCCTTGCCGCGCGCGTTCGGAAAGCGCGTGCCCATTTCAAGTCGGTATAGCTGCAGCAGATCGAGCGGACGCAGCAAACTGTACAGGCCGGACAGCACGCGCACATGATTCTGCGCATAGTCGAGATCGGCCGAGGTAGGCGTCTTCGCGGAAAAGCCTTCGTACACGTCGCCGTTGAAAGCGAGCACGGCCTGCTTGGAATTGTGGGTATCGAAGGTCTTCGACCATTCGGCATAGCGCTGAAAGTTCAGCGTCGCGAGCTGGTCGGAGATGCCCATCATGCCGCCGATCTGCTGCGGCGACAGCGCGCGCAAGCCGTTGATCAGTTCAGCGGCGTCATCGACGAATTGGGGCAGTGTGTGCTTCTTGATGTGAGCGGGCGTCTCGTAATCGAGGGATTTCGCAGGCGAGAGAACGATTATCATGGAGGCTCGCCGGCGCATGGCCGGCGATCGTTAAGCATAAACCCCCGATTGTATCGAATGGAAAGTTCCGCCGCGCCGAGCGCGCCGCCTCTGTCCACGCCCTTGCGCGTCGTGCTGGATTCGAACGTGTGGATCGACATCCTCGTGTTCGACGATCCCGCCACGCGTCCGATCCGCGCGGCGCTCGACGCTCGCACGCTCGAGGCGCTGATCGACGCGCGCTGCCTGAACGAACTCACGCGCGTGCTCGATTATCCGCAGTTCGTGCGTTTCGGCATCGATAAGGCGGCCGCACTCGCGACCGTCGCACAGCTTTTGACGCTCGTCGCGCCCGCGCAGATAGACGACGCGCGGCCGCTTCCCAAGTGCAAGGACCGCGACGACCAGAAGTTTCTGGAACTCGCCCACGTGTCGCGCGCGACCTGGCTCGTATCGAAGGATCGCGCAATATTGAAGCTCGCCCGGCGCATCGCGCGCGACTTCGCGTTTCGCATCGCCGAGCCGAAGCCCTTCGTGCTCGCCGTCGAAGCGCAATCGGGCGCGCCTGCGACGAGCGGGCAAGGCTTCTAGAATATCGCTCACCGACATCGACCGACATCTCGCCCACATCGCCATGAATGCACCGCACGACTCGACTCACACGCCGCCTGACCTGTCCTTTCCGTCGCGTCTGCCCCATGTCGGCACGACCATCTTTACCGTGATGAGCGCCCTCGCAGCCCAGAAAGGCGCGGTGAATCTCGGTCAGGGTTTCCCCCCGATTTCGATTGCGACCCGCGCATCGTCGATGCCGTCGCGAACGCCATGCGCGAGAGCCACAATCAATATCCGCCGATGGCGGGCGCCGCGCCACTGCGTCAGGCGATCGCGCGCAAGATCGAGGCGCTGTACGGCCGCGCCTACAATGCGGATCGCGAGATCACGGTCACGGCCAGCGCGACGCAAGCGCTGCTGACCGCCGTGCTGTGCTGCGTGCATCCGGGCGACGAAGTCATCGTCATCGAACCGATGTACGACAGCTACGTGCCGTCGATCGAACTCGCGGGCGGCAAGCCGGTGTTCGTGTCGTTCGAAGCGCCCGATTACGCGCTGCCCTTCGACAAGATCGCCGCGGCGATCACGCCGAAGACGCGGCTCCTGATGATCAACACGCTGCACAATCCGACCGGCCGCGTATGACGCGCCGAGGACATGAAAAAGCTGGAGGAGATCGTGCGCGGCACCAACGTGTTGATCCTCTCCGACGAAGTCTATGAACACATGGTCTACGACGGCGCGCCGCACGAAAGCGTCGCGCGCTATCCGGAACTCGCGAAGCGCAGTTTCATCGTGTCGAGTTTCGGCAAGACCTTTCATGTGACGGGCTGGAAGATCGGCTATGTCGCCGCGCCTGCCGCGCTGACGGCGGAATTCCGCAAGGTGCATCAGTTCAACGTCTTCACCGTGAATACGCCGATGCAGGTCGGCCTCGCGCATTATCGGCAAGATCCGAAGCCCTATCTCGACCTGCCCGCGTTCTTTCAGAGAAAGCGCGATTTCTTCCGCGAAGGCCTGTCGAAAACGCGCTTCTCGCTGTTGCAGTCGGAAGGCACGTACTTCTAGTGCGTCGATTATTCGAAGATCAGCGACATGCCCGAAGCCGAGTTCTCGAAATGGCTGATGAGCGAGATCAGCGTCTCGGCCTCCGGTATCGGCGTTCTATCATGAGAGCCACGAATCGGGCGTCGTGCGCTTTTGCTTCGCGAAGAAGGAAGAGACGCTCGCGCTCGCGCTGGAACGCCTCGCCACGCTTTGAACGGCCTTTAGCGCCATCTCGAGGAGTCGAACGAAACCATGAGTACGCAAGACTTCAGCATCGACACGCTCGGCATCGCGGGCAGTGGCGCGATGGGACGCGGCATCGCCCAGATCGCGGCGCTCGGTGGCCTCACCGTGCGTCTGTTCGATTCGAGTCCGAAAGCCCTCGCCGCCGCGTGCGCGTATCTGACCGACACCTTCGATAAGCTGGTCGCTCGCGGCAAGCTGAAGGAAGCCGATGCCCGCGCAGCGCTCGCGCGCGTGCGCGATGCGCAGTTCACGAGCGAACTTTCCGATTGCGATGTCGTGATCGAAACGATCGTCGAGAATCTCGACATCAAGCGCGAACTGTTCCGCGAGATCGAGGCCGTGGTCGACGAACGCTGCATCCTCGCGTCGAATACATCGTCGCTGTCGATCACGGCGATCGCGGCGGGCTGCGAGCGGCCCGAACGCGTCGCGGGCTTTCACTTCTTCAATCCGGTTCCGCTGATGCGCGTGGTCGAGGTCATCGACGGCCTGCGCGGCGATCCGCGCACCGGCGACGCACTGGTGGAACTCGCCCGCCGCATGGGTCATACGCCCGTGCGCGCGAAGGACATGCCGGGCTTCATCGTCAATCACGCCGGACGCGGCATGAACACCGAAGGCCTGCGCGTCGCGAGCGAAGGCGTCGCGAGCTTCGTCGNGCTCGACCTGACCGCGCTCGACGTGTCGCATCCGGTGATGGAATCGATCTATCACCAGTTCTATGAAGAGCCGCGTTTCACGCCGTCGCCGATCACCGGCTTGCGACTCGCGGGCGGGCTGATCGGACGCAAGACGGGCGAAGGCTTCTATCGCTATGTCGACGGCAAGCAGCAGATTCCCGCCAAGGCGAGCGCGCCCGCGAAGCTGCCGCAACACATCTGGATCAGCCACGCGCTGCCGGCCGGACGCGAGCAGGTGCTCAAGTTGATCGCGAAGAGCGATGCCGCATGTCACATCGATTCGGGTCACACGCCCGGTCCGGATTCGCTGATCGTCGTGACGCCGCTCGGTCTCGATGCAACCACGAGCGCCATCAACGAGCATCTGGATCCGACGCGCGTCGTCGCCGTCGACACGCTCTTTGCCCTCGATACGGTTGCGCGCCGCACCATCATGACGACGCCCGCGACCCTGCCCGCGATGCGCGATGCGGCGCACGCGCTCTTCACGGCCGACGGCGTGCCCGTCACCGTGATCCGCGATTCGACCGGTTTCGTCGCGCAGCGCGTGGTGGCGACCATCGTGAACATCGGTTGCGACATCGCGCAACGCGGCATCGCAACGCCGCAGGACATCGATCTCGCCGTGACGCTCGGCCTCGGTTATCTGCACGGCCCGCTCGCGCTCGGCGACACGCTCGGCGCGGCGCGCATCCTGACCATCCTGCGCAACATCCACAGCGTGCTCGGCGATCCGCGCTACCGGCCTTCGCCATGGCTCGCGCGACGCGCGCAGCTCGGTTTATCGCTTACTCACCTCGAGGAACTCAGATGAGCGCCGAATTGCTCACCGCCCGACCCGCCGGCAGCGACACCACGCTCGTCGTCACGCTGCCCAATCCCGGCGCGCGCAACGCACTGCATCCGGACATGTACGCCGCCGGCATCGAGGCGCTCAACACCGCCGAGCGCGATGCCAGCGTGCGCGCGATCGTGCTGACCGGCGCGGACAACTTCTTCTGCGCGGGCGGCAACCTGAACCGCCTGATGGAAAACCGCGCGAAAGATCTGTCGGTGCAGGCAGCGAGCATCGACCTGCTCGCTGAGTGGATCAGCGCGCTGCGTGCGTCGACCAAGCCGATCATCGCCGCGGTCGAAGGCGCGGGATTTTCGCTCACGCTCGCGTGCGATCTGATCGTCGTCGCCGCCGATGCGAAGTTCGTGATGTCGTATGCGCGCGTCGGCCTGACGCCGGACGGCGGCGCCTCGTGGTTTCTGTCGCGTTCGCTGCCACGCACGCTCACAAGCGAAATCCTGCTCGAAGCGAAACCGATCGGCGCGGCGCGTCTGCACGAAGTCGGCGTCGTCAACCGGCTGACCAAGAAGGGCATCGCGCTCGATGCGGCGATCGCCTGGGCCAACGATCTCGGCAGCGTGTCGCTGAAGGCGATGGCGCGCATCAAGTCGCTCATCAACGCGGCGGATGTCCAGCCACTCGCCGCGCATCTGGACATGGAGCGCGACAGCTTCGTCGATTCGCTGCATCATGGCGATGCGCTCGAAGGCATCACCGCGTTCCTCGACAAGTGTCAGCCGCACCACCGCTGAGTGGCCATGGCGCGCTACGAACTCCCCAAACGCCGCCGCATCTTTCTGATGCGTCACGGCGACGTAACCTATTTCGACGACAGCGGCCGCGCGATCGAAACGGCGCGCCGCGTGCTCGCGGAAACCAGCCAGTCAATCGACCCGGAGATCTGGCCGGAATGGCAGGAAATCCGCGGCGGCAAGCTGAAGGATCTGACGAGCGCGAATATCGAGCGCGCGTTTCTGTCCGTGTTCGACGGCGTCGTGCCCGAAGCCACGCGCTTTCTCGGCGGCGAGAAGCATCGGCGAACTGCTCGACCGCGCGCTGCCCGCGATGGACCGTCTGCGCGACGATCCTGCATGGGACACGGTATTGCTCGTCCTGCACGGCGGCGTCAATCGGGCGCTGCTGTCGCATGAGATCACGGCGGGCGGTCGCGCGTTCTTCGGACATCTGTCGCAGGCGACGGGCTGCATCAACGCGCTGGATGTTGGCAGCGCGCGCGGCGAGGTTCGCAACACGACGATGGAACTGCTCTACGCGCAATACATGCAATACAAGGCCGACGACGCCCCCTGAGCGGCGCGCGGCGCAACCGGAGGAGATATGACGGACAGCGATTTTTCGGCGTTCGAGGGCACGCGCCCTGTTCCGGAGCGGCATCGTTTCGATGAGGATGCGCTGAGCGCCTGGCTTGCCACGCACGTCGACGGCTTTGCAGGACCGCTCGCGATCGAACAATTCGCGGGGTGGCCAGTCGAATCCGACCTTCAGGCTCGTGACGCCCGGGCGTGCATACGTGCTGCGCACGAAGCCCGGTCCGGCGGCGNCGCGCATGCTTGCGCTTTGCGAGGACGAAAGCGTGATCGGCCGCGCGTTTTACGTGATGGACTTCGTCGAGGGCCGTGTGCTGTGGGATCCTTCGTTGCCGGGCATGACGCCGGCCGAACGCGGCGTGATCTACGACGAAGCCAATCGCGTGATGGCGGCGCTTCATTCCGTCGATGTCGATAGCGCCAGCCTGCCGACCTATGGCAAGCCGGACAATTACTTCGAGCGCCAGATCGGGCGCTGGAGCAAGCAGTATCTCGCGTCCGAGACCGAGCATATCGATGCGATGCATCGGCTGATCGACGGCTGCCGGCACATATTCCGCAGTCGTCGCAGACGAGAGTGAGCGTCGTGCCCGGCGATTTTCGGCTCGACAATCTGATCTTTCATCCGACGGAGCCGCGAGTGCTGGCAGTGCTCGACTGGGAACTGTCGACGCTCGGCGATCCGCTTGCGGATTTTGCGTATCACTGCATGGCTTGGCATGTGAAGCCGTGGCAGTTCCGCGGTATTGCGGGGCTTGACTGGGGCGCGCTCGGGATTCCCGACGAGCGCGATTATGTCGCGCGGTATTACGAGCGGACGGGGTTCGTCGTCGAAGGCGACTGGAATTTTTATCTCGCCTACAACATGTTCCGGATTGCGGCGATTCTGCAGGGGATCATGAAGCGTGTCGTGGAGGGGACTGCGGCTGGCGCGCAGGCTATTGTGGATGGACGGAGAGCTCGTGGGATGGGGGAGCTGGGCTGGACTTATGCATGCAGGGTGGTTTTGCCCTGAGCCGGACGGGAGCTTT
>JAQFVI010000429.1:0-1698 GCA_029439495.1 Caballeronia sp. BR6202001590007
GCAAGTGGCCGATTTGACCAAGCGTTTCCCGGTCTACCGTTAATCCGCGAGTCCCACGCCGATGCGCTGCCCATTCTGCCGACACGAAGACACCCAGGTCGTGGATTCTCGCGTGTCGGAGGATGGCGCGGCCATCCGTCGGCGGCGGCGCTGTCCTTCCTGCGACAAGCGCTTCACCACTTATGAACGCGTCGAACTCGCGCTGCCTTCCGTCGTCAAGAAGGACGGCACGCGCGTCGAGTTCGATCGCCGCAAGATCGTCGCCAGCATGCAGCTCGCGCTGCGCAAGCGGCCTGTTGCTGCCGACGCCATCGACGGCGCGGTTGCGCGCATCGAATATCAGTTGCTCGGCAGCGGCGAGCGCGAAGTGCAGAGCGAGCGTCTCGGCGAACTCGTGATGAACGAGTTGCGTCAGCTCGACACCATCGGTTACGTGCGCTTCGCCTCTGTCTACAAGCGTTTCGAGGATGTCTCCGAGTTCGAAGACGTGCTCGACGAATTTCGTCGCGCGGCGCCCAAGAAAACCGGCGCGCGCAAGCGCTGAATCTTTTCGCATCCTTCCTCCCAGACCGTGTCGATCGTTCGCCCGGTGAGTCTGTCGCGTCGATTGCGCGCTGAACACTAGGCCGTTCGGCTAATGGCGGCACGCAAACTTTGTTGATAGATTGAGCTTCGGTTCACATCGATAAGGATTGTGCATGACTCTTCCCTCAACCCTCGCGGCTTTGCGCTGGCCGAGCTGTGCGTCGTGCTCGCCGTCACGGCGATCGTCACCGTCTTCGCGACGCCGTCGTTTCTGTCGTGGCACCTTCGCGACCAGATCGATGCCCGCGCGCGTCCCCTGTTTTCCACGCTGACGCTCGCGCGCGCCAAATCGATGCGGCCCGGCCTTGCCTCGCGGCCGGCAAGGCCTGCGACGACGGCATCAGCGACTGGTCGTGCGGCTGGGGGGTCGTCGATCGCGACGGCGTGCCGACGCTGTTGCGCATGGAGCCTGCGATGCCGTCGATCATCGTCGCGGGGACGTCCACGGAGTTGTCGTTCACGCTGCCGTCGGGGCAGGTCATCGGCGGTTTTCGCAGCTTCGATTTCGGCGCGCGCGGCGCGGATGCAGCGGCGAACCACGCTCGTCGTTGCGTTCGGCTGGCGGCCGGCGGGTGCGCATCACGCAGGGCGCATGCGGAGCAACGGCATGAACGCGCGGCAAACCGGCGACTCCCTGCTCGAAGTGATGATCGTGCTTTCGATCGCCGCCGTGACCGCACTCGGCTTCGTCGCTTTGCAGGCGATGCTTTCGCGCGGCGAACGCATGGCGCTCGAACGCGAACGTGCGACGCTGATCGCGGATTCGATCGTCGAAAGCACGCGCAGCGATGCGACCGGCGCAGGCGATGCAGGCGGCGCATCGGCGCTCGCGCCGTGGCGTGCCAGAGCCGCGTCGCAACTGCCGGGCGGCGACGTCTTCATCTCCGAGCGCGCCGACGGCGTGCGCGTTGCCACGGTGACCTGGCATGCGGCCGATCGCGCCGACCCGTGCGTCGAGGCACAAGCGAAGCCGCTCAGCGCGTGCATCGCGGTGGCGTTCGCACGATGAGCGTGCGTCCGGTCATCGCGCGCGGTCACACGTTGATCGAACTCGCGTTCGGCATGCTGGTCGTGGTGGTATCGCTGTCGCTGTCGCTGTCGCTGTCGCTGTCG
>JAQFVI010000429.1:1708-31600 GCA_029439495.1 Caballeronia sp. BR6202001590007
TGTCGCTGTCGCTGTCGCTGTCGCTGTCGCTGTATCGTTCGCAGTGCGGCGCGTTCGAACGCGCCGCCGATGCCGCGCGACGCGGCCATCGACGCATCGCTGTTCGGCTGCGCGCAAGGACGAGCCGTCGGCGCGGACGGGGCACCGTCATGCGAGTCGCTTTCCAGTCGCTCGGACGGCGGGCAGATCCGCTATGCCGCCGACACGATCTCGACCTGGCCGACCGCAGGCGGCGCACCGACCGATTGCCTCGACCAGGCCGTCGCCGATGCGTTCGTCACCAACCGTTTCTACGCGAAGCCGAGCACATCGAGCGCGAACCGGAACTGTATTGTGAAGGCGGCGGCAAGCAGGCGCAGCCCCTGGTGGAAGGCGTCGAGCGCATTCGCGTCGCCTACTGGATCGCGGGTGCGGCGGCGGCCGTCGATGCATCGGCCATCGCTCGGGAGTGCTGGCGCGACGTGCAGGCCGTCGACCTCTGCGTGCTCGTGCGCGGCATGTTCAACGAAGGCAAGCGGCGCGTGAACTACACCGACTGCAACGGCGCGTCGCTCGTCGCGGACGACGGCCGCCCGCGGCAAGTCTTTTGGCGTCGCGTCGCGATCCGCAATGCGGCGGCGCAGGCCAAAGTCGATACGTGGAGCGCGTCATGAAGCGCCGCGCGCCGGCACGCGGCACCGCGCTGCCCGTCGTTCTTCTGCTGACCGCAACGATGCTCGTCACCGCGAGCGCGTGGCTGCGCACGTCGGTCGTTTCCGCGCGTGCCGCGCTGGCGACGTGCGAACGCGTCCAGGCCTTTCACGCGGCGGACAGCACGCTCATCCGATGCAGCCGCATGCTCGACGTCGCTGCTGGCGGTCGGGCAGGAGCCGTCCGCGTGGCGTAGGAAGGCGTCGTTCGAGGGTGCATCGGCGCTCGCGTTCGCGCCGTTCGCCGACTGGCCGTATGCGCGTCGTGCGCCGCAATGTCTGATCGAGAAGCAGGCGGATGCGTATCTGATCACCGCGCGCGGCTTCGGCGCGTCGCCGGACTCGGAAGCGTGGCTGCAAATGCGTATCGATGTGTCGGACGGCGCGGTCACGCGGCATTGGCGTCGCGTCGTCGCACGGCCGTTTTGAGCGAATTTGAGGATTTAGCGGTATGCGAAAACGAGGTTTCAGCCTGCTCGAACTGATGATCGTGCTCGCCGTGATCGGCGTCCTTGCGATGTATGCACTGCCCGCCTATCGCGCGCATATCGCGAAAGCGCATCGGCTCGACGCGACGGCGGCGCTGATGCGCGCGGTGCAGTTCGTGGAAAGCGCGCGGCTCGCGCAGACGGCATCGAGTGCGGATTTGATCAGGCTGGCCGCCGGACTGGATCGCGCGCCGTCGAGCGGTGCGGCCGTCTATGCGCTCACGCTGATGTCCGAATCGGCGACGAACGGCGGCTATTCGATCGAAGCCGCGCCCGTCGCTTCAGGCCCGATGCAGGACGATGCGTGCGGCACGTTCATCGTCGAGGCGACCGGCGCGCGATCGAACCGCGCAAGCGCGACGCTCGACGCGGCGCACTCGGCCGCGTGCTGGACGGGAAAGGGATGAGACGTTCAGAAGACCGTGGGATCGGCCGTGTCGTTGGCGGTGTCGGCGCTCGGCGCTTGCATCTGCTGATAGATGCGCCACGCTTCCCACCCGGCGAAGCCGAGTCCGCCCCACTTGAGCAGCGGCTTGGCGTTGCCGAGCAGTTTGGTGCGCACCGACTTGGTCAGCACGAGCGAAGCGATCGATCCGACGATCGGGTACTGCTTGAACAGCACGCCGATGCCGCCGCCCGCCGACAATGCCCCGCGCTTGCCGCGCCGGCCGCCCGGCATCAGCAAGCGCAGCGGATTGAGGTGCGTGACCGACTCGCGCAGTTCAAGCGTGGCCTGGCGCATTTCCATGCGCTCGACATCGGCGCGCGCGATCAGCAGTTCCTTGCGCAGTGCGCGCATGTGCGGCGTGCGCAGCTTTTGCGTCTTGTCGCGCCGGGGCGTCTTGAAGGTTTCGTCGTGTTGGCTCATGTGCTTTCGGCTCAGATCGATGGACGCGCGAACGTGGGTGCGCGCTTAGTGCGAGCGGAACGTGTCGCGATCCTTGCGGAATTCCGCGAGCGTGTCGTCGAACATGTTGGGCGCATCGCGCAAGGTGCTGCGCGCACGCAGCCCGCATACGACTGCGATCAGCGCATACAGCAGCGTGATCCCACCGAGCGCCTGCCAGCGATAGGTGTCCCAGAAGAAGATCGCGATGAGCACGGTGAGTGAGATCAGCGCCATCATCGCGAGCATCATCGACGCGAGGCCGAGGAACAGCACGCCGATGAGCCGCTCCTTCTCTTCCTGAAACTCGATGCCGATGAGTTCCAGGCGCGTTTCGAAGATCGCGAAGGCGGAGCTGATGATGCGTCGCAAGGGTCCGGGAGACGATTGCTGCGGTGTCCGTTCTGTTTGCATGACTTGAAGGCGAGAAGCGCGTTGGTGCCGCTTGAGGCGTTCCGGCGGCCGCATCCGTTGTGGATGCGGCCGCCGGCGCGAGAGTGGAGCCGCGCGCCGGACAGGCGTTCACGGTTCGGACCGAAGTCGCTCCAGTGAAGGCCGCGATCGATAACGGACTAGCAATCAGCGGGCCATTGAGGGAAAAATGCGCGCGGCGCTCGTTTTCCGCTTACTTCCGATTGATCAGCAGGCCGATGACCATGCCGATGCCCGCGGCAATGCCGATCGATTCCCACGGATGTTCGTGAACGTAGTCGTCGGTGGCGCGGGCGGCCTTCTTGCCCTGTTCGATCACGACGACTTGCGCGTCGGCAGCCTTTTCCCAGGCGACTTTCAGGCGCGTCATGGCGGTTTCGCGCAGTTCCGAAGCGCGCTCGCCGGCGGCGGCTTGCTTCAACAGATCTTCGGCGTCAGCGAGAACGGTTTTGATATCGGACATGAGTCGCTCCTTATTGATTTCTGACATTGATGGCTCCAATCAGTGAGGCTACGTGAATCGTAACCAAAGATGCGGTCGCTGACGAGAATGCCGCAAGGCTGTGCGTTTCGTTGCAGGTTTCGTTCCTGCGACGGCATGGCTGCGGGATGCGTCAAAGCCTCGACACCGTAGCAGATTGAGGCGATCTGTCCCGTAAAAGTTTCAGTCGCTCATCGAAACTTACAAAGACGAAGGGCTGGTCGCCGCTGGCGGACCGGCCCTTCGTCGCAGGGAAACGTCGGAATCGAACGGGCGATCCGCGTTCAAGAGAACGCCTGAATGCCTGTTTGCGCGCGGCCGAGGATCAGCGCATGAATGTCGTGCGTGCCCTCGTAGGTATTCACCACTTCCAGATTGACGAGATGGCGCGCCACGCCGAATTGTCGAGCGCCTTGCCGCACGAATTGCGCTTCATGATCGAGGTGATCTCGACGGCCGCCGTGCCTTCGTCCTTCATGCGGCCGAGGCGCAGCACGCCTTGCAGGCCGAGCGTGATTTCCGTCTGCATGTCGGCCAGTTTCTTCTGAATCAGTTGGTTGGCGGCGAGCGGACGGCCGAACTGCTTGCGATCGGCGAGTTCGAGATCCACATCTTCGTGCCGGAAAGCGAATAGTCGCCGTCGNCCGTCAGGCCGAAGCAGCCGATCCATTCGCCGCGCGCGAGCTTCGGCAGATACTTTTCCTTCTGCGCGTCGTTACCGAACTCGTTGATCGGCACCATCACGAACGACGATTGCACCGACATCATCGAGCGATAGCCGGAATTCACGCGCTCGACCTCGCGCGCGATCAAGCCGTAACTGACATAGTTCAGGCCCGGACCGCCGTATTGCTCGGGAATCGTCGGGCCGAGCAGACCGAGTTCGCCCATCTCGCGGAAGATCGACGGATCGATCTTTTCCTCGCGAAACGCCTGCATCACGCGCGGCTGCAGCTTGTCCTGCGCGTAGGCGCGCGGCGTCGCGCACCATGCGCTCTTCTTCGGTCAGTTGCTGGTCCAGCAGCAGTGGGTCTTCCCAGTTGAATGTGGCGTCGGCCATCTGCGATCTCCTGATTTCTTCGACGAGCGTCAAGCCGATGTGCTTGATGCTCGTTCCGCTAAGCGGAATAATGTTTTGCAAATCAGAACCGAGTGTAGCATTCGATGTCCCTCGACACCAATCAAAACGGCCTGCCGGTTTCTTCACCAGACGATGTCGACGAGCGCAAGTTCGTCGTCGCGCTGGCGCGTGGTCTCGACATGCTGCGCGCGTTTCGATCGGGCGACACGCTGCTCGGCAATCGCGATTTCGTCGAACGCACCGGCTTGCCGAAAGCGACCGTGAACCGGCTTGCCTACACGCTGACGACGCTCGGCTATCTGCGCTTCGACGAGGCCGCCGGCAAGTACGCGCTCGACACGGGCGTGCTGTCGCTCGGTTTTTCGCTGCTCGCCGGTGCGGATACGCTCGAACTCGCGCGTCCACATATGCGCACGCTGGCGCGGGACATCGGCGCGGCGGTGTCGCTCGGCTGCCGCGATGGGCTGGACATGATCTATCTGGAGACGATTCGCAGCGAAACGGCGCTGACGCTCGGGCTTGCGCCCGGTTCGCGTCTGTCGATGCGGACGAGTTCGATGGGCCGCGCGTATCTCGCGGTGCTGGACGAAGCCGAGCGCGAGGCTTTGTTCGACGCGTTGGCGGGAGAGGGCGCGGAGCGGGTGAAGGCAGCGCGCCGCGCGATCGAGGATTACGCGCGCGACGGCTGCTGTTATTCGTTTCGCGAGTGGCACGAGGATGTGAACGCGATCGCCGCGCCCTTGCGCGATGTTCGCAACGGCCGATGGCTCGTGCTGTCGAGCAGCGGCCCGGCATCGTCGATGGACGAGCGTTTCTTTTGCGAGACGATCGGACCGAAGCTCAAGGCGCTGGCGGTGCATCTCGCATGAAGCATCGGGCATGCGGCATCACAGCACGGTGCGCACATGCCACAACTCGGGGAACAACACGACGTCGAGCATCTTGCGCAGATACGACGCGCCCGCCGTGCCGCCCGTGCCCTGCTTCATGCCGATGATCCGCTCGACCGTCGTCACATGGCGAAAGCGCCATTGCCGGAACGCGTCTTCGAGATCGACGAGCTCTTCGGCCATCTCGTATAGCTCCCAGTGCGTTTTCGGATCGCGATAGACCACGAGCCACGCGGCTTCGACCGATTCGTCGTAGAAGGACGGCGCTTCGAGCGCGGCTTTCGCCCGCGCGTGAATCTCCGCGCGATGCTCGTGCGGCTTGAGCATCTGCACATTCTTGTTGCCGAGCATGAACTCGATCTGCCGGTACTGATGCGACTGAAACCCCGACGATGAGCCGAGATACGGGCGCATCGCGACGTATTCCGAGGGCGTCATCGTTGCAAGGACGTTCCATGCTTGCACGAGCTGTAGGATGCGCGAGACGCGCGAGCATCTTGAACGCGATCTGCGATTCGTCGCGGCTCACGGCGACGAGCGCCGCGCGCAGTTCGTGCAGCGCGAGCTTCATCCATAGTTCGCTCGTCTGGTGCTGCACGATGAAGAGCATCTCGTCGTGCTCGGGCGAGTGCGGATGCTGCGCGATGAGGATCGAATCGAGCGCGAGGTAGTCGCCGTAGCTCATCGATTCGGAGAAGTCGAGCTTGGCGTCGTGCCAGCCCGCTTGCGCATCGGTCCCGGCGTCGCCGTCGCCGGAAAGCGCGCCGCCCGATGCGCCGTAGCCGAACGGGTAGCCCTTGCTTTCGTTCATGAGCGGCTCCATCACGTCACCGATGCGCGTTCGGCAAACGCCGGCGCGCGCCAGCTTTCGGTCGCGAGCACGTCGCGCAGCACTTCCACCGCGTCCCAGACGTCGACGAAGCGCGTGTAAAGCGGCGTGAAGCCGAAGCGCAGAATGCGCGGCTCACGATAGTCGCCGATCACCCCGCGCGCGATCAGCGCCTGCATCACTTCATAGCCGTTCGGATGCTCGAAGCTGATCTGCGAACCGCGCCGCGCATGTTCGCGCGGCGTTGCGAGCGTCAGCGGGAAATCGGCGCAGCGCGCCTCGACGAGTTCGACGAAGCAGTCGCCCAGCGCGAGTGACTTGCGGCGCAGCGCCTCCATGTCGGTCTGCATGAACACGTCGAGCCCGCATTCGACGAGCGATATCGACACGATGCCTTGCGTGCCGCACAGAAAGCGGCCGACGCCGTCGTCGGGCCGATAGACGGGGCCCATCTCGAATGGCTTCTTGTGTCCCCACCAGCCGGAAAGCGGCTGCGAAAACGCGTTCTGATGCCGCTTCGGCACCCACAGGAACGCGGGCGAGCCGGGACCGCCGTCAGATACTTGTAGGTGCAGCCGACCGCATAGTCCGCGCCGGCGCCGTTCAGATCGACCGGCACCGCGCCCGCCGCGTGGATCGTGCGCGTCAACGCAGCCATGTCGTGCATCGCGCCGGTGCGATAGTTGACGTGCGTGATCATCGCGATGGTCGTGTGCTCGTCGATGGCGGCGGGCAATTCGGAGGCATCGTCGACGAGGCGCAGTTTGTAGCCGCGATCGAGCTGCTCGATCAGACCTTGCGCGATATACAGGTACAGGTCGGTCGGAAAGTTCGCGCGCTCGGAAACGATCACGCGGCGCTTGGGATCGCGCGCGTGCGCGTGCTTGACGGCTGCCGACAGAATCTTGAAGAGGTTCGCGGAGATCGTGTCCGTGACGACGACTTCGTCCGCTTCCGCGCCGATCAGCGGCGCGAGCTGGTTGCCGAGGCACCTCGGCAGCGCGAACCAGCCGGCCGTGTTCCAGCTCCGAACCAGCCCGCCGCCCCATCCGCCGCCGACCACCGCCGCCGCGCGCGCGGCGGCGGCCTTGGGCGGCACGCCAAGCGAATTGCCGTCGAGATAGATCACGTCTTTCGCGAGGGCGAACTGTTCGCGCAGCGGTGCGAGCGCGTCGTCGCGGTCGAGCGCGATGGCTTCGTCACGATGTTTCATCGAAAAGTCCCTATATTCGGAGAGGATCTACGCTGCCGAACGCAGTACGGCGCGAACCGGGCTGGCATCGAGCGTGGAGAATTTGAGCGGCAGCGCGATCAGTTCGTAGTCGCCTGGCGCGGCGGCATCGAGCACGAGACCTTCGAGGATCGCCATGCCGTGCGCGCGGATGCGGCGGTGCGCGTCCATCGTTTTGGAGTCTTGCGGATCGAGCGACGGCGTATCGATGCCGATCAGCTTCACGCCCTTTGTCCGCCAGGAAATCAACGGTTTCCGCCGCGACTGCGCAAAACGCGTTGTTCTATGCGTCGAGCGGCGCGTGCGAATAGGTACGGATCAGTACGCGCTGCGGCACGTCGCGCTGTAGAAACGGCGCGAGATGCGCGGGCGTCACGAGCAGCCGCGCTCCAATGCAATGCACGACGCCGCGGCACGCGCCGATGGCCGCGCCGTCGCGGTCGTAGTGCAGTGGGGCGTCGGCATGCGCGCCGGTGTGCGGCGACATCGTCAGGCGTGCGACGTTCACGGGCGATCCCGCTTCCATGCGCCAGACACGCTTGATGCCGACGGCGGTATCGCCCGGCCAGACGGGCGTCGCGGTATCGATCGGCGGCGAAATGTCGATGAGCGTCATGAACGCGCGTAGCAGAAAGTGTGAAGATGCATCAAATCATAGTCGTCTTATCGCGAAAAGTGATTGCAAAATTACCACCAAACTAACGCTCTTAAAACATAATTCGATGAAATGGGCCTGGGAGACTAAAAAGTGACCGGATTCACGTTCGATGCAACGGATTGCCGAATTCTGGCGGTACTGCAAGAAGATGGACGGATCAGCAACCTGGACCTGGCGGAGCGTATTTCGCTTTCGCCGTCGGCGTGCCTGCGCCGCATGCGGCTGCTCGAAGAGGAAGGGGTGATCGCGAGCTACCGCGCGTGTCTGGACCGCGAGCGGCTGGGCATCGAACTGGAGGCGTTCGTGCACGTCTCGATGCGCAACGATCAGGAGAACTGGCACGAGAAGTTCGCCGCGGCCGTGCGGGAATGGCCGGAGGTGGTCGGGGCGTTCGTCGTGACGGGCGACACGCACTACGTGTTGCGCGTGTTCGCGCACAATCTGAAGCACTACTCCGATTTCGTGCTTTCCAAGCTGTACAAGGCGCCGGGCGTGATCGACATCCGCTCGAACATCGTGCTTCAGACCATGAAGGACGACGCCGGCGTGCCTGTCGCGCTGATCGAGCAGCCCGAGCGCGGTCACGCCGCCTAACGCATCGACTTATTCCAGCGAACCGAGCGAATGGAAGTTGCCGCCGTGAAATACGAGCGGCGGCGCGCTTGCGTCCGGGCCCCGCACGCCGCAGCGTTCCACTTCGCCGACGAAAATGACGTGATCGCCTTCGTCGTAGCGGCTACGGTTGTGACATTCGAACCACGCGATCGCGCCGTCGAGCACCGGCATGCCCGAATCGCCGGCGGCGTGCGAGACGCCCGCGAAGCGATCGCCCTTCAGGGTCGCAAAACGCCGGCACAGATCGAGCTGCGATGCCGCCAGCACATTCACAACGTAGTGGCTGTTGGTGCGAAACACCGGCATCGATGTGGATTTGGTGGCGAGACTCCACAGCACGAGCGGCGGATCGAGCGACACCGAATTGAACGAACTCGCGGTGATGCCGATGAGCTGCCCGGAATCCGTGCGCGTCGTGATGACGGTCACGCCGGTGGCGAACTGACCGAGCGCGGCGCGGAAGTCTGTCGGATCGAAGTTCGGAGTCTTGGCGTGTGTCATGGAGCAGTGCGGGCATTCAAATCGTGTAGTGTTGTACCGGCCGCGCGTCGTGCTCGAATCGGAAGGACTTTTCGGAAGTCATGTAAAAGCTGAGGTTTTGTGTCAATTCTAGCGGAATCGGCAATCGATAGCCGCCAAAGACCTGCCGATCGGCGGTGTTTGCTGCGTGCTTATGCGCCTCGGCGCACCTTCGTAAACTCGGTAAGCTCGATCGGACGGCATCGCGGGAAAGCGCTTGGAGACGGCGGTTGAAGATCGCGCGCGATGCATCCATATGCGACATCCGCACGGATTTCCAAAGGAGCAGGCATGAACGAGCAGACGAGAACCGAAACCACGACGCTCGGCGGTGGGTGTTTCTGGTGCACCGAGGCGGTGTTTCTGGCAGTTCAGGGCGTGATATCGGTCGAATCGGGGTACGCGGGCGGGCAGGTCGTCGACCCGTCCTACGAGCAGGTCTGCGAAGGCGATACCGGACACGCGGAAGTGGTGCGGGTCGTGTTCGACCCGTCGGTGATTGGCTATCGCGAGATTCTGGAGATTTTCTTCGCGACGCACGATCCGACGCAGCTCAACCGGCAGGGCAACGACGTCGGCACGCAGTATCGTTCGGCGGTGTTCACGCATTCGGATGGGCAGCGCGCGATCGCGCTCGAGGTCATCGACGAGTTGCAGCGCGAGGATGTCTACGGCGGCAACATCGTCACCGAGGTCACGCCGCTCGCCGACTACTACTACCCGGCCGAGGCGTATCACCAGAATTACTTCGCGCAGCATCCGAATCAGGGATATTGCGCGGCCGTCGTCGGGCCGAAGGTTGCGAAATTTCGCAGGAAGTTCGCGCATCGGCTCAAGGCGGCCTGATACGCAACGTATGTCTCAGCTGGCTTGCGCGCGCTCGATGTGTTCTGCGATGCCGCGGGCGAGTTCGATGCACGTCAGCGGCGCCGAGCCTTCCGCCTTGTTGTTCGCGGCGATCACGACCGGCTGACCCGCGATCGCATAGCGTGCGGCTAGTTCGACGAGCGCCGCGCGCGATTCCAGATCTTCGTCGACGATCCTGTCGAACGGTTCGTACTTGGACTTCGCCTGTTCGTACCGGAAACCGCTGTGCAGGCTCCAGCGCACGACGAGCGGTCCCATCGATTCCTCATCCAGCAGCGCGAGCGCTTTCGCATGCCGGCGCACGTCCGGCATGCGCGCATGCACGCCGATGCAATACCGCACGTTCGCGTCGCGCAAGGCGCGAATGAAGCGCGGCGTCAGCATCGTCGCGTTGCGAATCTCGACGGCGTAGCGCGTGTCGCCGTCGAGCGGCGGTAGCGCGTTCAGAAACGCCGCGAGCCGGTCGATGAATCGCGACGGCTCGACGATCATCGCGTCCGGCAGCGGCGAGAACTGGAACACGAGCGCGCCCGCTTTCGCACCGAGGCCGCCGATGCACGGCGTCACGAACTCGTCGATGGCGATCCGCGCATCGAGAAACGCGAGATTGTCGGCGTCGGGCGTGCCGCGCTCGCCGCGCTCGCCGCGCACGAAGGCATCGGTGACGGCAGCGGGCGCCTTGACGATGAAGCGAAAATGCTCCGGCACCTGCGATGCATAACGCGCGTACTCCGCGAGCGACAGCGGCGCATAGAACGAGCGGTCGATCGACACGCAGCGCAGCAGCGGATGCGCGCTGTAAGCGGTGAGGCCGTCGCGCGACAGTTTCTGATTCGAATATTCATCGCCGTAGACGATGCCGCACCAGCCCGGAAACGACCACGTCGAGGTGCCGAGATGAACCGCATCGGGCAGGCGCGCGGCGAGGCCTTCGAGTTCCGGCTGCAAGGGCGCGGGCAACACGCCGCGCGGCTTCGGCTGCGCGACGGGCTTTGTTTTGCGCGCGGGCGGATCGGACCCGCCGGCCGGTTCGGACCGGGTCGGCGAAGCAAGCGCTCCGCCGAAGAGATCGAACTGGTCGTCGTCGGTTTGATCCGCTTCGGCCGGTATCACGGGGATCAGAGCGGCTTGTCGTACATGTAGCGGCGCGACCACGGCAAAGTCTTCGCGTTACGACCGGCCTTGCGGCACACGACCTGATAGATCGACACGTCGTCGTTCTCGAACGCATACGCGCAGCCCGCGAGATACACGCGCCAGATGCGGAAGTGTTCGTCGTCGACGAGTTTCTTCGCTTCCTCGGCGTGTTCCTCGAAGCGGTTCGCCCAGATATCGAGCGTGTGCGCGTAGTGACGGCGCAGGCTTTCGACGTCGACCGCTTCGAGTCCGCCTTCCTGCATCGTCTGCAGCGCGAGGCTGATGTGCGGCAGTTCGCCGTCGGGGAACACGTACTTGTCGATGAATTCGCCGCCGCCGAGCGAGGTTTCGCCGCTCTCGGAATTCGACGAGGTGATGCCGTGATTCATCGCGATGCCGTCGTCGACGAGCAATGCGCGGATGCGCGTGAAATAGCCCGGCAGGTTCTTGCGCCCGACGTGCTCGAACATGCCGACGCTCGTGATGCGGTCGAACTGGCCTGGCACGTCGCGGTAGTCCTGCAGACGGATTTCGATCTGGTCTTCGAGACCGGCGGCCTTGACGCGTTCGGTGGCGAGCTTGAACTGATTCTCCGACAGCGTGACGCCGACGCATTTCGCGCCGAACTTCTGCGCCGCACGGATGACGAGCGCGCCCCAGCCGCAGCCGATATCGAGCAAGCGCTGTCCGGGTTGCAACTGGATCTTGGTGAGGATGTGATCGATCTTCT
This sequence comes from Caballeronia sp. BR6202001590007, assembly GCA_029439495.1. GTDB lineage: Bacteria > Pseudomonadota > Gammaproteobacteria > Burkholderiales > Burkholderiaceae > Caballeronia. Next base: position 13,242 of record JAQFVI010000429.1, read on the forward strand.
TGAGCTGGGCGGTGTCGATGTCTTCATCGCCGTTCTCGCAGTAAGCGCACGAGTACACCATGTTCTTGTCGAGCCAGAGCGCGTAGAACTCGTTCAACACGTCGTAGTGATACTGGATGGCTTTCTTGTCGCTTGTCTTCGAGTGCGTGAAGTAGCGCCGCACGCGGGCGAGCTTGCTGGCGCTCGTCACCGTGCTCTTCGCGAGCGAGTAACCGATGTTGATGATATCGGTGAGCTTGCCTTCGATATCGATCTTGCCTTTCACATAGGCTTCGCCGAGGTTGTCGAGACTCGGTTCGAGCAGATAGGGCAGCGCGGTGGCACTCTTGACGTGGAGCGTGACTTGCGGCGCGGCGAACTGGCCGAAGTCGTGCTGCTGTCCATCCCAAAGTACGAGGCGCGCGGGCAGGTTGGCCCTGCTGCGAACGTCCTCTACCCACTGTGTCAGCTTTTTCTCCCAGAACATGCTTGCTTCTCCACGCGAAAGAAAATCAAGGAATCGAGAAGAAGGCTTACGCCTTCATGTTCGTTTGTCGTGTTGTTTTCTCGTTGATGAACCGCCCGCGTCCGTCTTACGGTGCGAGTCTCGTGATGTTCCACTCGCCGCCGCTCGNCCCCAGTGTGGCGGACGCGGCGGTTCGTCGTCGAATTTCGCGGTCATTTCCCGTTCGCGCGCCTCGAGCGCTTCACGGCTTTCGAGCGGCTGGCTCTGATCCGACGCCCACGCGCCGATGCGTGAGTCGAGCGGACGCGATGCGTAGTAGGTGTCGCTTTCTGCGGCGCTGGTTTTTTCGACGCGGCCTTCGATGCGGACCTGTCTTTCCAGTTCGATCCAGTGAAACAGCAGGCTTGCGGCCGGATTTGCCGCGAGTTCGCGACCCTTGCGGNGCTGCGCATCGAGCGCCTGGGCGAACCAGGTTTCGAACTGGCACACCGGATTCGGATCGACGTCGGCCGCATCAAGCGAGCCGCGTGAATAGTTCTTGCAGAGGTCTGCTAAGGTCGTCATTTTTGCAAACGCTTCAAATCGGCGTCAGTATAGCCAAGGTCAAACGATCTTGCCCTGATTACGGCGGTGTGACAGGAGGCATCCATTTTAGCGGATGACGCTTTTGTGATGCTCGGCCCGCGCCGATCCGCGGCCTCAGGCTTTCACCGATTCAGGCGCAAAAAAGGGTGTCGATGGCGTTCGTAGCAGCTTTCGGTCCGCCCGTCCCGAAGCGGGGCAGACGTAGCCGGTCAATGCATCGTCTTGCTGGTCTCGACCTGCTGCATCGGCGTCGGATCGACCGGCGGCAAGGCTTTGCGCTCGCGCGGCACGCGGACCGGCGCGGGTTCGCGCGCGGCCGCTGCGTCGGCTTCGCGCAGCTTGTCGGCGTCCGTGTTCACCCAGATGAGACCAGCGCTTTCCAGCATCGGCTGGAGCGACTCAGCGGACATCGGCGCCGCGGGGTGCGCAAGGGGTGCGGGTGCGGCAGCGGGTGCAGCGAACGGTGCCGGTTCGAACGCTTTCACCGGCTCGGATTCCACCGCGGCCGGCGCCTGCGTCGTCGTTTCGACGTGCGTCGTCTGCGTCACGATTTCCACGCGCTCCACCTGCGTGACCTGTTCGACCGAAGTCGCTTCAGGCGTCGGCGCGACTGCGGCGTGCTTCGGCGCTTCGGCTTCGACCGGAGCGGCCGATGCAACCGGCTTGATCGAAGCTGCTGCCACTTCCGGCGTCACGGCATGACGCGATTCGCGGCGCGCGGCGGCTTCCTGCGCGGCTTCGGCATCGAAGACGCCTGCTTGCGCGGAAACCGCGTCCATCGCGCCTTCGGCTTCGGCGACATCGGCGGCGTGATTCACCGTCGTACCGTCTTCCTCGCGCTCGCGGCGGCCGCCTCGGCGACCACGGCGACGGCGGCGGCGTTCTTCGCCGTCACGCGCGCCCTGATCGGTCGATGCATCGCCCGGCAGCAGTTCCGCATTCACCTGCACCGATTCGACAATTTCCGACACGACGGTTTCGCCTTGCGTCAGCGCCTCGACGGCGGCTTCCGGCTGCGGCTTGCGACGCTCGCCGCGTTCGATGCGTTCGACGCGTTCCGAACAATCGCCTTCTTCGGTGCGGTCGGTGCGTTCAGCACGCTCCCCACGATCCGGCCGCTCGCGACGTTCCTGGCGATCCACGCCGTCCTGACGCGAAGCGCGATCGCTCGGTTCGCGGGCCTCGCGCGGTTCACGGCCTTCACGATTGCCGCGCGTGCCCTGACGGCCCGAAGCGCTGCCGCCCGCCGCTGAACCGTTGACTGCCGCGCCATCGCGCGGCGCGCTGCCGCTCCGGCAATTGCGGTTGCGATCGCCGTTGCCGGAGCGCTCGCTGCGTTCGCGTTGCGGACGCAGCGCGGGCTGCGCTTCGACCGGCGCGGGTTGCACCGACTGCGTCTGCGGGGCGATGCTGAACAGATTCTTGATCCACGCGATGAACCCGCCGCTCGCCGGAACCGGCGTCGGCGCCGGGGCGAGCGCGGCTTCCACCGACGGCTTGACCGGCGCGCTCGGCGCAGGCTTCTCGGGCGTGATGCCCTTGACCGCCGCTTCCTGCTTCGGCTTCACGTCTTCGGAGCGCTTGCTGTAGCCGGTTTCCGATTCGAGTTCGGTCGCGGCTTCGACGGCCATCTTCCACGACGTGCGCGGATCGTCCAGACGCGCGTCGTCGTGACGCAGACGCTCCAGTTTGTAGTGCGGCGTCTCCAGATGCTTGTTCGGGATCAGCACGACGTTGACCTTGAAGCGCGACTCGATCTTGTTGATCTCCGAGCGCTTTTCGTTCAACAGGAAGGCGGTTATCTCGACCGGCACCTGGCAGTGGATCGCCGCGGTGGTTTCCTTCATCGCTTCTTCCTGAATGATCCGCAGCACTTGCAGCGCGGACGATTCGGTATCGCGGATATGGCCCGTGCCGTTGCAGCGCGGGCAGGTCAGGCTGCCTTCGGACAGCGCCGGACGCAGGCGCTGACGCGACAGTTCCATCAGGCCGAAGCGCGAAATCTTGCCCATTTGTACGCGCGCACGATCGTGCTTGGGCGCGTCTTTCAGGCGTTGCTCGACTTCGCGCTGGCTCTTGGCCGATTCCATGTCGATGAAATCGATCACGATCAGGCCACCCAGGTCGCGCAGGCGAAGCTGGCGCGCGACTTCGTCGGCGGCTTCGAGATTGGTGCGCGTTGCGGTTTCCTCGATGTCCGCGCCCTTGGTCGCGCGCGCCGAGTTCACGTCGATGGCGACGAGCGCCTCGGTGTGGTCGATCACGATCGCGCCGCCCGAGGGCAGCGGCACCGCGCGCGAGTACGCCGTTTCGATCTGATGCTCGATCTGGAAGCGCGAGAAGAGCGGCACGTCGTCGTGATAGCGCTTCACCTTCGAGAGGTTGTCGGGCATCACGATGTCCATGAAAGCGCGCGCCTGATCATGGATTTCGGTCGTGTCGATAAGGATTTCGCCGATATCCGGCTGGAAATAGTCGCGAATCGCGCGGATGACGAGGCTCGATTCGAGATAGATGAGCATCGGCTGCCCGGCGACGCCGCTTTGCGACGCGGCTTCGATCGCGCGCCACAGTTGCATCAGGTAGTTCAGGTCCCACTGCAGCTCTTCGGCGGAGCGTCCGATACCCGCCGTGCGCGCGATGATGCTCATGCCTTCCGGCAGTTCGAGCTGCGCCATGGTTTCGCGCAGTTCCTGCCGCTCGTCCCCTTCGATCCGGCGCGACACGCCGCCGCCGCGCGGGTTGTTCGGCATCAGGACGAGGTAGCGGCCGGCCAGCGAGATGAACGTGGTCAGCGCCGCGCCCTTGTTGCCGCGCTCTTCCTTTTCGACCTGGACGATGAGTTCCTGGCCTTCGCGCAGCGCGTCCTGGATGCGCGCGGAGTGCATTTCGACGCCGTCGCGGAAATACTGGCGGGCGACTTCCTTGAACGGCAGAAAGCCGTGGCGGTCTTCGCCGTAGTTGACGAAGCAGGCTTCGAGCGACGGCTCGATGCGGGTGACGACTCCCTTGTAGATGTTGCCTTTGCGCTGTTCGCGCCCGGCGGTTTCGATGTCGATGTCGATGAGCTTCTGCCCGTCGACGATGGCGACGCGCAATTCTTCTTGCTGCGTCGCGTTAAACAGCATGCGTTTCATGAAACGGCTCCAGAGCGGCGAGCGCTTCCCCTCGTCTTGCGAATCGGCGCCGGTGACTAACGTCACGCGCGCGAAGCGGGAAGGTGGGCGTGCCACGCTTTTTTGTGTGTTGTCACCAAGCACGCTGGAGCGGGACTTCTGGCGGGAGAATTGTCGAAAGCAGGCGCGGCCGTCGATGCGGCGGCCAGGCCGTGGGGCACATGCGCAGAACCGGGGAGGCGCCGAAACGGCGGCGCGGCGATCCGGGCGTCTCAAAATGGACGCATCCGAACCGGAGCGCTCTTCTTCTAACTGAGCCTGATTCCTCCCGGCGGCAGCAGCGGAGTCGGAGTTTCTGGCGGTATCTCACGCAACGCGCGCGACGATCCTTCACCGACTCGTCTCCGCGGCCATGCCGCGCCGGCAGCCGCGAACTCGATGTCCATCCTCGATGTCTCTCACGGCCTCGCCGTGTCTCGCTTCTTTGCGACGCTCTTTTTCAACTTCGCGCTTCGTCGGAATCAGCGCAGCAGCGAATGCGTCGTCGGTTCTACGCAATCCACCGAGCCTCGATTGCCTTTTTCTCCCGATTGTTGGCGGGACGATTCGGGCGGGCGTCCGGGCTTATACTCCGGCCGCCGTCAATTCTCGACGTTGAAATTCTTTTTGACCAAAAATCCGTTACCGTCGGCGATCGACTCGACCGAACGCGCCTGTGGGCTCCGTCCTTGCCGGTGATATCGCCGCGCGTGCGACTCGTTGCTCGATTTTCCGGGTGAGCAACCGACCCTGGGCGCAGGTAAAATGATGGTTTATCGCTTGCACCTGTACAGTCTGAGCAATCACGGTCGCAACTTGATTCGAAGCTGCGACCTTTTCAGGCTGCTCACAAATTATATTCAGAATGAGTGAGTTAGGCAAAACATCCCATAAACGGGTCGCGAGCGAACAGGTGTCGGTCGTCGAGGTCGACGAAAGCGCCGCCGGACAGCGAATCGACAATTTTCTTCTGCGAGTTTGCAAGGGCGTTCCCAAAAGCCATATTTACCGGATTCTCCGCAGCGGCGAAGTGCGCGTGAACAAGGGCCGCATCGACGCGGCCTACCGGCTGGAACTCGGCGATCTCGTGCGCGTGCCGCCGATCCGCCTTGCCCAGGCCGACGAAGCGCCGGTTTTGTCGAACGCGCCGGCCGCCGAATTCCCGATCATCTTCGAAGACGAGCATCTGATCGTCTTCGACAAGCCTTCGGGTGTCGCGGTGCACGGTGGCAGCGGCGTCGCGTTCGGCGTCATCGAGCAGTTGCGCAATGCGCGGCCGCAGGCGAAATTCCTCGAACTGGTGCATCGGCTGGATCGCGAGACGTCCGGCGTGCTGATGCTCGCGAAAAAGCGCGCCGCGCTTGTCGATCTGCACGAGCAGATCCGCGAAAATCGCGTCGACAAGCGCTATTACGCGTGCGGTCACGGTGACTGGCCGAGCGACTGGGGCCGCCGCCGCATCGTCAAGGCGCCGCTGCACAAGTACGTCGCGGCGGACGGCGAGCGGCGCGTGCGCATTCAGGAGAACGGATTGCCGTCGCATACGGTGTTCAATCTGATCGAGCGTTGGGACGACTACGCGTGGGTCGAAGCCGAACTCAAGACCGGCCGCACGCATCAGATTCGCGTGCATATCGCGAGTCTCGGGCTGCCGATCGTCGGCGACGCAAAGTACGGCGATTTCGCGCTCAACAAGGAACTCGCCTGTCCGAAGGCCGATCCGGGCATCAAGCGCATGTTTCTGCACGCTTACCGGTTGAAAATCGCGCATCCGGCGACGGGCGAACCGCTGCAGCTCGAAGCACCGCTGCCCGCCGAATGCTGGCGGTTCATCGAACAACTGAAAAACCGAGAGACACCATAAATGGCGCGGCAGCAATTCGATCTGATCGTTTTCGACTGGGACGGCACCCTGATGGACTCGACCGCCCACATCGCGCGCAGCATCCAGGCGGCCTGCCGCGATCTGGGCCTGCCCGTGCCGGCGGACGAATCCGCGAGCTACGTCATCGGCCTCGGGCTGAAAGACGCGCTGCAGATCTGCGCGCCGACGCTCGATCCAACCGATTACCCGCGTCTCGCCGAGCGCTATCGCTTTCATTTCCTGACGATGGGGCAAAAGACCGAACTCTTCGCGGGTGTGCGCGAAATGCTGCAGGAACTGCGCGATCTCGGTTATTTCCTCGCGGTCGCGACCGGCAAGAGCCGGTCGGACTGAATCGCGCCTGACGAGTGCGTTCGACGGCACGCGCTGTGCGGACGAAACCTTCTCGAAACCGCATCCGGCGATGCTGCACGAACTCACGCGCGAACTCGGCCAGGATCTGTCGCGCACGGTGATGATCGGCGACACGATGCACGATCTGCAGATGGCGATCAACGCGGGCGCGGCGGGCATCGGCGTCGGTTACGGGGCGCATCTGGCGAAATCGCTGGTGGCGCTGCAGCCGAATTCTGCGCCGACAGGGTCACGTCGCTCGGTGTCTGGCGCGGGAGTACGCATGAGCGGCGTCCAGAAACAGGCGGTGCGCGTGTGCGCATCCGACGAACTCGTTGACGGCGGCGCAGTCGAAGCGGACGGCGACGCGACCGTGTTCTTCGTGCGCTACGATGGCAAGCCGTTCGGCTGTCTCAACCGCTGCGCGCATGTGCCGATGGAACTCGACTGGGTCGAAGGCCAGTTCTTCGAAAGCTCGGGCCTGTACCTGATGTGCGCGACCCACGGCGCGATCTATGAGCCGGACACCGGCAAGTGCGTCGGCGGTCTGTGCCGAGGCGCGCGCCTGCGCGCGGTCGAGGTCGAGGAGCGCGACACGCCTGAAGGTCGCGCGGTCTTCTGGCTCGCCGACGACGCCTGCGTCCCGCTTGACTTTTTCTTCTCCAAGACCTTTCACAGGCCACAGCATGTCCGACAATCTTCCGCCGTCGCGTGGCGACGACAAATGGGAGCGCGACGCGCTCGAACGCATCGCGATGTCCGCGATTCGCGAGCAGCGGTCCGCGCGGCGCTGGCGCATCTTCTTCCGCTTCGCGTTTCTGATCGTGCTCGGGGTGATTGCCTGGCGCGCGTTCGATCTAACCGGCGATCGCGTCGCGAAGGCGAGCAAGCACACGGCGCTAATCAATCTGCAGGGCGAGATTTCATCGAATAGCAACGCCAGCGCCGACAACATCGACGGCGCGCTGCAAAGCGCGTTCGAGGACGAGGGCACGGCGGGCGTGATCCTGCGCATCAACAGCCCGGGCGGCTCGCCGGTGCAGGCGGGCATCATGTTCAGCGAAATCAAGCGCTTGCGCGCGAAGTATCCAAAAACGCCGCTGTACGTCGTGGTCGACGACATGTGCGCGTCGGGCGGTTACTACGTCGCGACGGCCGCCGACAAGATCTACGTGGACAAGGCGAGCATCGTCGGCTCGATCGGCGTGCTGATGGACGGCTTCGGCTTCACGGGCCTGATGGACAAGCTCGGCATCCAGCGCCGCATGCATACGTCGGGCGCGAACAAGGGCGCGTTTGATCCGTTCTCGCCCGAAACGCCCGCGATGACCGCGCACGCGCAGGAGATGCTCGATCAGATCCACACGCAGTTCATCGACGCGGTGAAACTCGGCCGCGGCAAGCGTCTGAAGGACGATCCGGATCTCTTCTCCGGCATGTTTTGGACCGGCGAGAAGAGCATCGAACTCGGTCTCGCGGACGGCTTCGGCAATGCGAACTACGTCGCGTGCGAGATCATCAAGCAGCCGGACATCGTCGATTACACGCAGAAGGAAAGCATCAGCGAGCGCGTGGTCAAGCGCTTCGGCGCATCGGTCGGCGATGCCGCCGTGCGCGCGCTGACGCTCGGCGGCAAGCCGCAACTGCACTGAGTTCGCGCGCTTTCAGGACGCGAGCAGCAGGAAGATCGCCGGGCGCTTGTGCAACAGTTCGGGCGCGGCGGCTTTCTTCCAGTTCGCGGCCGTGCGCGTGACGATGGTTTCGCCTGGCAGCGTCAGATCGACGGCCACGCAAATGAGCGTGGACGGCGCGCAGGTCGCGATCAGCGTGTCGAGCATCTGCCGGTTGCAATAGGGCGTTTCGATGAAAATCTGCGTCTGATTGGCCTTGCGCGACAGATTTTCGAGTTCGCGCAGCCGCTTGCCGCGCTCGCCGGCATCGACGGGCAGGTAGCCGTTGAACGCGAAGCTCTGGCCGTTCATACCCGATGCCATCAGCGCGAGCAGAATCGAACTCGGTCCGATGAAGGGCACCACTCTCACGCCGCGCTCGTGCGCGCGGCGCACCGCGCGGCGCACCAGCAGCGCGCCTGGATCCGCGACGGCCGGGCAGCCCGCCTCCGATACCAGTCCCGCATCGGTGCCCGCCAGCACCGGCGCGAGCAGCCGGTCGATTTCGCCGGGCGGCGTGTTCACGTTCAGCTCGCGCACGTCGATTTCCTGGATCGGCCGCGTCGTGCCGACTTTTTTCAGAAACGCGCGCGTGGTTTTCGCGTTTTCGCCGATGTAATAGCCGAGCGCGGCGGCCTGCGCGCGCACCGGATCGGGAAGGACGCGGGCGAGGGCGTTGGCATTGCCTTCGCCGAGCGTGTTCGGGACAGATAAAGGATGCCGCTCATCGTGCCGCTCCCAAGATCGGGAAGCCGGCCGCGCGCAGCATCTTCGATAACTCGATCAGCGGCAGGCCGATCAGCGCGGTCGGATCGTCCGAGTCGATCGCATCGAGCAGCGTGATGCCGAGCCCTTCCGACTTCGCGCTGCCCGCACAGTCGTAGGGCGTTTCGGCGCACAGATAGGCTTCGATTTCTTCGTCCGAATAGTCGCGAAAACGCACGCGCGTGACGATGTCAGCGGACTGCACGCGGTCCATGCGGTGGTCAAGCAGGCACAGCGCGCCGTGGAACTCGACTTCGCGGCCGCGCATCGATCGAAGCTGGGGGACGGCGTTTTTGTGCGTGCCCGGCTTGCCGATCTGGCGACCGTCGAAGGTCGCGACCTGGTTGGAACCGATCACGAGCGCATCGGAATGCGCGTTGGAGTCTCCCCGCGGCGTGCGCCTTCGCAATCGACAGCCGGAGCGCGGTGCGTTCGGGCGTCTCGTCCGCGAGCTGCGTCTCGTCGATGTTCGGCGACACGACGTCGAATAGAATCCGAAAGCGCGCGAGCAATTCGCGGCGATACGGTGAACTGAACGCCAGAATCAGGCGCGGCGGTTTTTTCGAGGTTTCGGGCATAGGGAAAACTGGCAAAAATCGGTGGAAAAACAAGGACACGCAGACGCGATCTTAAGTATTTGACTCGAAAGAAGAATAAAGCCGCTATGACTTTGCGTTTTTCATTGGTACGTTCGTTCAAGCGTTAAGCGTTTAAGGGTCATCTCGAACCGATGAAGCCGGCGCGATGTCCGCACGATTTCCGGCGCGATGCAAATAAGGGGCAAGCCGCCTGCATCGAGGCCGTATCGCGGTGCATACTGAGTGAGCGCATTCTCGGAAGCACCAACACGAAGGCCAAGCAGGAGCGCACATGACTCAGAATCCTGGCAAACCTGTGAGCTCCGCCGATTTGCGCGCGCTCGACATCTACGAATTCGCCAACAGCGGCAGGCAGGCGGCCGGCGCGCTGCGGGTCTCGCAGATGCCGCGCATGTTAGCCGAAGTGCCGGCCGACGCGCCAGAACGCGATTCTGTGTTCACCTGGCAGGCCGAGGGCTTGACGCAGCCCGAATTGCAGGATGACGGCGTGGAAGCGCCGCAGCCGTATCTGCGCCTCGCGGTGCACGGTTCGATATGGCTCATGTGTCAACGCTGTCCAGCCATACTCGCAGCATCTCGATGTCGATGCAACGTATCGGATCGTGGCGACGGAGGAAGAAGCGGACGAGTACCCGCTCGACGACGATGAAGTGGAAGTGATCGTAGGCTCGCGCCAGTTCGATCTCGTCGACTTGATCGAAGAGGAGTTGCTGCTGACTCTGCCGCTCGTGCCCAAGCACAACGTCTGTCCCGAAGTGCACGAAAGCCTGCTTTCGGGCGAAGCGGGCGAGACGGGCGAAAGAGATGCCGAAGGTGCCGCGAGCGCCGAAGCCGGCGCGCCGGACGAAGCCGAGAAGCCGAATCCGTTCGCCGTTCTGGAAAAGCTCAAGAGCGACCCCGGCGGCAAGAAGCACTAAAAGATTGGTAGCACGCATCAAAACGGTAGCGCGATGCGTACCCGATGTTCCTGGCGGCCTCACGGCATCGGGCAGTCGGCGGATCGGGCTGTGTTAGAATTCCCAAAATTTTTCTGGAGTAGTCATTTCTGGAGTAGTCATGGCAGTTCAGCAAAACAAGAAGTCGCCGTCGAAGCGCGGCATGCACCGTTCCCACGACTTCCTCATGGGCGTGCCGCTGACAGTCGAGCTGGGCACGGGCGAAGTGCATCTGCGTCACCACGTTAGCCCGAACGGCTACTACCGTGGCAAGAAAGTCGTCAAGACGAAGAACGACTAAGCGTATATCGCTTGGGCTGCATGCGCGTCGCCGGTCCTCGGCCGCTCGCGCGTGCCACGCTTTTGACACTTTCCCGATACGACAAGAAGGCGGCATTTCACTGCCGCTTTTTTTGTGCTTGAAATTCGTCGCTTTCCATGACCGTAAAGATAACCATTGACTGCATGGGAGGTGACCACGGTCCGGCCGTGACCGTGCCCGCTGCCGTCAATTTCGTGCGCTCGCATTCCGATGCGCACCTGATGCTCGTCGGCATCGAGCAGGCGATTCGCGCGCAACTCAAGAAGTGCAAGGCCACCGACGAGCCGCAGCTGTCCGTCGTCGCCGCGACCGAAGTCGTCGCCATGGACGATCCGGTCGAAGTCGCACTGCGCAAGAAAAAAGATTCGTCGATGCGCGTCGCGCTCAACCTCGTCAAAGAGGGCGAAGCGCAGACCTGCATCTCCGCCGGCAACACCGGCGCGCTGATGGCCGTGTCGCGCTACGTGCTCAAGACGCTCGCCAGCATCGAACGCCCGGCGATCGCCTTCGCGATGCCGAGCCAGAAGGGCTACACGACCTTGCTCGATCTGGGCGCGAACGTCGATTGCGAACCGGAACATCTGCTGCAGTTCGCCGAGATGGGACACGCGCTCGTGTCGGCCATCGAAGGGCGCGAGCGGCCGACCATCGGTCTGCTCAACATCGGTGAAGAAGTCATCAAGGGCAACGAAACGATCAAGCGCGCGGGCGAGCTGCTGCGCGCGAGCACGCTCAACTTCTACGGCAACGTCGAAGGCAACGACATCTACAAAGGCACGACCGATGTCGTCGTGTGCGACGGCTTCGTCGGCAATGTCGCGCTCAAGACCTCCGAAGGTCTCGCGAAGATGCTCGCGGACATCATCAAGGAAGAGTTCAGCCGTTCGCTCGGCTCCAAGCTGATGGCGTTCGTCGCGATGCCCGTGCTCAAGCGCTTCAAGCGGCGCGTCGATCCCGCTCAGTACAACGGCGCGGCCTTGCTCGGCCTGCGCGGTCTCGTCATCAAGAGTCACGGCTCCTCGGAAGCCTTCGGGTTTGAGTGGGCTATCAAACGCGGGTATGATGCCGTCAAAAATGGCGTGCTCGAACGCCTCGTGCGTGCGATGGAAGAAAGCGCAGCTCGTGCGCGATACGGCGAGCAGCGACGGTACGCCCGATGCTGCGGCCACGCAGGCACCGCCCGCCGCGGCAGCAGCGCCGACGCAGAACCCGCCGGGCGAGTCCGGTACAGCGCTACACTCGAAGGCATAATGGCTCAAACCAATCTTTTTGCTCGCGTGCTCGGCACCGGCAGTTATCTGCCGTCCGAACGCGTCACGAATCAGGCATTGGCGGACCGGCTCGCCGCGCAAGGCGTCGAGACGAGCGACGAGTGGATCGTCGCGCGCACCGGCATTTACGCGCGCCACTTTGCTGCGCCGGACCAGACCACCAGCGATCTCGCGCTGCACGCATCGTGCCAGGCGATCGAAGCGTCGGGCATCGATCCGCAAAGCATCGATCTCATCATCGTCGCGACATCGACGCCGGACTTCGTGTTTCCGAGCACGGCGTGTCTGTTGCAGAACAAGCTCGGCATCAAAAACAACGGCGCGGCCTTCGACGTGCAGGCCGTGTGCTCGGGCTTCGCATACGCCGTCGCGACGGCGGACAACTTCATTCGCAGCGGGATGCATCGCACGGCGCTGGTCGTCGGCGCCGAAACCTTCTCGCGCATTCTCGATTTCAAGGACCGCACGACCTGCGTACTGTTCGGCGACGGCGCCGGCGCGGTCGTGCTGCAGGCTTCGGAAGAGCCGGGCGTGCTGTCGAGCGCGCTGCACGCGGACGGCGGCTATTCGAACATCCTCTGCACGCCGGGCAACGTGAACGGCGGCGTGGTCGAAGGCAGCGCGTTCCTGCACATGGACGGCCAGGCGGTCTTCAAGCTCGCGGTCGGCGTGCTGGAGAAGGTCGCGGTCGAAGCGCTCGACAAGGCGCAGATGACGCCGCAGGACATCGACTGGCTAATTCCGCATCAGGCGAACATCCGCATCATGCAGAGCACGGCGCGCAAGCTCGGCCTGCCGCCGGAGCGCATGGTCGTAACAGTCGGCAAGCACGGCAACACGTCGGCGGCGTCGATTCCACTCGCGCTGGATGTCGCGGTGCGCGACGGACGCATAACGCGCGGTCAAAACATTCTGATCGAAGGCGTCGGCGGCGGCTTCACCTGGGGCGCATCGGTCATTCGCTACTGATCCCTCTTCGTCCCCGCAAGCTGCGCGCCGTTCGAGCGCGCGGGTGGATCATTCCAATTCAACGAGGACGATATGAAATTTGCGTTCGTTTTTCCGGGCCAGGGCTCGCAATCGATCGGCATGCTGAACGCGTTCGCCGATCACGCCGTCGTGCGCGACACCGTGCAGCAGGCGTCCGATGCGCTCGGTCAGGATCTCGGCAAGCTCATCGCCGAAGGCCCCGCCGAAGACCTCAATCTCACGACCAACACGCAGCCCGTCATGCTGACGGCGGCTTATGCGATCTATCGCTTATGGCAGCAGGAAACCGGCCTCGCGCCGGCGCTGGTCGCGGGTCACAGCCTGGGCGAATACACCGCGCTCGTCGCAGCCGGCGCGCTGAATTTCGCCGATGCCGTGCCGCTCGTGCGCTTTCGCGCGCAGGTGATGCAAAACGCGGTGCCGGTCGGCGAAGGCGGCATGGCCGCGATTCTCGGGCTCGATGACGACACCGTGCGCGCAGTCTGTGCGGAAGCATCGTCGGCGGGTGTCGTCGAAGCGGTGAACTTCAACGCGCCCGCGCAAGTCGTGATCGCCGGATCGAAGGCGGCCGTCGAAAAGGCGTGCGAAGTGGCCAAGGCGAAGGGCGCCAAGCGTGCGCTGCCGCTGCCGGTGTCAGCGCCTTTCCATTCCTCGCTTCTGAACCCCGCCTCGGATCAACTGCGCGACTATCTTGCGAAGATCGAGATTCGCGCGCCGCAGATTCCGCTGATCAATAACATCGACGTCGCGATCGTCTCCGATCCCGCCGCGATCAAGGACGCGCTCGTGCGTCAGGCTGCCGGTCCAGTGCGCTGGGTCGAAAGCTTGCAGGCGATGGCGAAGGACGGCATCACGCACGTCGTCGAATGCGGCCCGGGCAAGGTGCTCGCGGGTCTGACCAAGCGTATCGACGGCAATCTCGTCGGCGGTTCGATCTTCGTTCCGGCGTCGCTCGAAGAGACGCGCAAGCTGCTTGCCGCGTGATTCAGAACAAGGAAGAAAACATGAGCCTGGAAAATCAAGTCGCCATCGTGACCGGCGCGTCGCGCGGCATCGGACGCGCGATCGCGCTCGAACTCGCCAAGCAGGGCGCGACCGTCATCGGCACTGCGACCAGCGAAAGCGGCACGGCAGGCATCGGCGAGGCACTCGCGCAAGCTGGCGCGAAAGGCCGCGGCATGGGGCTGAACGTCAACGACGCAGCGTCGAGCGATGCGTTCATCGACGGCATCGTCAAGGAATTCGGCACGCTGAACGTGCTCGTCAACAACGCGGGCATCACCAAGGACCAGTTGGCGATGCGCATGAAGGACGACGAATTCGACGCGGTCATCGACACCAATCTGCGCGCCGTGTTCCGTCTGTCGCGAGCCGTGCTGCGCCCGATGATGAAGGCGTGCGGCGGCCGCATCATCAACATCACGTCGGTGGTGGGCTCGTCGGGCAATCCGGGGCAGGCCAACTACGCGGCGGCGAAGGCCGGCGTCGCGGGCATGACGCGCGCGCTCGCCCGCGAGATCGGCAGCCGCGGCATCACGGTGAATTGCATCGCGCCCGGCTTCATCGACACCGACATGACCAAGGTGCTGCCGGAAGAGCAGCGCACCGCGCTGACCGCGCAGATTCCGCTCGGGCGCCTCGGCAGCCCGGAAGATATCGCGCATGCGGTCGCGTTCCTTGCTTCGCCGTTCGCCGGCTACATCACCGGCACGACGCTGCATGTGAACGGCGGCATGTACATGTAAGGCTTTAATAGGCAACATGCCTTTTTTCGCTTAATATCCGCGCCGGACGGGCGCGCAAAATGCTTGAAGGGCACACGATGCGCACCGCTTTCCAGCGCGGCAGCAAGAACCGGTTCACCGCCTCTGAGCGCCCCTCGGTCGGGCGCGGTGATCGGCGGAGCATGGAACTGACGCGCCGTATTTTGCGGGTCCAAACCTGATAAAATGCGCGCACTCGTATTTTTGAACTTTCCCCTCGGAGGGCTGCATGGACAATATCGAACAGCGCGTGAAGAAGATCGTCGCTGAACAACTGGGCGTGGCGGAAGCCGAAATCAAGAACGAAGCATCGTTCGTGAATGATCTGGGCGCTGACTCGCTCGATACCGTCGAACTCGTGATGGCACTGGAAGACGAGTTCGGCATGGAAATTCCCGATGAAGAGGCCGAAAAAATTACGACGGTTCAGCAAGCGATCGACTACGCTCGCGCCAACGTCAAGGCCTGACAGCCGGACGCGTCAGCCTCGCTGCTCAAACGTGTTTGATGCATCGTCGCTGCGGATCCTGATACACAGCCACAAGGCACACAGGGCGGTTTCCTGTGGCCGCTGTGGCTTTTGTTTTTCGTCATTCTATGGATAAGGGGTTACCGTGAGCCGTCGTCGAGTTGTTGTTACAGGCCTTGGGCTCGTTTCGCCTGTCGGCAATACCGTTGCCGACGGCTGGGCCAATCTGGTCGCGGGCAAGTCGGGCATCGCCAACATCACGAAGTTCGATGCGACGAACTTCTCCACGCGTTTCGCGGGCGAGGTGAAGGGCTTCAATATCGAAGACTACATGCCCGCCAAGGAAGCGCGCCACATGGATACCTTCATCCATTACGGCTTCGCGGCGGGCGTCCAGGCGATGCAGGATTCCGGTCTCGAGATCACCGATGAAAACACCGAACGCGTCGGCGTGGTCGTCGGCTCGGGCATCGGCGGGCTGCCGATGATCGAAGTCACGCAGACCGAACTGCTCAATCGCGGCCCGCGCCGCATCTCGCCGTTCTTCGTGCCGGCGTCGATCATCAACATGATCTCGGGCCATCTGTCGATCCGCTTCGGCCTCAAGGGCCCGAACCTGTCGATGGTCACCGCCTGCACCACGGGCCTGCACTGCATCGGCAAGGCATCGCGCTTGATCGAATACGGCGACGCCGACGTGATAATCGCGGGTGGCGCGGAAGCGACTGTCTCCCCGCTCGGCATCGGCGGGTTCGCGGCGGGGCGCGCGCTGTCGCAGCGCAACGACGATCCGTTGACGGCGAGCCGTCCGTGGGACACCGACCGCGATGGCTTTGTGCTGGGCGAAGGCGCGGGCGTCATGATCCTCGAAGAATACGAGCACGCGAAAAAACGCGGCGCGAAGATTTACGTGGAAGTGCTCGGCTACGGCATGAGTGGCGATGCGTACCATATGACCGCGCCGCCAGAAGACGGCGACGGTGGCCGCCGCGCGATGGTCAACGCGCTGAAGAACGCGCAGGTCAACGCGGACCAGGTCAACTACGTGAACGCGCACGGCACTTCGACGCCGCTCGGCGACATCGCGGAAACCATCGGCATCAAGCGCGCGCTCGGCGACGCCGCGAAGCAGGCGGTCGTCAACTCGACCAAGTCGATGACCGGCCACCTGCTGGGCGGCGCGGGCGGCCTGGAATCGGTGTTCACGGTGCTGGCGATCCACAACCAGGTGTCGCCGCCGACCATCAACATCTTCAATCAGGATCCGCAGTGCGATCTCGACTACTGCGTGAACACCGCGCGGGAAATGAAGATCGACGTCGCGGTGAAGAACTCGTTCGGTTTCGGCGGCACGAACGGTTCGCTCGTCTTCAAGCATCATCATTAAGCGCCGCGCGCTCGTCGAAAAAGGGCGCGTGCGCGGATCGGCCGCATCGGGAACCCGGCGTTGCGATGTGGCCGTCGCGTTTCTTGCTCGGCGCATCGGTCGCGTTCGTCGGCATCGCGGCGTCGGCGGTTTTCCGCTGCGTGCCGGATACGTGCCGGATCCTTCGATGCCGGCGTCGCAGCGTCGCTGTGCGCCGCCGTGCTGCTATTCGCGCTGCACGTCTGGATGCGCCGGCAACCGGTCGGTATCGACGCCCGCGCTGACGAAATCACGATCCGCAATCGCGACGGCAGCGCGCGTCGCGGACACATCGCCGGTTGCGCGCAGATCGGCGGACGGCTGCTCGCGCTGTCCTTCATCGACGAGCGAGGACGTGCGCGCTTGCTGATCGTTGCCTGTGACGCCATCGATGCCGACGCCTTCCGGCATCTCGCGCGCGCCGCACGGACCTACCGTAACGCTTGTAACCGCTGATGCGCATTCGGGATAACGCGAAGGCGGTGACGTTACAATAGCCCTCCGCGCAACCAGCCCAAAAGCCAAACGGATTTCCCAGGTGAGTGAAAAAGAAATCGACCAAGTGCTGGTCGAACGCGTCCAAAAGGGCGATAAAGCCGCGTTCGAACTGTTGGTCGCCAAATACCACCGCAAGATCATTCGACTGATCTCGCGCCTCGTGCGCGACCCCGCCGAGGTCGAGGACGTCGCCCAGGACGTCTTCATCAAAGCCTATCGTGCGCTGCCGCAGTTCCGCGGCGAATCGGCGTTCTATACATGGCTGTACCGGATTGCCGTCAACACGGCGAAAAACTACCTTGCCACGCAGGGCCGGCGCGCTCCCACTTCTACCGAAGCAGATGCCGAAGAAGCGGAAACTTTCTCCGATGCCGACCAACTAAGGGATATCAACACGCCCGAGTCGATGTTGATGAGCAAGCAGATCGCACAGACGGTCAATGCTGCGATGGCGCTGCTGCCCGAGGAGTTGCGTACCGCCATCACGCTCCGGGAAATCGAAGGACTGAGCTACGAGGAAATCGCCGAAATGATGGACTGCCCGATCGGCACCGTCAGATCGAGAATTTTCCGTGCTCGCGAAGCAATTGCGGCAAAATTGCGTCCGTTGTTGGAAACTCCCGAAGGCAAGCGCTGGTAAGGCAGCCGGACCGCGGGGACAGGGAAGCGATATCTGGGTCAGGCGGTGTCACGACGGCGTTGTGTCAAAAGGATAGGGAGCATCATGGGGTCAGTTCCAATGCAAAATAGTCAAATGCAGGCTCAAGTTCAATCGATGTCGCGCAGCGAGCGCATGTCCGCCTTCGCGGACGGCGAATCGCTGGACGAAATCGGCAATCTCGGTCAGTTCTTGGCTGATCTACGCAAGGAAGATCGCGATGCGTGGTCCGACTTCCATCTGATCGGCGACGCGCTGCTTTCCGACGATCTCGCGGAAAGCCCGGCGCGCAGCAGCGCCTTCATGGCATCGTTCTCCGCGCGCTTCGAAGTCGAGGCGCATGTGCTGGCGCCGGCGGTATCGGCGGATGTCGCGGCGGGCGTCAAGGCGCGCGGTGCCGGTTTCCGCAGACGTTTCGTGCCGGCTTTCGCGGTCGCGGCGGCAGCGGCGACGCTCACCTGGATCGTCGTCCCGCAGTTGCAGGGCGTCGATAACCACACCGGCGTGCAGATCGCGGCGACGAGCGGCGTCGACAACGTGCAGCGCGTCGCGATGGCTTCAGTGCCGGCCGCGACCACGCGCGCACCGGTCGTCGAGGCAAACATCATCCG
>JAQFVI010000429.1:31606-48728 GCA_029439495.1 Caballeronia sp. BR6202001590007
CCATGCCCTTGATCCGCGCGGCCGCCGTCACTCAAGGTCAGTAAGGGCCATCCATTTGATGCAGAGTGTGCGGTTGAATAAAATAAGATCTTCCTGGGGGCGGCTGGCGGCATTGATGCTCTGCGCAGCCGCGTTGTTGACGGCGGCGCAGGGTTCGTTCGCGCAAAGCCAAGATTCAGCCGCTCAACGCAAATCGGCCGTCACGCTGCTCAACCGCATCCACGATGCGGCGCAACAGCAGAATTACGAAGGCGCATTCGTTTACCAGCGCGGCGCGACGGTGCAGTCGTCGCGCATTACGCACGTCGCCACGCGCGGCGACGGCGAATACGAATCCCTCGAAAGCCTCGACGGCGCGCCGCACCGCATGCTGCGCCACGACGACGACATGTACACGTTCGTGCCGGAGAGGCATCTGCTCGTGGTCGAGCATCGGCAGAGCAAGGATTCGTTTCCGGCGCTGCTCTCGACGAGCGGCGAACAGATGCTCGGCGTCTACGAACCGAAGATGCTCGGCAACGACCGCGTCGCGGGCGTCGACAGCCAGGTGCTCGAACTTGACCCGAAAGATGCCTATCGCTTTGCGTACAAGCTCTGGGCCGATGCGAAAACCGGCCTGCTGCTGCGTGCGCAGACGCTCGATCCGGACGGTCAGGTGCTCGAGCAGCTTTCCTTCTCGCAGGTAAAAATCGGCCAGCCGATCGATAAGGCGTCCATTGCGAACGGCATGCGCAGCACGTCGTCGGGCTGGACGACGGTGCAGCCGCCCGTGCAGCCCGTGGATATGGACGCGCAGGGCTGGAAGTTCGTGCAGACCATTCAGGGGTTCCGCATGATCCGGCAACTGCAGTGTCCGATGGCATCGAGCCAGCCGGGCCAGCCGCCGATTCCCGTCGATCAGGCAATCTTCTCCGATGGCCTTGCCGCCATTTCGGTCTTCGTCGAGCCGGTCGAAAAGAGCACGAAGAAGGAAGGCGCGGGCAACAACGGCGCGACGCACGTCCTGGTGAAGCGGCGCGGCGACTTCTGGATCACGCTGCTCGGCGAAGTGCCGCAAGCCACGTTGCAGCAATTCGCTTCTACCATAGAATACAAGCCTTCCAAGTAACCCCCTCAGCCTCCGACTTATGAGCAATCTCTCGCTGCGCAAGTATGTCGCGGCTGCGGCGTTCGCCCTCTGCCTGCCGTTCGTCGCGGGCGTGCAAAGCGCCGCAGCGGCGGTTCCGACGGTGACGCTGCCCGATTTCACGACGCTGGTGGACAAGGTCGGTCCTTCGGTCGTCAATATCCGCACGACTTCGCGCGTCGGCTCCGGCGGCGACCTGCGCGGCTTGCTGCCCGGCCTCGACGAAGGCGACATGTCCGAGTTCTTCCGGCGCTTCTTCGGCATTCCGATGCCGGGCCAGCCGCCGCGCGGTGGCGGTGGCGGCAGTCAGGGCGACAAGGGCGATCAGGGCAAGGGCGGCAGCCGCAGCACGCCCGACGACAACCAGGACAACTCCGAGCAGAGCAGCGGGGTCGGGTCGGGCTTCATCCTGTCGACCGACGGTTACGTGATGACCAATGCGCACGTCGTCGACGATGCCGACACCATCTACGTCACGCTCACCGACAAGCGCGAATTCAAAGCGCGGCTCGTCGGCGTCGACGAACGCACGGACGTCGCGGTCGTGAAGATTAGCGCGTCGAACCTGCCGGCCATCACCATCGGCGATTCGAACAAGGTACGCGTCGGCGAATGGGTGCTCGCGATCGGTTCGCCCTTCGGCCTCGACAACACTGTGACCGCGGGCATCGTCAGCGCGAAGGGACGCGATACCGGCGACTATCTGCCCTTCATCCAGACCGATGTCGCGGTGAATCCCGGCAACTCGGGCGGTCCGCTCATCAACATGGCGGGCGAGGTCATCGGCATCAATTCGCAGATCTACAGCCGCACCGGCGGTTTCATGGGCATTTCGTTCGCGATTCCCATCGACGAGGCGATGCGCGTCGCCGATCAGCTAAAGACGGCGGGCAAGGTCACGCGCGGCCACATCGCGGTGGCGATCGGCGAAGTGACCAAGGATGTCGCGGACTCGCTCGGCTTGCCGAAGGCGCAGGGCGCGCTGGTGTCGAGCGTCGAGGCGGGCGGCCCGGCCGACAAGGTGGGCGTGCAACCGGGCGACATCATCACGAAGTTCAACGGCAACAACGTCGATACCGCGACGGACCTGCCGCGCATGGTCGGCGACACGAAGCCCGGCACCCGGGCGACCGTCACGATCTGGCGTAAGGGCCAATCGCGCGATCTGCCGATCACGATCGCCGAAATGCAGCCGGACAAGGTCGCGAAGAGCGAGCCGAGGAAGGCGCCGCAGCCGAAGGAGCGCGCGAGCAACTCGCTCGGCCTCGCGGTCAGCGACATTCCGGCCGATCAGAAAAAAGCGCTGAAGCTCGCGAGCGGCGTGCAGGTCGATGCGGTCGAAGGTCCAGCAGCGCGTGCGGGCTTCCAGAAGGGCGACATCATCATGCGCATCGGCGATACGGATATCACCAGCGCGAAACAGTTCCTGGAAGTCGCGCAGGGTCTCGACGCAAGCAAGATGGTCGCGATTCTCGTGCGCCGTGGCGACAACACGCAGTTCGTGCCGCTGCGTCCGCGCGTGCCGGCGCGGAAATAAGCGCGGGCAGATCATCCGATGCCGGCACCGGACGCGTTCATCCTCTACGGGCGCGCCTGGTGCCATATGTGCGAGGACATACGCGCGGAACTGGAGCCGATCGCGAACGAATGCGGCCTCGAGCGCGGGATCGACATCGACGACGATCCCGCGCTCGAGGCCTGCTACGACGAACGCGTGCCGGTGCTGACGCTCGACGGCGTCGAGTTGTGCCACTACCGGCTCGATGCGCCCGCCGTCGAAGCCGCATTGAAAGCGCGCCGCAAGTGAATGGCGCAAAAGGCGAATTCCGCCGACGACACCCCTTTTCGGCTAAAATAGCGAAGTTTTCCACAAATTTTCGAGGGCGTGCTCCGCGGGTGTGAGGGTGCGCCTTTTTCGCTTTTTTTCGCTTCATCTGCACCGAACGCGGCACTGCATGAATCATATTCGTAACTTCTCGATCATCGCGCACATCGACCACGGCAAGTCGACGCTGGCGGATCGCATCATCCAGCTGTGCGGCGGCCTGTCGGACCGCGAGATGGAAGCCCAGGTGCTCGATTCGATGGACCTCGAGCGCGAACGCGGCATCACGATCAAGGCGCAGACCGCCGCGCTGACCTACAAGGCGCGCGACGGCCAAGTCTACAACCTCAATCTCATCGATACCCCCGGACACGTCGACTTCTCCTACGAAGTCAGCCGTTCGCTGTCCGCGTGCGAAGGCGCGCTGCTGGTGGTCGATGCGTCGCAGGGCGTCGAGGCGCAGACCGTCGCGAACTGCTACACGGCCATCGAACTCGGTGTCGAAGTCGTGCCGGCGCTCAACAAGATCGACTTGCCGGCCGCGAATCCCGAAAACGCGATCGCCGAGATCGAGGACGTCATCGGCATCGACGCGACCGACGCGACGCATTGCAGCGCGAAGACCGGCCTCGGCGTCGAGGACGTACTCGAATCGCTGATCGCCAAGGTGCCGCCGCCTAAGGGCGATCCCGAGGCGCCGCTGCAGGCGCTGATCATCGACTCGTGGTTCGACAACTACGTCGGCGTCGTCATGCTGGTGCGCATCGTCAACGGCACGCTCAAGCCGAAGGACAAGATCAAGATGATGGCGACCGGCGCGCAGTATCCGGTCGAGCATGTGGGCGTGTTTGCGCCGAAGTCGACCAACCTGTCGGAGTTGTCGGCGGGGCAGGTGGGCTTCGTGATCGCGGGCATCAAGGAACTGACGGCCGCGAAGGTCGGCGACACCATCACCGTTGCGAACCGTCCCGCCACCGAACCGCTGCCGGGCTTCAAGGAAGTGAAGCCGCAGGTGTTCGCGGGCCTCTATCCGGTCAAGGCGAACCAGTACGACGCGCTGCGCGAATCGCTCGAAAAGCTCAAGCTGAACGACGCCTCGCTGCAATTCGAGCTGGAAGTGTCGCAGGCGTTGGGCTTCGGTTTCCGCTGCGGCTTCCTCGGTTTGCTGCATATGGAAATCGTGCAGGAACGGCTCGAGCGCGAGTTCGACATGGATCTGATCACGACCGCGCCGACCGTGATCTACGAGGTCGTCCAGCGCGACGGCACGACCATCATGATCGAAAATCCAGTCAAGATGCCGGAGCCGCCGAAGATCGAGGAAGTGCGTGAGCCGATCGTCACCGTGAACCTGTACATGCCGCAGGAATATGTCGGCGCCGTCATCACGCTGTGCACGGCCAAGCGCGGCACGCAGATCAACATGCAGTATCACGGCCGCCAGGTGCAACTGACTTACGAAATCCCGATGGCGGAAATCGTGCTCGACTTCTTCGACCGGCTGAAGTCGACATCGCGCGGCTATGCGTCGATGGACTACGAGTTCAAGGAATACTGCGCCGCCGACGTGGTCAAGGTGGACATGCTCATCAACGGCGACAAGGTCGATGCGCTGTCGGTCATCGTGCACCGTTCGCAGAGCCAGTATCGCGGCCGCGAAGTGGCCTCGAAGATGCGCGAACTGATTCCGCGCCAGATGTACGACGTGGCCATTCAGGCGACCATCGGCTCGAACATCATAGCGCGCGAGAACATCACGGCGCTGCGCAAGAACGTGCTGGCGAAGTGCTACGGCGGCGACATCACGCGCAAGAAGAAGCTGCTCGAAATGCAGAAGGCCGGCAAGAAGCGCATGAAGCAGGTCGGCTCGGTCGAAATTCCGCAAGAGGCTTTCCTCGCGATTCTGCGCGTGGACGAGTGACGCCCGCGCAGTGCCAAAACAACAACCAATAACAACCGGAAGCGATTGATGAATTTCGCACTGATTCTCCTGATTCTCGTCGTCGTGACGGGTATTGCGTGGGTGCTCGACAAACTGGTGTTCTTGCCGCAGCGCCGCCGCGCGGCGGACGCGGCCGTCGCCGAATTCGACCGTCAGCAGAAACGCGTCGGCGAGCGCTTCGCCGACGAAAACGCCGACCAGACGCGTGCGCGCCTGCGCGACGACCGGCTGCGCCAGCCGTGGTGGCTCGAATACACGGCGAGCTTCTTCCCCGTGATTCTCGCGGTGTTCGTGGTGCGCTCCTTCGTGGTCGAGCCGTTCAAGATTCCGTCCGGCTCGATGGTGCCGACGCTGCTCGTCGGCGACTTCATCCTCGTGAACAAGTACGATTACGGCCTGCGCCTGCCGATCACGAACACCAAGATCACCGACGGCAATCCGCTCAAGCGCGGCGACGTCGTCGTGTTCCGCTATCCGAAGGACGAGTCGGTCGACTACATCAAGCGCGTGATCGGCCTGCCGGGCGATACCGTTGCCTATGAAGACAAGAAGCTGACGATCAACGGCAAGCCGGTTCCCGAAACCGCACAGCAGGATTATTTCGACGAAGAGCGCGTCGGCTACGCGAAGCAGTTCACCGAAGACCTCGACGGCTGCACCAACAACATTCTCAACAATCCGCAGGTGCCGCCGTTCGTGATCGGCGCGGACGACTTCCCGTTCCGCGACAACTGCAACTACAACGCGCAAGGCGTGACCTGCAAGGTGCCGCCCGGCCATTACTTCATGATGGGCGACAACCGCGACAACAGTGCGGACTCACGCTACTGGGGTTTTGTCCAGGACAAGAATATCGTCGGCCGCGCGTTCTTCATCTGGATNCGCCGGCGTTCTCACATAACAAGAACATGCTGCGAAACGGCGTGAAGAAGCGCGGCTAACGCTTCTTCGCCACGCGGTTTCCGGGGTTGGCGGGAGGAATCGTTCGCCTGTCCGTCCGCGTTATACTCTCGATATGCTATCCTCTCCGTTGGAAAGCCGGCTGTGGTACGAATTTCGCAATGCGGAACTGCTGCGCCAGGCCATGACCCATCGCAGTCACAGCGCCGCGCACAACGAACGGCTCGAATTTCTGGGCGATTCAGTTCTAAATTGCGTGGTGGCTGCGCTTTTGTTCCAACGATTCGGCAAACTCGACGAAGGCGACTTGTCGCGCGTCCGCGCGAATCTGGTCAAACAGCAGTCGCTTTACGAGATCGCGCAGGCGCTCAACGTGTCCGAATGTCTACGGCTCGGCGAAGGCGAGCTGCGCAGCGGCGGCTTTCGCCGTCCGTCGATTCTCGCGGATACGCTCGAAGCGATCTTCGGCGCGATTTTCCTCGACGGCGGCTTCGACGCCGCGTTCACGGTCATCAAGCGGCTCTACACACCGGTGCTCGATCACATCGACCCGCGCACCATCGGCAAGGATGCGAAGACGCTGCTGCAGGAGTATCTGCAGGGCCACAAGATCGCGCTGCCGACCTATACCGTCGTCGCGACGCACGGTGCCGCGCATAACCAGCAGTTCGAAGTTGAATGCACGGTGCCCAAGCTCGACGTGAAAGTGTCGGGTTCGGGCGCGAGCCGGCGCGCGGCCGAGCAGGCCGCGGCCAAGAAGGCGCTCGACGAAGTCATGGCGGCCGCGCCGACGCTCGGCGTCAAGCCCAAGCGCAAGAGTTCGCGCGCGGCGAAGAGCGAGCAGGACGTCGTGCCCGGCGTCACCGGAGTGCAGGGCGCGCTGGATCTGCGTTCGCCGGACCGGCGCGAGCGGCATCAGCAGGCGCATGCAGCGCAGTCGGGCGACGAGCGCGCCGCCACCGCGCCGCTCGCGGTGATCCGCGTGACGCACGTCGAGCCGTCAGCGGCGGCGTATGCATCGGCGGACAAGCCGGAGCAGCAGGTCATCCACAAGCCCGAGAAGGGCGAAAAGTCCGAGAAGGCGGAGAAGCTTGCCAAGGCCGAAGCGAGCAAGCCCGAAGCACCCAAAGAAGACAAACGCCCGGCAAGCGATACGCCCTCGGGCGACGATGCCGGGCCGAACATCGAAAGCCGCAGCAGCAGCGCCAGCGCGGACGCGGGACACTGACGCCGACCGCGCGCATCGGCAGGACGCATCACCGCGCGGCACCGGCTGCGCGAGCATCGCCCGGCAACACTCATCGAGCAGCACACATCTATGAACGCTCCTATTTCCTCTGGTTTCTGTTGCGGCATGATCGCGATCGTCGGACGGCCGAACGTCGGCAAATCGACGCTGATGAACGCGCTCGTCGGCCAGAAGGTGAGCATCACGTCGCGCAAGGCGCAGACGACACGTCACCGCATCACGGGCATCAACACCATCGGCGACGCGCAGTACATTTTCGTCGACACGCCCGGTTTTCAGACGCGCCACAGCGGCGCGCTCAACCGCTCGCTCAATCGCGCGGTGACGTCCACGCTCACGTTCGTCGACGCGATCCTGTTCGTCATCGAAGCGGGCCGCTTCGGTCCCGACGATCAGAAAGTGCTCGATCTCATTCCCCCCGGCGCGCCCACGCTGCTGATCGCCAACAAGCTCGATCGCGGCGGCGACAAGGAAACGCTCTTTCCCTTCATGCAGCAGATGTCGGCGCTGTGCGACTTCTGCGAGATCGTGCCCTTGTCGGCGGCGAAGCATCCCGAGGACATCAAGCGCCTGCTCGACGTGCTCAAGCCGTATCTGCCGGAAGGCGAGCCCATCTACGGCGAAGACGATCTGACCGATCGCAGCGAGCGCTTTCTGGCCGCCGAAATCCTGCGCGAGAAAGTGTTCCGCTGGACCGGCGACGAGTTACCGTACACGAGCACGGTGCTCATCGACAAGTTCGAGACGGAAGGGCGGCTGCGGCGCGTGTTCGCGACCATTCTCATCGACCGCGACGGCCACAAGGCGATGATCATCGGCCAGAAGGGCGCGAAGCTGAAACAGATCAGCACCGAGGCGCGGCTTGACATGGAGAAGCTGTTCGACGGTCCGGTGTATCTCGAAACCTTCGTGAAGGTAAAGAGCGGCTGGGCCGACAACGAAACGGGCCTGCGCGCATACGGCTACGAATGACGCATGGATCGATGTCATGGACGGCGACGGCAGCAGCGACGCGGGGATGATCCCGCCCGCCGACGATCGTCCTAGCGACGACTTCGACGATGTCACCGAGCGCGCGACAGCGAAAAAGCCGCGCGCGGCGCCGTCGTCCGCTTCCGCGTCGGATGCATCGAATGTAACGGGTGCGCCGAAAAAGCCGCGCGCGTCCGACTTCCGCGTCGCCGAGCAGCCCGGATTCGTGCTGCACAGTTATCCGTATCGCGAGACGAGTCTGATCATCGACGTGTTCTCGCGCAATCACGGGCGCATCGCGCTCGTCGCGAAGGGCGCGAAGCGCCCGCATTCCGCGCTGCGCGGTGTGCTGCAGACGTTTCAGCCGCTCGGCCTGTCGTGGTCCGGCAAAGGCGAGCTGCACACGCTGACCAACGCCGAATGGGTCGGCGGCATGCTGCCGCTCGCGGGCGATGCGCTGCTGTGCGGGTTCTACGTCAACGAGCTGCTGGTCAAGTTCTGCGCGCGCGAAGACGCGCATCCCGCGCTCTTCAATCATTACGTGCTGACGCTGTCGCGGCTCGCGCACGACGAACCCGCCGTGCAGGTGCTGCGCTCGTTCGAAGCGGTGCTGCTGCGCGAAACCGGCTACGCGATGAATCTCACGCGCACGGTCACGCGTCAGACCGTCGTCGCGAGCGCGCGCTACGTGTTCGATCCCGATCGCGGCGTGCGCGAGGCGTCGGACGATTTGCCGGCGCAGTGGCCGGTCATCGCCGGCCAGACGCTGATCGACATGGAGCGCGACGACTACACGCATCCGCAAACCGCATCGCAGAGCAAGACGCTGATGCGCTTCCTGCTGAACCACCACCTGGGTAGCACGCCGCTCGCCACCCGTCAGATACTGATTGACCTGCAAAAGCTATGAGCTTCTTTCTCACTTCGGCCGCGAACGTCATCGATCTCGGCGTGAACATCGACCATGTCGCCACGCTGCGCAACGCGCGCGGCACGACCTATCCGGATCCGATCCGCGCCGCGCTCGCCGCCGAGGAAGCGGGCGCGGACGGCATTACGCTGCATCTGCGCGAGGATCGGCGCCATATCCTCGATTCGGACGTGCGCACGCTGCGGCCGCTCCTCAAGACGCGCATGAATCTCGAATGCGCGGTCACACGCGAGATGCTCGACATCGCGTGCGAGATCAGGCCGTACGACGTCTGCCTCGTGCCCGAAAAGCGCGAGGAACTGACGACCGAAGGCGGTCTCGACGTTGCGGGCCATTTCGAGGCGGTCAAGGCCGCGTGCCGCCAGCTCGCGGATGCCGGATCGCGCGTGTCGCTTTTCATCGACGCCGACGAAACGCAGATTCGCGCCGCGTACGAAGCCGGCGCGCCGGTGATCGAACTGCACACGGGCGCTTACGCCGACGCGCACGACGAGGCCGCGCAGCAGCGCGAATTCGAGCGCGTCGCGGCAGGCGTCGATTTCGGCAATTCGCTCGGGCTCAAGGTGAACGCCGGACACGGACTGCATTACACCAACATCCAGCCGATCGCGGCGCTGCCGGGCATCGTCGAGCTGAACATCGGGCACGCGATCGTCGCGCAGGCGATTTTCGCGGGCTGGGACAACGCCGTACGCGAGATGAAGGCGATCATGATCGCGTCGCGGCTTGCGGCGCAAAACGCCTGACATCATGGCGATCTACGGCATCGGAACCGACCTCGTGCAGGTGAGCCGCGTCGCGGGCGTGATGGAGCGCACGCGCGGGCGCTTCGCGGAGAAAGTGCTCGGACCGGACGAACTGCGCATCTATCACGCGCGCAAGGCACGCTCCGAAGTACGCGGCCTCGCGTTTCTGGCCACGCGTTTTTCGGCGAAGGAAGCGTTCTCGAAGGCGATCGGCCTCGGCATGCGCTGGCCGATGACCTGGCGCGCGGTGCAGACGCTCAACGAGCCGAGCGGCAAGCCCGTGTGCGTCGCGTCGGGCGAACTGAAGGCCTGGCTCGATGCGCGGAACATCACCGCGAAGGTGACGGTCACAGACGAACGCGATTACGCGGTGTCGTTCGTGATCGCCGAAGTGCCCGACCTTCACTCTCCTCTCGAAGAATCCAATTGAATCCTATGAAACGCACTCCCGGCCCCGTGATGTTAGACGTGGCCGGCACGACGCTGACCGACGCCGACATCGATCGCCTCACGCATCCGATGACCGGCGGCATCATTCTCTTCGCGCGGCACTTCACGGACCGCGCGCAACTCGTCGCGCTGACTCGCGTCCACGGATTCGCATGTCGTGCTGCCGACCAACGACCGTCCGCTCGACGAGATCCTCGGCGCGGACGTGAAGCCTTACGACTGGCTCGGCCTGTCGCTCGCGTCGGTGATTCCGGCCCATGTGATCTAGACCCAGGTCGACGACAAGCCGGCGGGATTCTCGCGCGTCTGGCTGCAGGACATCCGGCGCGGCAGGCTCGGCTTTCACGGCGCGATCTTCAGCGACGATCTGTCGATGGAAGCTGCGCGCCGCGGGCGGCACGCTCACCGAAGCCGCGACGGCTGTGCTGAGCGCCAGCTGCGACATGGTGCTGATCTGCAACCAGCCGGAAGAAGCGGGCAAGGTGCTGGAGCAGTTGCGCTTCACGCCGACGAAGGTGTCGGAGCAGCGCATCCGGCAGATGCGCCCGCGCGGCAAGGCGCTGCGCTGGAGCAAGCTGCAGAATCAGCCAGAGTACGTGGCGGCGCGCGATCTGGTGCGAAACCTGAGCGTCTGACGCTGGCCGACGCTTCGGCCGATGACGCGTTACTACCTCGCCGGAGTCGAATGAACGCACACGTTCATTCACTCAGCGAGGCACGATCATGGCGAAGGTCAGCGGCATCGGCGATGCAGGCACGGGTTATCGAACGGAGGCGCCGGATCAGTCCGCGCGGGACGGTTCGACGGATGCGGCACGGAACAGCGCGCAGCAGGCCGACGAGGTGGATCAGCCGCCAGCGTTAGACGAGCCGCGTGCGTCGCCGACTTCGACGCTCGATGCGCTCCAGCCTTCGACGTCCAACGCGAGCGCAAATGCTAACGACGACAAAATCTTCCCCGACGCCACTCGCGAAGAACTCGAAGACGACCTGAACTGGTACGACCACGACGATGCATCGGCGCGTCGCGATCAGGTCAACGCGTTCAAGGCGACGTCCTTGGGCGATGTTGCCACGCGCGGCTATCCCGAATACGATTGCGCGTTCGAGCAGGGCATGCCGTCCCTGGCGGCATCGGTCGGTGCATTGCCCGAGTGCGAGCGCGGCCAGTTCACCGGCGAGGTGATCTGTTGGCCACGGCTTACCGCAATTCGCCCAACGCGGAAGACCGCAAGGTCATCTATCATCAACTCGGCCAGGTCGGCGATGCAGCCCACGCCGAGCACGCGCGCGTGATGTCCGATCCGGTTCTGCACGCCGGATCGTTGTTCAACCGTCCGTTCGGCTACGGTTATCTCGATGCCGACGGGCAGAAGCAGGTCGAGCGGCTCGACGACTATCGGCTCGACTTCGAGCAGGCCCGCATGCCCGAAGCGAGGGAAACCGCGATCGCGAATGCCGCGCGTTATCGAGCGGGATTGCAGGAGCGCATTGGGCAGAGCATCGACCGGGCGCGCGGTGAGGGCGACAAGCAGTGGCAACAGGTGGTCGCGGATGTGCACAAGTCGCTCGACTACGCGAAAGGCCTGCAAGGCGAGCAGGCCTTCGGCGGGCAGCGTGCGGTCAACTTCGGCTCGCAGGTCTTCAAGGATGCGTTACGCGCGCGTTCACCGATGAATACCGGCATCACCCAGAGCAGTTCGCCGACCTGAAGTCACGGGAAGACGAACTCGAAAAACGCGATACCGCCGCCGCCAGCGCCGATACACATCGCTTGCCGCCCGGTCCCGCGCTGCCGCCGTTCAAGCGCTATACGGACTTCGCGAAGTCGCCTCCGCTGCCCAACTCGCAGTACGGTCAGGTTCTGCTCGACGAGTATCAATATGCGCAGAGCCGCATGGTTGCCGGCATGCGCCGTATCAACGTGCAGGGCGATCCGGGCGGACCGCTCTATCACGAGTTCGCAGCAGCGTATTCGCCTCCGCCGCCGGTATGGAAACAGGAACTCGACGAAGGCGCGTGCCGCTTCTTCACGGGGATACTGCCGGGCGTCAACCTGCTGACCAACCAGATCTGCCAGACGAGCCCGATGAGCGACACGGCGCGAACCTTCATCGATATCGGCGCGGGCACAGCCGGCAGGATGCTCGGCGCGCGCTTCGGCAAAGCGGGCGATGGTTTTCTCGGACACATCGATCCGCTGAGCGCAGGCAAGGGCGCGATGGGCGATCTGCTAGGCAAGCTCTACAACCATTTGCTGGCGAAGCCGGGCGCGGCGTCCGTGCATGTTGCCGCGCCCGCGCCGCTGTCGGCGGATGTCGATCCGCAGTTAGGCGAAGCGATGTCGCGCATCGAAGGTGCGCCGTCGTTATCGCATGACTACGCGTTGACGCATGCGCTGGTGGATCGCAAGGACAGCGGGCACGCGGGCATCCGGTGCAGACATCGGCGCTCAGCCCGGACGAAAGGGCCTTCATCAACAACAATTTCTGGAGCCCGGACCGGCTCGCCGAGGTGTTGAACCGACCGGTCGTCGAGATCGAGGCGTTCCTCAATTCGCGGGACTGTCGACCGGTCTTCAACTGAGCGCGAGGCGGCGGGGCGGGGTGCCCCGCGAGTCAGGACGATTCCAGCTTCATCCGCTGCAGCTTGTTGTACAGCGGTCTTCGGGCTGATGCCGAACAGCGTCGTCGCGCGATGACGCGTGCCGCCGACCGCTTCGAGAGCGTCGCGCGAATCGCATGTCTTCGACGTCCGCGAGCGCGGTGCCCACGGTCACCTGCACACTGCTGCCGTTCAGTCCGCGTCTGCCGACGCTGCCTTGCTCGTCGACGCGCAACGTTTCGATGGTTTCGCCCGACGCGTGATAGGCGCGACGCACGCGTTCGCGAAGTTCGCGAACGTTGCCGGGCCATTCGTTCGCGAGACATTCGCGCAGGAACGCGAGGCTCACGCGCTTGGGTGATCCGCTCGTGATGCCGGCGATGTGGTTTTCGCGGTTCAGTTCGTCGACGAAGGTTTCGGCGATCAGTGCGATGTCGTCGTTGCGTTCGCGCAGCGGCGGCAGCATGATCGACGATCCCGACAGCCGCTGAAACAGGTCCTCGCACAACGCGCCGCTTGCCACCGCATCACGGACCGCCGTGCGCGATGCCGCGATCAGGCGAAAGTCCGTCATGATGCGATTGCTGCCGCCCACGCGCATGAAGGTCTGTGAATCGAGCGAGCGCAGCAGCGCTTCCTGTTGTGCGGCTGGCAGGGAATCGATCTGGTCGAGGAACAGCGTGCCGCCGCCCGCCTGTTCGAGCAGGCCCGGCTCGCGATTCTCCGCGTCCGCGTAGGCATTACGTTCGTGGCCGAACAGCATGCTTTCCATCGAGCGCTGCGGGTCGCGCGGCCAAGCGTCGAAGGTGACGAACGGGTCCTTGCGGCGGCGGCTCAGATGGTGAATCGCGCGCGCGGCGATCCTCTTGCCGGTGCCCGGCTCGCCGCAGATCATCACGGCAGCTTCGGTCGGCGCCGTGTGTTCGATCAGATCGTAGACGTGCTGCATCGGCCGCTGCGGCCAAGCATGTCGCCGAAGTGGCCGAGACCGCGCAGCGTCGTGCGCAACGCCTGCACTTCCTCGGTCAGTTCGTAAGGACGCGGACGGAATGCGCGCCAGCAGGCTGCGCAAACGCGGAATATTGACGGGCTTAAGCAGGTAATCCCAGACACCATGGCGCAGGCCTTCGATCGCGCTCTCGACCGTCGCGTTGCCGGTCATCACGATCACCGGAAGCGCGCCGTCGGGCGCGTGCGAGGGCAGGCTCGGCAACAGATCGAAACCGCTGCCGTCGGGCAGATTCAGGTCGATCAGCACGACATCGGGAATGAAGCGCGACAGCGCGGCACGCGCTTCGGCGAGCATCGTCGCGGTGTCGACGGTGAAATCGTCGGCCGTCAGGATCGCGGACAGGCCGGACAGGCTATTGGGATCGTCTTCGACAATCAGTGCGTGTGGCATGGCAGACACAACATATCAAAGTGGACTGTAATCCGCCGTCGCCGCGCGCCTCGCCGCTGAGGGCGAGACACGGAGGGAGTTCGGGCGCTCGTGGACGGGACTTCGACTGCGCGGCGCCGCAAGTGATGCCCGTGACGCGTGAAGTCCCGCTGCGTGTGTTCTTCGTCCTGCGCTGTTGGTTATTGGTTGGTTATTGAAGTGGCTCGGTGCGACTGAGTGCGTGCTGCGGTTCGTCCTGTCTCTCGCGGACGAAGTCGGCGATTCGGTTCATCTCGGCCTGACGGTCAGATCGTTGTTGACGGATTGCATGCCCGGCACGCCGCGTACCACGGTGATCGCCTTCTGAATCTACATCTCGGAATCTACATACCCCGACAACTGCACCATTCCTCGAAAAGTCGCGACGCTGACCGCAACGGCTTCAGTTCCGGATCGGCCGCGAGCGCGGATTTCACACGCATCGCGAGCATCGCATCGTCGGCCGCGGCAAACTGCGTCGGCAACACGGCGGGTCGCGCTGCCGAAGCGCCGGCATCCGGCGTCGACTTGCAGCCGGCGATCCAAACCGAACTCGCGAGCGCACACGCCACAACGGCCCACGTTCGGCTTACAGAGAAACGCTTGTTTCGCATGTCGGTCCTGGAATCCGCATGATGCTTAGCGAGCACGATTCATGCCAGTGAGTTGATTTTTCCGATGAATGACCGTGCGGCGGGGCATACGTCGGTTCATGATACGCGGGACGGCTCAATTAAGCGGGGTACGAACGGTAAAGTTTGCCTGAATTTGTCAAAAAATTCACGCAAAAGAAAAGCGCCCCGCGATGGGGCGCTTTTCTCGAAGCTTACGGAACGACGTGATATCGGTCTGTCAGACGCGGCCAAAACCGCGTAAAACTTACGCGCGGCTGCGATATTCGTTGGTACGCGTGTCGATTTCGATCTTGTCGCCGATGTTGCAGAAGAGCGGCACTTGCAGCTCGAAACCGGTGTTGAGCTTGGCGGTCTTCAGGACCTTGCCCGACGACGTGTCGCCCTTGACCGCCGGTTCCGTGTAGACGATTTCGCGAACCAGCGTGGTCGGCAGTTCGACCGAGATGGCCTTCTCGTTGTAGAACACGACTTCGCAGGCCATGCCGTCTTCGAGGTAGTTGAGCGCGTCGCCCATCATTTCGACTTCGACTTCGTACTGGTTGTAGTCGGCGTCCATGAAGACGTACATCGGATCGGCGAAGTACGAGTACGACACTTCCTTGTGGTCGAGCACGACGACGTCGAACTTGTCGTCCGCCCTGTAGACGGTTTCTATGCCGGCGTTGGTCAGCAGGTTCTTGAACTTCATCTTCACGACCGCCGCGTTGCGGCCCGATTTGTTGTATTCGGCGCGCTGCACGACCATGGCATCGTTGCCGATCATGACGACGTTGCCGACGCGGAGTTCTTGTGCGGTCTTCATAAAACTGAGTCCTGTACGAAAGGAATGGCTGGAGTGCCTGATTGAATCGATCGACGGCGGCGACTTTCGAAACGCTTGCCGCCATGCGGAAGTTTCTGTCTACGAGGTCTGAGGCTTCGGTTGGCGCGTGAGTCGATGCACGAAGAAGCGCTGAAAACGCGCGTCTCGCAGTGAAAACCCATGACGCCCCTCGGATAACCGCCTATTTTAACTGAGTTTTTGGGACGTTGGCAAGTCGAATGCCCGCGCGCCGGAACGATGCGCAAGCGGATCACGCCGCGAGCCGCGCGTTGGCGTGCGCAACCAGATTGCCCGCTAGATCGCCGATGCGTGCGAGTTCGTCCGACCATTGCGCAGCGCGCGCCTCGAAGGCCGCCCGATGGCGCCAGAAGCCGGCCCAGTCGATCGCGCCCGCGCCGTTCCACGCGTGCCAGAAGCCCGTCATCGCATCGCGCGCGGCGGCGTCCAGCCCGTTCGTGTAATGCGCGAGCGCGGCGTCGAGCTTTGGCACATGCGCGTCGTCCACTTGCGGATAGATGTGCCAGACGAACGGCTTCGCGGCCCACTGCGCGCGCACGAACGAATCTTCGCCGCGCACGAAGTTGAGGTCGGCGGCCCACAGCAACTCGTCGAAGCGCGGTTGTTCGACGAAGCCGAGCGAATGCGCTTCGAGCGCGCCCGCTCGCGCCGACGCGCCCGCACCGAACGACGCCACGCCGAAAAAACGCGCGAGCGCGCCCGACACCCGGCCTTGCGGCGTCAGCAGCACGACGGGCACATCGGCATCGCGCCATTGCGCGAGCAGCGCATCGACGGCGGGGTTTTCGTAGGCGAACAGCGACACGATGGTCGTCGCACGATCGGGCTTGTTGATGCCCACGCGCTCGCGCCACCACGCGTTCGCATCGAAACGTGCGTGGCGCGCATCGAGATCGCGTTCCCTGATGACGCCGCCCGTGCCCGCACCGAGTCCGGGGAAGAAGAAGCTCTTTTCCTGCGGATAGCGCGGATGCGGCGACGGACGCATATGAAAGTCCGCGACCCAGTCCTCGCCGCTCAGATATTCCAGGTTGATCCACGCCAGCTTGCGCGTGCGGCGCGCCATCGCGGCGATGTATGCGTGCGGAATTTCGCAGGCGAAGGCTTCGATGACGACGTCGGCGATTTCGAGCGCATCGCCCGCATGATGCGGCTCGCGCCAGTGTTCGATGAGCACGCCCGCCGCTTCCTGGCGATCGAGCGAGACATCGATCTGCGGACAGAGCGCGTGAAAGACGGTGAGATCGTCGACCAGCAGCCGCACGCGCCAGCCGTGCTCGGCGCGCAACTGGCGCGCGAGCCGCCAGCAGACGCCGATATCGCCGAAGTTGTCGACGACCGCGCAGAAGATATCGCAGGCGAGTTCCGTAGGAGCGGGGGAAGCCGACATGGCGCGGACTCAGCACCCCGGCGAGGGCACGGGGTAATGTTCTAAACTGGCGATTCTAGTGCGACACGTACACTCGTGTCCGGCCGCCCCA
>JAQFVI010000430.1:0-3269 GCA_029439495.1 Caballeronia sp. BR6202001590007
GAAGCGGCTGCGGCGATCGCGAAGAACGACGACGCGGCGCACATCGCAGACGCAGCGCGGATCTATTGTGCGGAAACGGACGGCGAGCGCGCGAGCGTCGCCTCGCGCTAACATCTCGGGGAACAAAAATGAGCGGTAAGCGGAACCAACGACGAACGGTGATGGCGTGCATCGTCGCGATGGCATGTGCCATGCTGCCGGGGCAAACGTATGCGCAGGCTGGCGATGCCATCGGCGACGCGGCGCAACGGCTGCTCGCGCTGCAGGCAAGCAACGCCGCCGCCGCGCCCGCGCAGCCGATGCTCGGCGTGGAGGCGGGCGCGGCCTGGAAGCGCTACATGAAATCGTTCGATACCGCGATTCCCACGCATTACGGCTCGTCGTTCGAGGATGTCGGACGTCCGCCCGACGCGAACCAACACGACGCCGACTGAGCGGCGCAACGCGAGACACGTCGACATGAAGCAACGCATGCTCCCTTCGTTCGCCGCCGGTGCGCGCCGTCCGATGCATGGCTGGGCACGGCATCAGCGCGGCGCGATCTCGATGCTCGCAGCTCGCCGACGGCGCCTGCACGCGCGCGAACACGGCGGCGCTCGGCAGCGCGTCGGTCAACGGCTTCAATGCGGCGGCGCAGGGCAACGGCATGACCGTGACCTGCGGATGCTGGGATGCGAGCTACACCACCACCGACCTCTACATGGCGAGCGCAGCGCCGGTCAATGCGGTGAAGGTCGTCGCGACGCGCTCGGCGCCGTACTTCTTTCTCGGCCCGGCACGCACGGTGACGGCCACTGCGGTAGCGAGGAAGCTGGACATCGGCGCGTTCACCGGCACGACGCTCGCCAAAGTCGGCGCGGGGCCGCTCAACAACGTGCTCAACGCGCTGCTCAGCACGAGCCTGAATTTGTCGCTCGCGTCGTATCAGGGACTCGCAGATGCGCGCATGCGCATCCGCGATCTGGTCGCGGCGCTCAATGCGGGCACGGTCGATCAGTTGCTCGCGACCAACGTGACGGTCGCGCAATTCGCGCAAGTAATGCTCAATGCGCTGCAGACGACCTCGGTCGCGAATCTCTCGCTGTCGACCACCGTCGATGCAATGCGCACCATCGTCTTGGCCAATGTCGCGGGCGCGCAGACCATCGCGCTCGGCAGCGTGAACGGCTCGCGCGGCCTGCTCAGCATCGCGCTCGCCAACACGCAGTCGGCGCTTAACGCGACCATCAGTCCGCTCGACGCGTTGCTCGTAAGCGCCGAAATCGCGCAGGCGGGCAAGGCCGCGATCAACGTCGGCGGCACGCTCAATCTGCTGGCGTTCGGCTCGGCGGGCGACATCGCGCCGACCATCCATCTGCCGCTCTACGTGGACGTCGCGCCGGGCATGGCGTGGCTCGTGTCGACGCAATGCCAGGGCACGCCCGCGCAGCGCTATTCGACCATCGCGGCCGCGCCGGGCATCGTCAACGTGTGCGTCGCGGATGTCGCCGACCTGAGCGCGTCGAGCTGCGCCGCCGCGCCGGCCGCGACGCTCGTGAACCTGCCCGGCGTGCTGACCGTGAAGGCGAACGTGAAGGTGTCGGCGCAGGTGTCGCAGTCGGCCGCGCCGACCATGCAGTTCGACGGCATCGTCGGCAACAGCGACGACTACTGGTATGCGGCGACGCCGCCCAGCGTGTTCATGAACGCGCTGGCGAATCTCGGCACCAGTCTCGTGACCGGCGGGCTCACCGCGACCTCGCCGCTGCCGCTCGTCGGTGGCTTGCTCAGCGGCGTCGTGTCGTCGCTCTTTCTCGTCCTCAATCCGGTGCTCTCGATGGTCTTCGCGCTGCTCGACACGATCCTCACGCCAGTGCTCCAGGTGCTGGGCGTGCAGATCGGCGTGAGCACCATTCACGACCTGTCGCTGAGCTGCGGCGAATCGCAAACTGACGTACTGAATTTATGAGAACGACCACCACCAAGATCGACGGACTCGACGTCTACGTCTGGGAAGGCAAGGCGGATATCGTCGTGCGCGCGATGTCTGGCCACGACGTCGACGTGCTGCGCGCCGACGGCACCTCGATCAGCGCGCCGCGCGAGCGCGATACGTCAATGTTCCCCGCCGACTACTCGCACGTCCTGCCGCTCGATTTCACCGGCGCGGAATTGCGCGCGATGGTCGCCGAGTTCGCGCGGCAGTTGCGCGCGCACGGCGAGGAGGCACGGCCCTCGCACGAACTTATCGCGCATGCGGACTGCATGCAGGCGCTGCTGCACGAAGTCGATACCTTCGCGGACTGCGACACGAGCATGCTGCTGCACGGCGAGACGGGCGTCGGCAAGGAGCGCATCGCGCAACTGCTGCACGAGAAGCACAGCCGCTTCGGCGCGGGACCGTGCGTGCCGGTCAACTGCGGCGCGATTCCGGACGGGCTGTTCGAATCGCTGTTCTTCGGGCATGCGAAAGGATCGTTCACCGGCGCAGTGGTCGCGCACAAGGGTTACTTCGAGCAGGCGAACGGCGGCACGCTGTTTCTCGACGAAGTGGGCGATCTGCCGCTCTATCAGCAGGTCAAGCTGCTGCGAGTGCTCGAGGATCAGGCAGTGACGCGCCTGGGCTCGGCGACGCCCGTGCGGCTCGAATTCCGGCTGATCGCAGCGAGCAACAAGAGCTTGCCGCAACTGGTGAAGGACGGCGTGTTTCGCGCGGACCTGTATTACCGGCTCGCGGTGATCGAGCTGTCGATACCGTCGCTCGAAGAGCGCGGCGCGCCGGACAAGCTCGCGGACCTGCCTGAGATGCCGTACTGGCTCGCGGATGCTGTCGCCGACATCTACTTTCCGGGCAACGTGCGCGAACTGCGCAATCTGGCCGAGCGCGTCGGCGTCACGGTGCGCCAACTGGGCGGATGGGACGAAGGGCGCGTGAAGCGCCTGCTCACGCTCGCGCGCAACGCGCAGCCCGCTCCCGCGGACGGCGGGACGGAGCCGCTCGTCGATCGCAGCAAGTGGGACATGAACGAGCGCAACCGCGTGATCACCGCGCTCGATGCTAACGGCTGATGCCGGCAGGATACGGCACAGCATCTGGGCATCAACCGCAAGGTGTTGTGGGAGAAGATGCGCAAGTTTCAGATCTTCGACGAGGAACCGGAGACGCGCGCGGTATGAGCGGGACGGCGCCGAGGCTCATCCGCCGGCGCCAACCGCGCCCCAAAAAACGCCGGCGCTTGCCTTGCGCCGGCGAAGTTCTGGCCACTCGAGGGCTGCCAGAATCGGGTCGG
>JAQFVI010000430.1:3279-13949 GCA_029439495.1 Caballeronia sp. BR6202001590007
CAGATCGATATGCTTTCGCTCAGGCGGCGTCCACGAAACGCATGCGATGCTCGTGCCGCCGCATGCGGTGCCGCGTGACGGCATCGGCCAGTTGTGCGCCCGGCACCTTGCCGATGCCGAATGCCGGCCGCGCGAGAAAGAAGCCCTGCGCCATCACATGCGGCCACTGCGCGAGCCACTGCGCCTGCGCGGGCGTCTCGACACCTTCGGCGACGACCGCGACCTTCAGGCGCGTCAGCAAGTCGAGCACCGACGAGAACACCAGTCCGGCGTTCGGGCAGCAGGGCGCATCGTTGAGCAGTTCCTTGGCGACCTTCACGGTGCCGAAGTCGATCGGCGCGAGCGCGGCGAGACAGGCGTAGCCGGTGCCGAAATCGTTCATCGCGATGTTCACGCCCTTGCCGCGCAGCCGCGAAACGATCGCGTTCATGCCGGGATAGTGGGCGAGATCCTTGCTTTCCGACAGCTCGATTTCGATGCAGTCCGGCGCGATGCCGTGCGCTCCGCCGACCGCTTTCAGGCGCGCGGCGAAGCCGGGCCCGCAACCGAGGGCGGCACGTTGACCGCGACCGGATAACGCGCGCCGCCGTCGCGCTGCCACGCGGCGATATCGCGCGCGCGACAGTGTCCATCACGAACCAGGTGACCGCGAGGATGACTTCGGGATCCTTGGATGACTTCGGGATCCTTGAACGACTCGCAGAAGGCGGCAACAACACGCCGTATCCGGATGCCGCCAGCGGATGAGCGCTTCGATCTGCGAGAGATCGCCGCTGTCCACCCGGTAGATGCCCTGATAGGCGATGCAGAACTCTCCGGCCCGCAGACCGTCGAGCACGCGACGCCGCAGAGCGTGACCGAACGTCGGCGCGGCGGTCGTGGCAGGCGCGCCGTGCGTCGTCGTGTTCATGTCTGCTGTGTTCATGCGTGTATGTCCTCCCTATGGACCGTTCCAGAGATTGCAGGAGTCGTGCCAGATAATACGAATGGCGCCATCGTGGTGCACGATCGCGGGCAAACCCTGAGCAGGCGGGCGTTTGCGGCGGGTACGGCGGCGTTTCGAAGCGAAGGACTGTTCAGTTTCGAAACAGATACGCCTCGGGTAACGTGACGCGCACCGCACGTTACGGTGACGTTCTCGTCGACGCGCATGTGCGGTCATGCCAAATGCGACTCGTTTTTGAAGATTTGGGTGCGCGTGTCGTGGAAGCTTTTGCAATCCGGACTACTGTGCTTTGGCTCTGAAACCCGCGTGGGGCGGTCAATACGTGATGGTCGCAACAATTGTGTCGGATAGGTACTGGCGGTCAGCGTGGTCTGTTGAGGCACGCGCGCGTACACCGTGATCGACTGTTTGAGGCCCGTGCCGGTGCCCGCGACGGTTGAGGTGCCCGCCGTGCCGTCGCCCCACGGCGTCGTCATCGCGGCGTTCTGATAGAGCTGGTAGTGGACCTTCTCGCTGCCGCCGGTGCGAGTCATGATGCGGTCGGTCAGGGTCGTACCGCTGCCGCCGCCCGCCGACAGCGCGATCGACCACGCATCGTTGTTGGTGCAGGCGACGGTCAGCGTGCCGGTGGCCGTGCGCGCGCCGCTCAGCACGCAAAGTTGATGTTGGTCGCGGCGAGCGTGCAGTCGTTGACGACGGTGGCGCTGACGGTGAAGTTGAGCGAAGTCGAATTGCCGTCAGCGTCGAGCAGGCGGGCGGCGTCAGCACGTATTGCTGCGTCGTCATCTCGGCCTGCGCGACACCGGAGAACGTCGACGTATACACGCCCACACGCCCGCGACGAGCGAGGTCTGCCCCGCCGCGACCTTGCCGTAGATGGTCGCGGATGCCGAGCCCGATGCCGTACCGAGTTGCAGCACGAGCGGCACGTCGAGCGCGACGGCACCGTAACTCGACGACATCCGCGAGCCCCAGATGGCGCTGCCGGCCGGGTCGCTGTAGAGATTGTAGTTGAGCGACGCCGCGCCGGCGGTCGCGATACGCGGCGCGTAACTCGTGCCGCCGCTGCCCGTGCCGAAGTTGATGCACGCCCGTACCGGCAGGTTCAGCACGAAGCCCGTGCAGGTCACCGTGACCGTACCGGTCGCGCTCGACGACGAGTCCGTCGCGGGCGAGATCGACCCGAAGGTGACGCCCGAGATCGCCGCCGTGCACACCTGGGCGTGAACAGGCGCGATATCCCAGAACAGCAAAATGAGAACGAGGACGTATCGGTTCATGGCGTCACCGCGCGGCAGGTGNGCGTCGCCACGAACGTGTTGCTCGCGCTCAGATCGTCGATGAAGGCGAGGCCATCTAACTGACCACGAAGCTCTTGCCCGTTTCGCGATGCACAATCGCCGTGCCCGGCGGCAGCGGTGCGCCGCGCGCATCGACGAGCTGCAGTTGCGCGCCGGTGAAGCCCTGCAACGGAAAACGCGCGAGCACACCCGCGCGCGCCTGCGGCGCAAGATTGAGCTGCGTCGTGCCGACGGCAGTATCGGCGGGCAGGCCGAGCGGATCGATCGACAGGTGATTCGCCTGATACGCGATCAGGTCCGGCACCAGCAGATGCCCCGCGCCGTTGGTTCTGCCGATCTCGCGATTCTCGTGCAATACCGGCACGCCGGACACGCCGTCGGTGGAGACGAGCGCGAACGCATCGTCGATGCGGCGGCCCCCAGCACGTTGCCCGCCATCACGACGATCGATCCCGATGCGTCGAGTTCGCCGTACACGCGGTGGGCGGTATCGGCGGCGGTCGCGAGCAGGTCGCTGTAGCGTCCGCGATAGTTCGCCTGGCCGAGCGACTGCTGGATGCCGTTCTGCCGCGCGGTCTGCGCCTGCCAGCCGAAGCCGCCGCCGTAGTTCGCCGTGCGCGTCACCGATGCGCCGAAGAGCAGTTTGCCGTGATCCGCGCCGACGTCCACGCTCGCATTGAGCCGCGCCGCCAAGCGCGAAACTCAGCGCTGCGAACACGCCCGTGTTGCGGGTCTCGCCGAAGTCGTATAGACGCTCACCGACAGCGATGCGCCGCGCGTCAGCGTCAGCGTCAGCGTCAGCGTGTGGGCGAGCGAACCGATCCGCGAGTTGCCGTAATAGCGGTCGTCGATGCCCACGAGGCTTGCGCTCGCCGTGCTCGATGCGCCGAACGTCCTGACCGCGCGGCGACGAGCGTCACGCGGTAGGTCGCGCGCGGCACGAGCGTGCCTTCGGCGGACGCGAGATCGCTGTAATGGGCGCTTGCCTTCTGCGCCTGCAGATCGATCGACAACGCGGGCGTGTGCCATTGCCAGCCCGCCGAACCTGCATGCCGCTGCCGCCGGTGGCGGGCGCTTGCGGCACCGCCGTCGCGGTCGGGCCGACGGCCGCGAAGCCGTCGAACGCGTTCTGCGGGAGACGTAGAGCGGCGCCAGATTCGAGCCGCCGTTGCCCGCGCTGCTCGCAATCGACAGGTTGAAGACGCCTGCCTGGCCGAGCCCGAATGCGCGCCCATGCCGCCGTTGTAGACGCCGCGCGTCGCCTCTGCGTGGGCTTCGAGCGTGAAGGAATCGGCGATGCCGCGCCGGTGATTGCCGGCACCGCGTTGATGACGAACGGCCCCGACGGCGCAGAGCCGCTGAACTGGC
The DNA here is from genome assembly GCA_029439495.1 of Caballeronia sp. BR6202001590007. Classification (GTDB taxonomy): domain Bacteria; phylum Pseudomonadota; class Gammaproteobacteria; order Burkholderiales; family Burkholderiaceae; genus Caballeronia. Next base: position 6,895 of record JAQFVI010000430.1, read on the forward strand.
GCACGTTGTTGACGTACAGATCGACCGCGCTCGGCACCACCGCCGAACCCGCAAGCGTCGGCACCGGATAGGTGATCAGATCGGGCCGCAGCCCGGAGTCGCGCGAGAGTTGCGCGCCGCCCATGCGTACCGGCCGCGTCCACGAGAGCGATGAACTGATCGTGTTGCCGATGCGCGCGGTAATGAGCGAGGACGTATCCGAATGCGTCCACGAGGTANACACGCCGCCGGGATAGAAGAAGCGCGCCTCGCTATAGAGGCCGTACTGCATCGGCGAATTGATCTGCACGCTCGCTTCGTAGTTGACGACGAGGCCCGTGCCGCTCAGCGAGGTCGGCGGCCGCGCGGGCGTGTTGGCGAGCGCGTTGGGCACGCGGCGCGTATCGCTCGCCTCGAAGTCGATGCGCTGCAGCTGCGGCCGGTACGTATAGCGCAGGCCCGGCACGAGACCGAGCGCGATGCGGCCTTTGGCATCGGTTTGCAGATCGTCGGTGCGCAGGTCGAGATCCTTCAGTTCTCCGAGAGTCGTGTAGATCATGTCGCCGCTCATGAAGCGCTCGTGAAGAATTGATCGCTTATCTGCTCAGCGACGATTCGAGCATGGTAAGCGGCGTGAGTCTTCTGGTCGATGGTGGTTTTCAGGCGGATTGATCGGCACTCAAACATCCTTCGAATAAAGGAACGAGCATGGAAGCACTGGTTCTCGAAGAAGCGAAGCGCATCAGCCTGTGGCCCTTCAGCCTGCCGCAGGTCGTTGGACCGCACGACGTGCGTATCCGCATTCATACGGTGGGCATTTGCGGCAGCGACATTCACTACTATCAGCACGGGCGCATCGGGCCCTTCGTCATCAATGAACCGATGGTGCTCGGACATGAGGCGTTCGGCACCATCGAGGAAGTGGGCGAGGAAGTCACGCATCTGAAGCCGGGCGATCGCGTCTGCATGGAACCGGGCGTGCCGGACATGACCTCGCGTGCCTCGCGCGAAGGCCTCTACAACCTCGATCCCAAGGTGCCTCGATCCCAAGGGTGCGCTTCTGGGTGACGCCGCCCGTGCATGGCTGCCTCGCGCCCTTCGTCGTGCATCCGGCGGCGTTCACCTACAAGCTGCCCGATAACGTGAGCTTTGCGGAAGGCGCGATCGTCGAGCTTTTGTCGATCGGCCTGCAGGCGGCCAAGAAGGCGGCGATTCGGCCGGGCGACGTCGCCATCGTGCTCGGCGCGGGCACCATCGGCATGATGTGCGCGCTAGCGGCATTGGCGGGCGGCTGCAGCCGCGCGATCGTCTGCGATCTGGTGCAGGAAAAGCTCGATCTCATCGGTGGCGTGCAGGGCGTGACGGCCGTGAATATTCGTGAAAAGCCCGTAAAACAAGTGGTTTCCGAACTGACCGACGGCTGGGGCGCGGACATCGTCTTCGAGGCGAGCGGCAACGAGAAGGCGTTCGAAGGCATCGTCGACTTGCTGTGTCCCGGCGGATGCATCGTGCTGGTCGGCATGCCGCAGCGCGCGATCCCGCTCGATGTCGTCGCGGTGCAGATCAAGGAAGCGCGCATCGAGTCGGTGTTCCGCTACGCCAATATTTTTCCGCGCGATTCAACTCATCGCATCGGGCAAGCTGGATGTGAAGCCCTTCATCTCGCGCACGTTTCCGTTTGCCGAGGGCATCAAGGCCTTCGAGGAAGCCGCGAGCGGCGTGCCGACGGATGTGAAAGTGCAGATTGTGCTGGAAGCCTGACGATCGATCTAAGTCGGGCGATTCTTTAGCGGATCGCCCACTTCGCATGGCCTAACCGTGCGGCCTTAACCGCCGAGCAGCGTGCGCGCCTGTTCGAGCAACGCGGATGCCGCCAGAAACTCTTTTCTGCCGGCCATGGTCAGCGCGGCGTGCGCCGTGTCCTTCAACAGGGCGTTCGGCGTGTCCCAGTTGCTACGGGTCGGCAGACGCGCTTCCTGCAACTGAAAGAACGCCCGCAACTGATAGGCGGTCATGCGCTCGTCCGCCGAAGCCTCTGCCGCCAACAGTTGCGCCGCGCTGCAAAGCTGCCGGATGGCGGTTTCGAAATCCTCTCGATTCGTCAAGATCGTTCTCGCAACGAGTGCGGCCGTTCGAACGCGTCTTGCCTCATGCCGACGCGCGTGCCAACCGTTCTTTAATATATCGCCTGTGCGTCATACATGAAACCATTTCCACTCTTCAACGCGATGAGGCTAGACATGAGGCTGGGCGTGCTGGGCGTCGGCGATCTGACGGAAAAGATGATTCGGGGACTGTATCGTAGCGAGCGCGATATCCACGTATGGCTCGCACCGAGGAATCGCGAACGAGCCGACGCGCTTGCCAAAGACTTCGGCTGCAGGGTGATGGCGAGCAATCAGGACGTCGTGGATGCGGTCGATGTCGTGCTGATCGGCGTTCGTCCGGCGCAACTCGAAGAACTTGCCGCGGAGGTAGTGCTGAGGCCGGAGCAGTCGCTGATATCGGTGGTGGCAGGCGTATCGACTCGCGAGCTTCGCACGCTGTTTCGAAGTGAACGATGCAGCCGCGCGATGCTGTCGGCGGCATCCGAAATCAATCGTCCGACGGTCGCCGTTTATCCCGCAGGATCGATGGCCGAAGATCTGCTTGCGCCGTTCGGCAATCTCGTCGTGCTCGATCAGGAAGATCATTTCGAGCTTGCGACGGTCGGCGCCTGCATGAACGGATGGTGGTATTTCCTCTTCGACGAAATCGAGCAATGGTTCGTTAGCAAGGGACTTGCGGAAGAGCAGGCGCGCGAACTGGCCTTGAGCAGCGTCGAGGATTGCGTCGCTTACGCCAGACATAAAAAGCCTGTGGAACTGCGCGACGTGGACGTATCGATAGCAACGCCCAGCACCTTCACGGCAAAAGGACTCGACGTCTTGAAGGAACATGGAGGCCAGGCCGCATGGACCAACGCGTGCGAAGCCGTGTTTGAGTTGCTGAACAAGAAGGCTTAGCTATGTGTGCCGCGCGTGTCCGATCTCATCATCAGCAACACGCCCGTGCCCGAGATCGCGGTGCCGACGAGCATCGGCCATGAAAGCGGTTCGCCGAACATCGCCCATGCCCATAACAGCGTGACGGGCGGACTTAGAAAGAGCACGCTCGTCACGCGAGCGGAAGAAGATCGCTTGAGACAAGCCCAGTAAAGACCGCATCCGCCCAGTGTCGCGAGGATGGCCCTGCCGACGAAGCCCAGCTTGCAAGCGGCAGCGTCGAATTTTTCGAGGCCTGCAATGTGAAGAAGATCGGACAGGCGACGACGCTTTGAAGCCACAGCATGGCGAACGGGCTCAGGCTGCGCGAGTGTGATGAAGTCCGCTGCTGCCAGACCGTCGCGACTGCGAGCGACATCATGCCGGCGACCGGCAGGCCATAAGCCCAGACGGGCGCATGCCCGAGCTTCAGCGCGTCGTGTCCGACGACGAGCGTGCCGCCGAGGCCGGTCTACACCGTTCGCGAGCTGCGTGTGCGCAGAATGAACGTGGAGACGATCACGGTCCCGACCGGAAGCAAATCCGCGATCAGCGCCGCGAGTCCCGCAGGCACGCCCAGCTCGATGCCTCTTGCGACGCCCGCGAGATAGCCCGCCATCGCGAGTGCGCCGATCATCGCTTGTCTAGTCAGATTGCGCGCGGATGTGCCGCTTATTTCACGGCAGACGAATGGAAAGAGCACGATGCTAAGCGCGATGAATCGCCACAACACGACCAGAAAGACTGGCGCATAGTCGGCGGAGAAGCGCATGCCGACGAATCCCGAACTCCATGTGACGACCATCGCGGCTTCGAGCACGATGCGCGGCACACGAGCGGATGCGTCGACGCGAGAAGGGCAGGGAGGAAGTGTGGATGTGCTGGTCATGCAGCCAGACTAGCGCCGCGACGTCAATTCGAAAATCAAATATACTGACCGCGTCATTCAACGGCGTTAAACCATGAGCCTGGTACTCGATATCGAATTGCTAAGGACCTTTCATGCGGTGGCACGCTTGGGACGTTTTCGCGCGGCGGCCGAGTGCGTCAATCGAAGCCCGGCGGCCGTCAGCATCCATATACAGCGACTCGAAGCGATCGCGGGCGGCAAGCTGCTCGACAGGGACAATCAGGCGGTCGCGTTGACGGCTCTGGGCAAGCGGCTCCTTCTCAGCACGAGCGAAATACTCGCGGCGCACGATCGTGTCGTCGACGAGATTCAGGGCAAGTCGCTCGTAGGCCGCGTGGTGCTCGGTATGCCCGACGAATACGTGGCCCATGTGATTCGCGACATCCTGCCGGGTTTCGCGAGCAGTTGGCCCAACGTCGTGCTCGAAGTGAAGACCGCGCCCAGCTACAAGCTTCACGACTGGGCGATGCGCGGCAAGCTCGATCTCGCCATCGTGGTGCAGCCGGCGTCCGAAGGCGCGGCATCGGATGTGTTGACGGTGACGACGCCGGTCTGGGTCGGCAGCGCGACATGGATAGTGGACGACGAAGCCGCCTTACCTTTGGCGCTCTACGGTGAGCCCTGTCCCTATCGCGCAGCGATGATGTCCGCGCTCGAAGCTGCGGGAAAGAAGTGGCGCGTGATACTGGCCAGCGCATCGACTCAGGTCATCAAGGCGTGCGTCGAATCGGGGCTGGCGGTGACGCTGCTCGATCGCGCGTGCGTCACCGCCGACATGAAGGTGCTGGATAATCTGCCTTCGATCGCCGATCACGAAGTCGTGTTGATGCGCGGTCAGGGCGGCCGTGCAACCGATGCCATCGACTTGCTTGCAACGGCGCTTCGTCAGCAGTTCAGGCTTTGATCGCGTGCTTCTTGCGTGACATCAGATGTGCGCGATCAGAAAGGCGCTTCGCCGACATGCCACAACACGCCGGACGGATCGAACACGGCGGCCTTCCAATACGCCGCGTACTTTCAATCATCTGCGGCGCTGACCTCCAGGTGGTCGATGCGCTTCGAGGTGTCTATGCTTGGACTGCTGTCGTGTGCTCGGAGGAAAGGCAGACTTTCATCTCGGGCGACCCGCTGGGCCTCGTGCTGTACGGTGATGTCAAAACTTTCTCAACGGCGGAAAAGACTCGGCTGCTCCGGGCGCTGAGCGACGTTGCGGCCATGGACCCGTGGTTTCGCGATGTCAACTGGGATGCGCATCCGTTTGGGGCTTTAGGGACGGTCGACATGCAACCGTGTTCGCGGAGCTTCTTGCCGACGCAGACCGACGCCCAAGCCACGAAGCTGTGCTTGACTGTGTCTTAGATACAATTCGACACGGTGACACTTTTCCGACCCTAACCGACGCGTTGGAGCGCGTCGCACGAGACGCTTTCCATTCCTCGCGCGTCCGTTTAGGGGCCGTGAATGCATGGCTACGCTACGGATTCGACATAGGCGCGGCGAGACAGTTTTTGAACGATGTGGCGTCTGGTTTGGTCGAGGACTCGAATGATGAGTTGCTCGGCAGAACTTTGTCACGTCTCGCACTTAATCTGTCGATTGAAGAGATTCTGAAGCACTGTCGCCCGCCTAAACGCTCGAACTTCCTCGGACAATACCGGATGTTCTGGGCTCTGAATTTCATCGGCAGCTGAGGGATGCGGACGTACCACAAGCGGCTGACGTTCTTGCGCGCAAGGTGGCAGAGCCTGCAGCTCGAACGGACGAAGAGAGTATTGAGCGAGTTTATGACTTAACCCGCGAAGTTGCAGAGAAAGTGATGATTCGTGCCGTCACTGATTCCGGGGATATTGCGCCGACGGAAAGACTCTACCAATGGCTGGGCATCGGGCTTGACAAGTATGGCACTCCGCGAGTTGGCACCGAAACTGCACGCGCAATGGGCGAATGGCTAAGTGCTCGCCCCGAGTTGCAGAGGCGACTATTCGAGTTGCACGTTGAACTGGCCAGAAAACGCGCAAGCGAAAAATCCGACCTACATCTCTCGAGAGACCGAACTTACCTCGCTTCCCAACCGCAAGACTGGTATGGGTGGCTTTTGAAGATGGGTGCGCAGTCGACCGACGAGCGTGTTGTTCGTTATTGCCTCGACCAAGCGACTTACGTGGCTATGAATCGCCCAGACCAGTTTGACATCACGCTCGAAGATATCGAAAAATGGGTGGATGAGAATCGGAAGGTTTGGCCGGAGGTGGAGCGCTGGAAGATCGCCCACACCGCATGGGGATTCGATTCATGGCAGCGGCGAGAGTTCGATTACAAGCGGGAGCAAGAGGCACGTTGCTCTGATGAACGCATACAGAGACACTCAGACATTGTGCCCCTATTGCCAGCCCTCATGAAGGGAAAGGGCGAACTGGTGCTGCTACGCCAGGTGGCGATGGTCTATCAAAGCGAGTATCACGACACGCCCGGCGCAACGCCGCTTGCGCGTGTTGCCGAGTTGTTGGTTGTGGATGAAAAGGACGTTCGCGATGCGGTAGAAGGGTTGAAGGTAATTGTTTCGAACGGACGTTTGCCATCCCTCGAGGAAATCCTTGACCTCTGGACGTCGAAAGGGAAGGTCTTCACAATTGGCTTTCCTGCGCTTCTGGCGGCTAAGCTTCTCCACGAAGGTGGGCAATCATCAAGCGCCTGGCCGAACGAAGTTCGCCGAAGCTTGATTGCGTTCTACATGGTTGACGGTGGAGGTAATTTGCCTGATTGGTGTAGAGCGCTTGCCAAGGACGACCCTGTCGCAGTCTCTGACCTAATGCTCTTTTGCTGGAAAGCTGGAGTCGCGAGCGGACGGCCTCCACTGCTTGACGCTCTGCATTTTCTCAGGGGGTCGATGCGCCAGGTCCAGCCGCTATCGAAATATTGGAGCAGATTTTCGAGACGCTGCCGGGTGAGCCAGATGAACGCATTCACCACTTTTTCGATTCTGTATTGTCACGGGCCGCTGAGCGACATCTTGGTGATGACCGGTTTGCCGAAGTCATTCGCCCAATATTGAAACGTCATCCGTTGTCCCTGAAGTTCAAAATTTCAGTTCGAGTTGCACTCTTAGGCGTGGAGCCTGAGGCGCAAATTGCAGCGCTTGAAAG
>JAQFVI010000431.1:0-4064 GCA_029439495.1 Caballeronia sp. BR6202001590007
CGGTCGGCGGCGGTCGGCGGCGGTCGGCGGCGGGCTCGCGCTGCTGCGCACGGGCGACACGATCCGCGTCGATCTGAATGCGCGTTCGGTCGATGTGCTGGTCGATGCCGCCGAACTCGAACGCCGCCGCGCGGATGCGTCGTTCGCGCCGCCCGCGTCGCAAACGCCGTGGCAGGAGCTCTATCGGCAGACGGTCGGTCAGTTGTCGACGGGAGGATGCCTCGAACCCGCGATGCTGTATCTGAAGGTCATCGAGGCGCGCGGCAATCCGCGTCGCACTGAAGCGACAGGGAGCACGCATGAACTACGCGATCTATCCGAGTCTCGTCGACAAGCGTGTGGCGAAACAGCGTGCCGTGACCTCAACCCGTCAATCGATACTCCGACCGATGCGCCGTTTCCGTCCCTTCTCTGCATTGCTCGCTTTCATGGTCATCACCGGTTGTTCGAACGGCACGGTTGCGCGCAGCGAAGAAACCGCGATGCCCGCCGAACCTCAGCCGCTGCATCACGCGCGCCGCAATGCATCGGGCGTGTTCGAGAACAACTACAACAACCTGCCGCGCGCGTCGCTGCTCAAGTGGCGTTGGGAACGCTGGAAAGAGGGCCTGCCGAAGCCGCCTGCGAACGGCTATGCTTCCGATGGTGCATCCGGATATCGCCTGACTGAAGGCGAATCGCAGCGTGAATACGCTCACATGGATCGGTCATGCGAGCGCGCTGCTGCAGATCGACGGCGTTAACATCCTGTGCGATCCGGTGTTCTCCGAACGTGCTTCGCTGGTCTCTTTCGCGGGGCCCAAGCGCAAGGTGTCGCCCGGCCTGACGCTCGCCGAACTGTCGCGTATCGACGTCGTGCTGATCTCGCATAGTCATTACGATCATCTCGACCGGCCAAGCGTCGAAGCGCTCAACGCGCAGGCGGGTGGCCCGCCGCGCTTCCTCGTTCCTCGTGCCGCTCGGCATCAAGTCGTGGATGAACGACATCGGCATTACTCAGGTCGAGGAACTCGACTGGAGCGACGAGACGCACGTAGCAGGGCTCGATGTCTGGTTCGTGCCGAGCCAGCACTGGTCGGCGCGCACGCCGTTCGATCGTTCGGAAACACTATGGGGTGGCTGGGTCGTGAAGACGCCCGAAGGCGCAGCGTACCCTTACTCGTTTTATTTCTCGGGCGACACCACCGGTTATTCGCCGGACTTTCGCGATATCGGCGCGCGTTTCGGCGGCTTCGATCTCGCGTTGATTCCGATCGGCGCGTATGCGCCGCGCTGGTTCATGGGCGCGTAGCACGTCAATCCGGAAGAGGCTGTGCGCATCTTCAAGGACGTGCGCGCGAAGAAGGCCATCGGCATTCACTGGAGCGTGTTCGAACTCGCCGACGATCCGCTCGACGAACCGCCGCGTCTGCTCGCGGACGCCGTGAAGCAAGCGGATCTGCCCGCCGATGCGTTCACGGTTCTGAAGCACGGCGAGATGATCCGGCTCAACCCATGAAAAAAACGCGCGGGCGACGGGCCCGTGCGTTTTCAGCGTGACTTGCCGATGGCGTTCGCGCTGGAGCGCATCGACGTGCGCATGAAAGCGCGCATTGAAACGCGTCATCGCCTGAACACGCCCAGCAGCAAGGTGGCGAGGAAGATCACGATGAAGATGAAGAACAGGATCTTGGCGATTTCCGCCGCGCCCGTCGTGATGCCACCGAAGCCGAAGAAGGCCGCGATGATCGCGATGATAAAGAAAATGGCAGCGTAACGAAGCATGAGGCCTCCCAGGAAGTACGGTTGGTTGGTCGATTTGCACGCTGGCTTTCGCTGCCGTCGCTCATCGGTCGATGTAGCGCTTGTCCCGCGCAACATCGACCGACTCAGCAACGACTGTGCCCAACGGGCGATCGATGGCGTCATCGCTGCGCGCACATGCAAAAACGCCGCAAGACCCTGAAAAAAGGCATTGCGGTGTCGCGGGCGCGCTTCAGCTTCAGTCGGGAGGCGCGCCATGATCGAAGCGAAGGCTAACGGCTGAGCGTGCGATCGGAGTCGGATTCATCGTCGAGATCGTCGTTGTCGACGTTGCTGAGCGCATCCGGCAGGTTGTTCTCCAGTTCATCGCGCTCGATCTGATCGTCGAGATCGAGGGACTTGCGCGTGGCGGGACCGGATGGGCGATTGGCTCCAGACATGGCGTACTCCTAGAACGGTTTTCAAAGCCGCGCCGAAATGGGCGCGAACCCACGAAGAAGCAAGGCACATACACGCCGGTGAGCGCCGCCATCAGGAATTGCTCGACATGAAGACCGAAGACGGTCGAGCAGCAAGGTTTGAAAAAAACTCGCATCGAAGAAAAATGCAGCCCTCTGTTGCAAGCGGGCTGCACGATGAAGCACCGGCAGGGGACCAGTATGCACGCGTCCGACGGCGTGGAAAAGCGAAGAAATAAATGGATCTGACGATTCACCGCAGGCCTGGCACCGCCAGGACGGTCAGGCGAAGAACCGTTCGACGATCGGATAGAGCGACAGCACCAGCAACAGCGCCATCGTGAGATTGAACGCGCGCAGCCAGCGCGGTTCGGCGAGGAAGTGCTGCAGCGACATGCCGAACGCCGCCCACGCCGTGATGCACGGCAGGCCGATCACGACGAACACCATCGCCATCAGGGCCGCGTTGAGCGAAAGACTCGCGTGCAAATAAATCGTCGTCGCGGCGGTGAGCACCATCATCCACGCCTTCGGGTTGATCCACTGAAACGCGATGGCTTCGTGAAAACGCATCGGGCGGCCTTCGCCCTCGCGCATCTGCACGACCGACGAGATGCCGATCTTCCACGCGAGGTACAGCAGATAGGCGACGCTCGCAGCTTCGAGCACGGTGTAGAGCCACGGCAGGCGCTCGAAAGCCTGCGAGAGACCGAGCCCGACCGCGAGCATCAGAAGCGCGACGCCCGCGCTGATGCCGAATACATGCGGCAAAGTGCGCCTGAGACCGAAGTTCACGCCCGAGGCAAGCAACATCGTGTTGTTCGGGCGGGCGTGATGGTCGTCACGAGCGCGAAGAGCACGGCGGCGGGCAAGGCATCGGCAAGAAAAGTGGACATGGCGCATTTCGGTACGTCGATTTCGAATTCGCCCAGTGTACGGATGACGGTCTGTACAGTACCGGTACAGTCAATCGCAGGCTTTCCGGTACGGTACCACGGCTGCCGCGCGTCACTCCATCGACCATACCGGGAACGGGTTGCGTTCCTGAAATCCCTGCTGATGCCAGACGGATAAGCGGGCCGCTGAATACTGGCGTCGTCGAGCTTTTTGATTTGCTCGGGCGTCAGGTTCCAGCCCACCGCGCCGAGATTCGCGCGCAGTTGTTCCTCGTTGCGCGCGCCGATCAGCACCGTGGCCACGGTCGGACGCTGCAACAGCCAGTTCAGCGCGATCTGCGGCACGGTTTTGCCGGTTTCGGCGGCGATCGCGTCGAGCGCATCGACGACGCGGTACAGATATACTCGTCCGGCACCGGCGGCCCCATTTCGGCCGTCTTGTGCAGGCGGCTCGATGCCGGCAGCGGCTCGCCGCGCCCGGTTTTGCCCGTCAGGCGGCCCCCGCCGGGCGGGCTCCACACGACCACGCCGACGCCCGTATCGAGGCCGAGCGGCATCAGTTCCCATTCGTAGTCGCGGCCGATCAGCGAATAGTAGGTCTGGTTCGCGACATAGCGCGGATAGCCGTAGCGATCGGCGACATCGAGCGACTTCTGCAGATGCCAGCCCGAAAAATTCGACACGCCCGTATAGCGGATCTTGCCCTGTCGCACGAGATCGTCGAGCTCCTCGACGGGCGTCTTCGCATCGAAGCCATGCAATTGGAAGATGTCGATGTAATCCGTCTGCAGACGCTTGAGCGATGCATTTACCGCTTCGATGAGATGAAAGCGCGACGAACCGACGCTATTGGGCTGATCCTTGTCGAAGCGAAAGGTCGGCTTCGTCGACACGATGGCCTGGTCCCGGCGGCCTTTCAGCGCTTCGCCGAGGATCGATTCCGATGCGTCGCCCGAGTAGACGTCGG
>JAQFVI010000431.1:4074-8914 GCA_029439495.1 Caballeronia sp. BR6202001590007
TTCGCCCCAGGCCTTGAAGAAGTCGCCCTGACCGCCGAACGTGCCGGTGCCGAAGCTCAGAATGGGAACCTTGAAGCCCGATTTACCCAGATGTCGGAATTCCATTGCATGTCCTCTGTATTGCATGTCCTCTGTGATATCCGATGACGCTTGCGAAAGATGCCGCGTATGCCGCGTGCGCACGGCGGCACCACGATGAACACATCATCGGCGAGACTACCGCAAGGCTCGTATGCGCGCAGAAGCGAGGTTCAGGCCGGCGTGCGCGATCGTGCCGCGCGGGCGCCGAGGGGATCGTAGACGGGCGGGCAGCGCAGCAGCGCCGGCACGGTCATCGCGGTAAAGCATGCGGCGAGCATCGGCAGCAGCAGCGAAAAGCTCGCCGTCATCTCCATGACGAGCACGATGCCCGTCAGCGGCGCGCGCACCACGGCAGTGAAGAAGGCCGCCATGCCGACGGCGGCGAAGCTGCCGGTATCGCCGGGCGCGGGCGCGAACGACGGGAACCAGGCGATGAAGAAGCGTCCGAACACGAGACCCGTTTGCGCGCCGAGCACGAGCATCGGCGCGAACAGTCCGCCCGGCGTGCCTGCTGCGTAAGACAGCGGGCCGAACGCAAAGCGCAGCAGAAAGATCGCTGCCATGCCGCCCGCGCTGAGCAAGACGCTTTCGGCGAGCGCATCGCCGCCGCCCACGAGATGCGGCGCGAACCAGGCCAGCAATCCCGCGAGCGCGCCGACGACACCCGCGCGAATCGTCGCACGGATGACGGAGGGCTTCTGCACGAGCGTATCGGCGATATCGAGCGTCCAGAGGATCGCGCTGAGCACGAGATGCGCGATCGTCGTGCCGAGGCTCGGCAGCGGCTGCGCGGGCAGATGGAAGTCGGGCAGATCGCCATGCAACAGGCGCGCCACCGCGATGGCCGACGCCGATGCTCCGAGCGCGACGGTGGCGGTGCGCGTGTCGAAGCGGCGCATCAGTTCTTCGAGCACGAAGACCGCGCCGGCGATCGGTGCATTGAAGGCGGTCGCGAGTCCCGCGCCTCGCGCCGGAAAACGAGGCCGATGCTGTGCGCGACGAAAGCGCCCATCTGTACGGTCGGACCTTCCCGGCCGAGCGCGAGCCCCGCGCCGATGGCAAGCACGCCGCCGACGAACTTCACAGGAATCAGCGACAGACGCGCGGGCGGCAACGCACCGCTCAGGACGGCCTCGACATGAGGGATGCCGCTGCCGCTCGCTTCAGGCGCGAAGCGCGCGACGAGCCATGCGGCAAGCGCGGCGCAAGCAGCCGCACTCGCGACGACGAGCACGATCGCGTAATCGTGGCCCGCATGTCCCCAGGCGACGAACGCATTGCGCCAGGCATCGGTGCGTTCGAGCGAAAAGCGGAACGCCACGCCGAGCGCGCCCGTCATCGCGCCGACGACCACCGACGCCGCCGCGACGCGGCAAGTCCCGCGCGTTCATCACCGGATTCGTTCATCGCTTGTGCGTTCCGTTTGAGTGCCCGATATCGATGCGCCGTGCGTCGCAGCGTAAAACCGTAACACTGAAACGCCGGCGCGGGCATGCTGCTTGCAAACTGCTGACGCAATGCGAACGCTCATTTGTATATCGTGATGAAAGTCCGTTCCGTCCATCGATCGCGCGCGATACCGCGCGTGTCTCGCGCATGAAAGACGAACCGTTCTTCGAACCGGGATGCAACTGCGCTAGCGTGCGTCATGCGGATCGCTTCAGCCTGCTGATCGACGGCGAGGACTATTTTCGCGTGCTGCGCGAAACGATCGGCCGCGCGAAGCGTACGGTGTTCATTCTCGGCTGGGATATCGACAGCCGCATGAAGCTCACGCCCGAGGGATCCAACGACGGTCTGCCCGAGGCGCTCGGCGATTTTCTGCACGCGGTCGCCGCGAGGAATCGGCGCCTGCGCATCTATATTCTCGCGTGGGATTTCGCGATGCTCTACGCGTTTGAGCGCGAATGGCTGCCCGTCTTCAAGATGGGATGGCGCACGCATCGGCGCATCGCGTTTCAGATGGACGGCAAGCATCCGCTCGGCGGATCGCAGCATCAGAAGATCGTCGTGATCGACGATCGCCTCGGGTTCGTCGGCGGACTCGATCTCACGCGTTCGCGCTGGGACACGACCCGCCACGCCGCCGACGATCCGCTGCGCCGCGATGCGAACGGCGCGCCTTATCAGCCTTTCCACGACGTGCATTCGATGTTCGACGGCNTCGCACCGCACGCTCGTCGATCTCGATCCGCAAGTGTCGCCGGAACTCGACCAACTGATTCCTCCGGATGCGCTGATCGATCCCGAAACGCCGATCGCCGCCGACAAACTCGTCGATCAATTCGTGCCCGCCGAACGCACGCGTCCGCTGATCGGCCGCTATGCGGCGCTCGGCGTGCTCGCGCTCGTCGTCGTAATCGTCGCGGGCCTGTGGCACTGGACGCCGCTCGGCGACTATCTGAACCTGAAGTCGCTGGCCGACGCGACGCGACATATCGAAGCGCTGCCGTTCGCGCCGCTTCTGATCGTGCTCGGCTATGTCGTCGCCGCCGTGTTGTCGGCTCCGGTGACCTTGCTGATCGCGACCATGGGCATCGTATTCGGCGCAACGTGGGGCGGCATCTATGCGTTCGCGGGCACGACGCGGTGCGCAAGCTCGCAGGCGCGCGCGTGAACCGGCTGAGCGAGCGCGTGGCGAAGCGCGGCATCGTCGCGGTCGTCGTGCTGCGGCTGCTGCCGTTCGCGCCGTTCGCGATCGTCAATCTCGTTGCGGGCGCGTCGCACATCCGCATGCGCGACTTCATGATCGGCACGATGCTCGGCATGGGGCCCGGCATCTTCCTGGCGGTGGCGTTCGCGCATCAGTTCGTCGCATCGTTGCGGCATCCGAACATGACGTCGTTCGCGGTGTTGATCGGCATCGGCGCGGTGCTGATCGGTCTGTCGATTCTGTTGCAGCGCTTTCTCGGCGGTAAGGACAAGGCGTATGCGAAGGAAGGCGCGCCCGGCAATGCCGACAAGCCGCGTGCAGAAAGCGAAGCCGAACGTGCAAATCGCCTGCGCGAGCGCAACGAGTTGCCGCGCGATGCATCGAAGCCGCCTTCCTCACGACGCCCCGACGAGGTCAACTCATGACACCGATGCACGACGCCGGCATTGCACCCGACACGATGACGACGATACGCGCAAAGGAATTGCGCATCGCGACATACAACCTGCATGGCGCGGTGGGTATCGACGGCAAGTTCGCGCCGGAGCGTATCGGCGAAGTGCTTGCGGAGATCGATGCCGACATCTTCGCGCTGCAGGAAGTGCCGCTCGGCGGCGCGCATTCGCCCGACGTGCTCGACGTGCTGCAACGCATGACGCAACTGCACGCCGTCGCCGGCCCGACGCTCGATACGCATGAGCGCCGCTACGGCAATGCGGTGCTGACGCGCCATCCGGTGCGCGCGGTGCACACGCTCGATCTTTCTTTTCGAAGCCGCGAACCGCGCGGCGCGCTGGATGCCGACATCGATTGCAACGGCGAAACATGGCGCGTGGTGGCGACGCATCTCGGGCTTGCATCGAGCGAACGGCGCGCGCAGGTCGAACAGGTGCTGCAGACTTTCGACACGCCTGCGCTGCCCGCCATCCTGCTTGGCGATCTGAACGAGTGGTTCGTCTATGGCCGCACGTTGCGGCGGCTCGTCACGCATTTTCATCGCGCGAATGCATTGCGCACGTTTCCGACGCGTTATCCGTTGTTCGCGCTGGACCGCATCTGGGTGCATCCAGGCGAGCGTTTGAGGCGCGTCGACGTACATCGCACGCCACTGTCGCGGGTAGCATCGGATCACTACCCGCTCATCGCGCATATCGATGCGCTGCATCCGACGCGCGAAAGCTGAGTGTCGGCTCGCGTGTGTGATCGCATCGAAGTAACGCTTTGGCATCGTGTTTCAAGGGGTATTTCGATCGAAGCGTCTCCCGAACAAGCTCACCTGTATCTGTCCTGCTACGAAAAACCCCTATAAAAGCGATATAAAAGCGCAAAAAGACTCGCACGAACGCGCGTTGCCTATGTAGAATCCGGCGTGATATAACGCATATCGTGCACGTATTCAGACATCAGTTATCACTGACCAACACAGGTAGGAGAAACATGCCGACTTCCGCTAAAACCGCTACCAAGAAAGCCCCGGCCAAGAAGGCCGCAGCCAAGACCCCGGTCGCCAAGAAAGCAGCATCGAAGGTTGCCGCGAAGAAAGTAGCCACGAAGACTGCCGTCGCTGCCAAGAAGACCACGTCGGGCGCACCGTCGCCGATCAAGGACACTTTCACCAAGGCGTTGCTCGTAGCACACCTTGCTGAACGTGCCGCTGTCGACGTCAAGGCCGTGATGGTTGCGCTCGAAGACGTGATCCTCGGTTCGGTCCACAAGAAGAGCGCCGGCGAATTCACGCTGTCGGGTCTTCTGAAGATCTCGGCGCAAGCTGTGCCGGCGAAGAAAGCGCTTCGGCAAGGACTCGTTCACGGGCACCGAGCGCTGGTTCCCGGCCAAGCCGGCGAGCGTTCGCATCAAGGCGCGCGCTGAAGAAGCTCAAGGACGCAGCGGCTTAAGGTTCACTCGTTCGATGATGTTCGTGGTCTCGTCAAAGAAGCCGCGTCATGAAAAAGGCCAGCTTTCCTGTCGAAGGGAAACTGGCCTTTCTGCTTTCAGAGCCGAACGTTGAATCGCGAACGTTCACCGGGCTTGGGTTTCGTTCGCTTGCTGAAAGATCTCGCTGATCCAGTCCACGAAAACCCTGACGCGTGCCGATAGCTGCTGTTT
>JAQFVI010000431.1:8924-12157 GCA_029439495.1 Caballeronia sp. BR6202001590007
CCGCCTTGCGCGAGCACCGGTTCGATGTGATAGCGCGGCATTTGCACGATGCCGAAGCCGAAGCCGAAGCCGAGCAGCGCCATTTGCGTGTACAACTCGACGCCCGTCACCGAGATCGACGGCGGCAGTTCGATGGCGCGCACCTCGTCGCCGACGGTGAATTCAAGCTGGATGCTGCGGCCCGTCGCACTCGATACGAAGTCCACCACGCGATGCGACGCCAGCGCATCGATATCGTCCGGCATGCCGTGGCGCGACAGATAAGCCGGGCTCGCGACCGTCACTTGTTCGAGCAGCGCGATGCGTTTGCCGATCATCGACGAGTCCTGCAAGGTGCCCGCGCGCAGCACGCAGTCGACGCCTTCGCACACGAGGTCGACGAAGCGGTCGTCTTCGCCCACATGCAGCGCGAGTTGGGGATAGCGTTCCAGAAACGCCGGCAGTTCCGGCAACACGAAATGCCGCGCAAGCCTGCCTTGCAGATTGACGCGCAACAGGCCCTTCGTTTCGGCATGCCGAAACGAACCTTCGGCTTCTTCGAGATCGGCAGCCGCACGCAGCGCTGATAGTGCGCCTCGCCGTCGAGCGTGAGGCGCACGGTGCGCGTCGTACGTTCGAGCAGGCGCGCGCCAAGACGCTCTTCCATGCGCTTCATCAAATTCGTGATGGTGGCGCGCGGCATTTGCAGATCGTCGGCGGCCTGCGTGAAGCTGTGCCGTTCCGCGATGCACACGAAAACCTGCATTTCCTGAACCCACGTAGCACCAGCGGTCGATCACATGCCATGCTTCGCGCGCGGTCTGCGCATCGCGCTCGGCGACGGCGATCGGTCTTTCGTGCGGCCAGCGCACATGACTCACGCCGTCGAGCGCATCGAGGGCGTGCGCGGTGTCGCGCGCGGTGTGATCGACGATCAGCTCGACGCCCGCGCAGGCGCCGCGACATCGCTTCACCTGAAAGCCGAAGCAGCCGCGCGTCGATTTTTCGAGGCCGAGCGTTGCGTGACATAGCTCGTGTGTCGGCAAGATGACGTAGAAACGAAAGCGCTTTCCCGCGCGACGCGAACACGCCGAACAGATGGCTTTCGCGCGACAGATCGTGCCGGCTCGCGCGCAGCAGCGTCGGCGCCGGTGCGCCGGGCAGCCATTGCCACGCGCACGCGCCCGATGCGCGTTTGAGCATGCGGTTGTGCAGCGGCTTCAGGTCCTTGACGAGTTTCGCTTCGAGCAGAAGCGTGCCGAGTTCGCCGACCGTTTCCCGGCATTCGATGCGCCTGATCGCCTGCGAGATCGACAGGTCTTTCGCGAGCCGGTGATCGCCGAAGAAATGCGATGTGCTGTTTCAGGTTGATGCTCTTGCCGACATAAAGCGGCGGCGCATCGTCGCCATGAAAGATGTAGATGCCAGGCGTCGAAGGCAGTGCGTCGAGCGTGCCTTCGGGCAGCGCGGCGGGCAGGCTCGCGCGCTTGACGAACGAACGCATGGCGGCATCGATCAGGTCCTGCGGATAGAGCGTGTGAATCTTCTGCCAGAACTGCCACAGCAGGTCGGCATCCGCGAGCGCGATGGCGGCCTTCCGGCATGAGATTGAGCCGTGCAGTGAGCGCATCGAGCCCGTGTCGTTCGACTGACGGAAAGAGCGCACGCGACGGCGCACCGTGCACAGCGTATCGGCGCGAAACGCGATGCCTGCGCGCCGAAAAGCGTTCTTCAGGAACCCGTAATCGAAGCGCGCGTTGTGCGCGACGAAGAGCTTGCCGTGCAGACTGCAGACGTTCGGCGAGCGCGGGCGCGAGCGCCTCGAAGCTCGGCTGACCGCGCAGCATGGCGTCGTCGATGCCGGTCAGGCGCTCGATGAAGGGCAGCACCGGCACGCCCGGATCGACGAGCACGCTCCAACGTTCGATGCCCGCGGTGCTCGCTTCCATGACACCGATTTCGGTGATGCGATCCGTCGTCGCATCGCTGCCGGTAGTTTCCAGATCGACGAAGACGATCGGACGCGCGAGGCCCGCGAGCAGGATCTCGGCGACGAGGTCGCAGGCGTGCGGAGTTTCCGTGAGATCGTGCATAGCCCTGAAGTCTAGCGCGAAAGGCTGCTGCGCCGTACGTGCATCGTTGAACTGTCCTTCGCATTCAAGCTCGGGCGCTCGTTTGCCGTTAGAACGGATGCGCGTTCGCATCGTCGCGAACACGTCGAAACAGTCGTTTTTGCCGCGCGTATCCGGTGCGATGCGGGAAATGCGTCAGTACAATACGGGTTTGCTTGCTTCAGGATGGATCGACATGACTTATTGCGTGGGTATGTGCGTGGACGAGGGGCTCGTGTTCCTGTCCGACACGCGCACCAATGCCGGCGTGGACCATGTGAGCGCCGCGCGCAAGATGGCTGTGTACGAGCATCCTGGCGAGCGGGTGATCGTGCTGCTCGCGGCGGGCAATCTTGCGCTGACGCAGACCGTGACGCAACTGCTCGCCGATCCGAACGCGCCGACGCTCTATCGCTCTATAGCTGCGTCACGATGGCCGAAGCGGCGCGCATCGTCGGCGAGGCGGTGCGGGAAGTGCATCGGCGCGATGCGCTGTCGCTTGCGGAGTTCAGCGTCGATTTCAACTGCAGCTTTATTCTTGGCGGACAGATTCACGGCCAGCCACCGCGCCTTTTCATGGTGTATGCAGCGGGCAATTTCATCGAATCGACGCGCGTATCGCCGTATTTTCAGATCGGCGAATCGAAGTATGGCAAGCCGATCATCGACCGCGTCATTACGCCGAGCTCGCCGCTCGACGAAGTCGCCAAATGCGCGCTTATCTCGATGGATTCGACCTTGCGTTCGAATCTTTCGGTCGGGTTGCCGCTCGATCTGCTGGTCTATGAGGAGGATTCGCTGCGCGTCACGCGGTTTGCGACGCTCGATCATGACAGCGCGTATTACCAGATGATCCATCGGACCTGGGGCGAACGGCTTCGGCAGATTTTCGGCGAGATTCCGAATCCTTCGTGGACGGAGCTTGCGAATGTGCCGCTCAAGCCGCGGGAGGCGCGGGTGGCGGTGCCGCGGCTCGTGATTGGGAATTTGCCCCCTGGGGCCGAGGCGCCGGCTCAGACTTTGGCTGAGGATGTTCGTTTTGGTGATAATGCACCGGAAATTTGAGTGCGCGGGTTTTGGTCCGCGCGGGGGCCCGTTTTTTGTGGTTCTGGCTGCTGGTTTCTTGCCTCTTACTTTCAGTAG
>JAQFVI010000432.1:0-8014 GCA_029439495.1 Caballeronia sp. BR6202001590007
GTCGAAATGGCGTGCTTGTAGACCATCTGGGTAACCGTATTTCGGAGCAACACGACGTACTGGTCGAAAGATTCGATATTTCCTTGCAACTTGATGCCGTTGACCAAATAGATGGACACCGGCACATGCTCTTTACGCAGTGCGTTCAAAAATGGGTCTTGTAACAATTGCCCTTTGTTGCTCATAGCAAACTCCGTGATTTTTTGCAGGTTGGAAGTATTGAAGGCGAAGAAAAAGAGATCCGCCGACAATCGCTACTATAGCCGATTTTCAATTCCGCACCACCTTGGCCAATCGGCCAAAAGCGCCGAAACGCTTGCCCCGCGCGGCTTTCAGTCCTTGTCCGCGTACGGGTTCTTGCTCGAGCGGAACTCTATTCGCAATGGAGTCCCGACCAGCTTGAAAGTTTCGCGGAAACGGCCTTCCAGATAACGCCGGTAAATATCGGTAATGGCATCGAGCGCATTGCCGTGCACGACGATGATCGGCGGATTTTGTCCGCCCTGGTGCGCATAACGAAGCTTCGGACGAACCGGGCCACGACGCCGCGGCTGCTGAAACTCGACGGCTTCGATCAGCGCACGCGTGAGCTTCGGCGTCGGCAGCTTGGCCATCGCGGCGGCGTAGGCTTCGTCGACCGATTTCATCAGCGCGCCGATGCCGGTCTTCTCCAGCGCCGAGACGTAGTGGAATTTAGCAAAGTCCAAAAACTTCAGCTTTCGCGTGAGATCCGCCTTGGTGCGTTCGCGCACATGCGAATCCAGCCCGTCCCACTTGTTCACGCCGACCACAAGCGCCCGCCCCTGCTCGACGACGAAGCCCGCGATATGCGCGTCCTGCTCGGAAATGTCCTGCTGCGCGTCGAGCAGCAAGATGACGACGTTGGCATCGGAAATCGACTGCAGCGTCTTCACCACCGAAAACTTCTCGATGGCCTCGAACACCTTGCCGCGCCGACGCAGGCCGGCCGTGTCGATCAGCGTGTACTTGCGGCCCTGGCGCTCGAAGTCGACATAGATCGAATCGCGCGTCGTGCCCGGCATGTCGAAGGCGATCACGCGCTCTTCGCCAATCAGCGCGTTCACAAGGGTCGACTTGCCGACGTTCGGGCGTCCGACGATGGCGATCTTGACGCCGTGCTGCGCCTTTTCCTCTTCCGTTTCTTCCGGCTGATCCGCGTAGGCGATGTCGAGCGCATCGTTGATCATCCCGACGACACCGCNTGCCTTCCGCCTTGTTGACGACCAGAAAAAGCGGTCGGCCGGTCTTGCGCAGATAGTCGGCGATCGACTTGTCCTGCGGCGCGAGGCCGTTGCGTCCGTCGACGATGAACACGACGATGTCCGCCTCCTCGACGGCCTGGCGCGTCTGGCGCACCATCTCGTGCAGGATGCCGTCCTTCGCGACGGGCTCGAAACCGCCCGTGTCGACGACCAGATAAGGACGCTCGCCGCCGACGCGGCCCTCGCCGTAGTGACGGTCGCGCGTGAGACCCGGCAGGTCGGCGACGAGCGCATCGCGCGAGCGCGTCAGGCGATTGAAAAGGGTCGATTTCCCCACATTGGGGTGCCCGACGAGGGCAATTACGGGTTTCATCAGATGTTGTTCAAGGTTGAACACGAGGCTGCGGCAAAACGCTTGGTTCGCCGATCTGCCGTGCCGCTATTGGCTGCGCTTGTCGAAAATTAGCATGGATTCGGCTTGCGGCACGCGCGGACGGTCCATGGCCAAGCCGTCGGCGTTCGTTGTCCGAGCGCCGGTGGATACCTTCATAAAGGCTGGTTCGGCGCGATGCGCCGGTTTCTTCTTGCGACCCGCTTTCGTATGCGGGTTCTGTCGGAGGACGCGCCTCGCTCTTTTTCATGCGGACCGGGAAGCTCGATTCGCCGGGCCTGCCGCGCGGCTGGCGTGGCCACACGCTTCACTGCTGCGTCGATGCGTCGCGCTCCGACCGAAGCGCGACGCCCACGCGATTTTTGCTTAGTTGTTCGGGCGGAAGCCGTAGAGATCGCCGTCCTTCGTCTGCACGACGAGCGTGTTGCCCGCGAGCACCGGCGCCGCGATGATCGCGCTGCCGTCGGTCGGCATGCGGCCGACGAGTTCGCCGGTGTCGGTCGACAGGAAGTGCACGAAGCCCTTGTAGTCGCCGAACACGACCGCGCGGCCCAGAATGTACGGCACGCTGACGTCGCGATTCTTCAGCTTGTCGTTCTTCCAGAGCGGCGTGCCGTCCGACGCGCGGAACGCATTGACGACCGACCAGTCGTCGCCAGACGCAACCAGTTGATCGCTCTGCGCGAGACCGCTGTTGCTCGAGAAGTTGCGCTCCCAGTCCGGACGGCCCGAGTTCGCGTCGAAGCAGCCGATCTTGCCCTGGAACGTCGCCGCGCAGGTTTGCGCGCCGACGAGGCTCGGCGCGCCGGTCACGTCGTTGATGCGCTCGACTTCGGTCACGCCCTTCGGATACGACACCGGCGCCTGCCAGTAGGCATCGCCCGTCTGCAGGTTGATCGCCGCGAAGCCGCCGCCGGGGAAACCCGCGAGCACGGCCTGATCGTCGGCGAAGGTCATGCCCGCCGACACGCGCAGATTCAGCGGCACCGCGCGCAGCTGAAAGATCCACTTCTGCTCGCCGGTCTGCGCGTTGAACGCGATCACCTTGCCGTCGATGGTCCGCACGATCACGAGATCGTTGCCGACGAGCGGCGGCGACACGATCTCACCCGGCGCGGTGGCCGTCCACAACATCTTGCCGTCCGGTCCGAGCACGTCGACCTGGCCCTTCAGGCCGCCGACGGCCGTCAGATTGCCGTCGCTGCCGACGCCCGCGGACAGATCGTCCTTGAACTTGGTGCGCCAGACATCCTGACCGGTCTTCGAATCGATTTTGGCGACGGTGCCGTTCTGGCCCGCGGCAAACACGAAGTCGCCCACCGCGACCGGCGAGAACAGATACCGGCCCGCCTTGCCGACGCTTGCTTTCCACGCCTGATTGACAGTCAGCACCGGCTTGAAGTCCACGAGCGGTGTCGGCACGCGGCATTCATCCTTAGTCGACGAGCAGGCGGCCAGCAAAGCGGTCATCGCGCAGGCGAACGGCACGGCGTAGCGTTTCAGAAAAGTCATCGGTGGACGCAATGTGATGGGTTGATTGGGTTGATTCGATCGATTCGGCACTGTCCGGGTTTCGCGGTCGATCCGGCGAAACCCGGACAGGCTCAACGACCGAACGATCGACGACGATGCGCTTCAGCCGCCGAGCGTATCGAGCTTGAACTGAATAAGCTGGCGCGCGAAAGTGTCGTTCTGCGGCAGCGTATCGAGCGCCACCTTGTAGGACGTGCGCGCGTCGTCGCGCTTGCCTTGCGCCGCGAGCAGATCGCCGCGACAATCCGCGATGACGCCCTTGAACGCCGCAAGCGGCTGATCGTCGAGCAGCTTGAGACCGGCGTCGTAGTTCTTTTCGTCGAACAGCACGAGCGCGAGGCGCAGTTTCGCGATCTGCTTGTACTCGGCGTCCTTCGCGCGATCGATCGCCCATTGCAGCTGCGTCTTCGCGCCGGCCGTGTTGCCCGCCGCGTAGAACGCCTTTGCCGCAGTGAGCGCGGTCATTTGCGCGTAGGCGGTGCCGCCGAACTTGTCTTCCATGTCGGCGGACGCGCGCGAGATCAGCGCCTGATCGTTGCTGCTGACCGCCTTCTGAAGGTGATTGTAGAGCACCGATGCCTCAGCGGCCTGGCGGCGCTGCCAGTAGTTCCAGCCGTTATAGCCGGCCGCGACAACGAGCGCGACGAACACAATCCAGGTCGTCGTGTTGCTCCATTTGGCCCACCAGTGCTTTACGTTTTCCAGTGATTCTTGTTCGTCGTGATAGCTCATCGTCCACTGATCCTTCCTGCTTCCCAGTGCGCGGATGCGGCGTTGATAGTACGTCTTTAAGCGCGAAAAAGCCTGAAATTCAGACTTCCTCGGCGGCGGCGGATGCAACCATCGCATTGAATAGATATTCGGTCAAGTCTTCCGCCGGAACGTTGACCTGCTCGTTCTTTTGACCTTCCGTGCCTTCTGCGCCGCCGCGACGCAGCGATTTCACGCCGACCGTGCCCTGCACGACTTCGTCCTCGCCAAGCACGATGGCGAACAGCGCGCCGCTCGCGTCGGCCTTCTTCATTTGCGACTTGAAGCTCGCCGATGCGCCGTCCGGGCTGCAATGCAGGATGACGTCGAGGCCCGCGTCGCGCAGACGCTCGGCGATGATGAACGCCTGTTCGCCCGCCGCTTCGCCCTGATGCACGATATATGCGTCGACGCCCTCGTCCTCGGGCACGAGCCCTTCTTCCTTTAGCAGTTCGAGGATACGTTCGACGCCCATCGCCCAGCCGCACGCGGCCATCGGCTTGCCGCCGAGCTGCTCGATCAGCGGATCGTAGCGGCCGCCGCCCGCGACCGTGCCCTGCGCGCCGAGCTTGTCGGTCACCCATTCGAACACGGTCAGATTGTAGTAATCGAGACCGCGCACGAGACGCGGATTGATCGTGAACGGAATGTTGTTCGCCTTCAGCAGGCGCTGCACGCCTTCGAAGTGCTTGCGCGAGGCGTCGCCGAGAAAATCGACGAGCTTGGGCGCGTTCTGCGCCATCTCCTGCATCGCCGGATTCTTCGTGTCGAGCACGCGCAGTGGATTGGTATGGAGACGGCGCTTCGCTTCCTCGTCGAGGATATCGACGTGCTTTTCCAGATACGCGATCAGTTCCTTGCGGTGCATCGCGCGCTCGTCGGCCTGGCCGAGCGAATTCAGTTTGAGGCGGATGCCCATCAGCCCGAGGTCGTCCCACAGGCGCTGACACATCATGATGATCTCAGCATCCGTGTCGGGGCCCGCGAAACCGAGCGCTTCGACGCCGACCTGATGGAACTGGCGATAACGCCCGCGCTGCGGCCGCTCGTGGCGGAACATCGGGCCGACGTACCACAGGCGCTTCGGGCCGTCGTACAGCAGATTGTGTTCGATGCTCGCGCGCACGACAGCCGCGGTGTTCTCCGGGCGCATCGTCAGATGCTCGCCGTTGAGCGCGTCGGTGAAGCTGTACATCTCTTTTTCGACGATGTCCGTGACCTCGCCGATTCCGCGCGTGAACAACTGCGTGTGCTCGACGATCGGCGTGCGGATGTTCTGATAGCCGTAAGCGAGCAACATCGACTTGACGGTGGTTTCGAAGAAGTCCCACAACGCGGCATCCTGCGGGAGGATGTCGTTCATGCCCTTCACGCCGCTCAGTTTTTCGAGCCGTTTCTTCTGTTCAGTCATCTGTTTTCAAAGGGTTGCGGTAGACGGCTCTTCACGCTTACCGTACGTGCGCTTGACGTAGTCGCTCACGATCTGCTGGAATTCGACGGCGATGTTCTCGCCGCGCAGCGTCTTGACCTTCACGCCATCGATGAACACCGGCGCCGCCAGATTTTCGCCCGAGCCCGGCAGACTGATGCCGATGTTCGCGTGCTTCGACTCGCCCGGTCCGTTGACGATGCAGCCCATCACGGCGACATGCATCTTCTCGACGCCGGTGTATTTGTCGCGCCACTGCGGCATCGACGTGCGCAGGTAAGTCTGGATTTGCGACGCGAGTTCCTGGAACAGCGTGCTCGTCGTGCGGCCGCAGCCGGGACACGCGATGACCATCGGCGTAAACGAGCGCAGACCCATGGTCTGGAGGATTTCCTGCCCGACCACCACTTCGCCCGTGCGCACGCCGCCGGGTTCCGGCGTCAGCGAAACGCGGATGGTGTCGCCGATGCCTTCCTGCAGCAGCACCGAAAGCGCCGCCGTCGACGCGACGATGCCCTTCGAACCCATGCCCGCCTCGGTGAGCCCGAGATGCAGCGCGAAACTGCATCGCTTCGCCAGTTCGCGATACACGGCGATCAGATCCTGCACGCCGCTCACCTTGCACGACAGGATGATCTTGTCGCGCCCGAGGCCGAGTTCGACCGCGCGTTCCGCCGAGCCGACCGCCGACTGAATCAGCGCTTCGTACATCACGCTCTGCAGTTCCCACGGCGTCGAGCGCGCGGCGTTTTCGTCCATCATGCGCGCAAGCAGGTCCTGATCGAGGCTGCCCCAGTTCACGCCGATGCGCACCGGCTTGCCGTAGCGGATGGCGGCTTCGATCATCTGCGCGAACTGCGTGTCGCGCTTCGCGCCCTGGCCGACGTTGCCCGGATTGATCCGGTACTTCGACAGCGCTTCGGCGCACGCCGGATGATCGCGCAGCAGCAGATGGCCATTGTAGTGGAAGTCGCCGACGAGCGGCACCGACACGCCCATGCGATCCAGTTGATCGCGGATATGCGGCACTTCGGCGGCCACTTCGGGCATATTCACCGTGATGCGCACCAGTTCCGAACCGGCTTGTGCGAGTTCCTTGATCTGGATGGCCGTGCCGATCGCGTCGGCAGTGTCGGTGTTGGTCATCGACTGCACGCGCACCGGCGAATCGCCGCCGATGGTGACGATCTGACCGCCCCAGCGCACGTCGACCGCGTGCGACGAACGGCGCTTCAGAGGACCGCCGAAGACCGGCTCGGTCGAACAGATCCTGCTGCTGATCAGAGAATGAGCTTCGGATTGCATCGAAAACCTTTGACGACTCAGCGCCCGCGAGGCACGAGATTGGTCGTGTGGAACCTCGAACCGGCATCGCGGCGCGAACCGCGATGCCCCTGACATGATGTGCCGCGCGGCAGATTCGGTGATCGTCCGAACCGCCTTCGTCCCGGCCTCCGCCCGCTCAAGGCAGCGACAGGCGCGCGACGTTGCCGCGTGCGGCGGCGTAGCGTTTGGCGTCGACGGGCTGATCGTCGACCGACAGCGATTCGACGCCCTTCACATCGCCGACGGTCACCTTGAACGGCGCTTCGCCCTGCACGCGCTGCGTGTTGCCTGCGCGAACGAGGCCGGAGAACAGTTCCTTGCCGTCCTTGCTGCGCACGCTGAACCAGCTATCTTCCTTCACTTTCAATTCGACCGCGCTCGACCCGCTGCCCGTCACCGCGGGCGCGCTCGCCGATGCCGCCGACGCCGACGCCGACGCCGACGCAGGTCTCACGGCGGGCGCGGCCGGCACGTTCTGCGCTTCGGCGATCGCCGACGACAACGCGGGCAGCGCGTTGGTGCCGAGCGGACGCGGCATCGGCTGCTCGTTCGGCGAGGTCGCGACTTCCGGCAGCGAGGCTTCGCCGGTGTTCGCGGCGGCGGCTTCGTCCGGCGTCTGCACCTTCGACGATGCGACTGTATCGCCTTCGCTCGCCGACGTCGAGCCGGCGCCCGTGCCCGACTTGAAGCGCGTGAACCACGCGGACGAATCGCCGCCGGTGTGCCACGTGAAGAGCGCCACCAGCGCGACGATGACCGCGAGCACGCCCCACATCCACGATTTTTTGCGTCCCGACGAATTGCCGAGCGGCACCGACACGCGCTGGCGCGGCAATCCCGTGCCCGCCGACGCTGGCACCTTCAGATTCTGCTCGATTGAACCGCCGTCGCGGCGAAACGCCTGCGTGAACGGCGCAGGATCGGCACCGAGAATCTTCGCGTAACTGCGCACGATGCCCGCCGCGAAGGTGCGGTCCGGCATCTGGCTGATATCGCCCGCTTCCAGTCCGGCAAGCTTTTGCGGCGACACCTTCAGCCGCGCCGACACGTCGTCGAGCGACCACGATTTGGCCTGCCGAAGCTGCGCGAGACGCGCGCCGACCGCCTGAATCGAGTCCAGCGGCCGCGCCTGGCTCTCGCCGAAAACCGCCCCCGCGGATTCCGTCCGGGCATCGTGCTGACTGCCCGTCGATTCGCCGGTATGACTGCCGAAAGGCGTCGGGTGCTGCGGTTCACTCATGCCAATTTCCTCGCATCGATTCTTCTACTATACTTCTACTATACTATATGGTGCGTAGTGCGCTGTTGCGCTGCCAAGATGTCAAAACCGCGTGAACGATATACATATACATATACATATAC
>JAQFVI010000432.1:8024-16271 GCA_029439495.1 Caballeronia sp. BR6202001590007
ATATACATATACATATACATATACGCCTGTGGCTCTGTTGCAGACCGCTTTATAAGATAAAATGTTCGTAAAATGTTCGGCTTTTCGTGCCCGAACCCGGCGCTTCCCGCGCCTTTTGTCCGATTTTTCTTCGAGAACGCTTTACTTCGAATACCGGTCGAAGGCCAGGCCGCCCGGCGCTCCCTCGCGTCAAACCGCGCGGATTTCGCGCACTTCGATGACCTTGCCCGCCGTGCGGCTTATGCGCTCGCAAGCCGCGTGCGGTCCTGCACTTCGGCCCGCCAGTTGTCCGCATGCGGCGTCGATGTCGTCGCCGCGCGTCTTGCGCACGGTCGTGACGACACCGGCATCGATCAGGATCTGCGCAAAGCGTTTGATCTGCTCGTTCTTCGAACGCGTCAAGCCCGATTCCGGGAAAGGATTGAACGGAATGAGGTTGAACTTGCACGGCACGTTCTGCGTAACGGCAAGCAGTTCGCGCGCATGCTGCTCGGTGTCGTTCACGCCGTCGAGCATGCAGTATTCGAACGTGATGAAATCGCGCGGCGCGACCTTCAGATAGCGCTGGCATGCCACCATCAGTTCGCGCAGCGGGTACTTCTTGTTCAGCGGCACAAGCATGTCGCGCAGCGGATCGTTCGGCGCATGCAGCGATACCGCCAGCGCCACCGGCAAATCGGCGCCGAGGCGGTCCATCATCGGCACGACGCCGGACGTGGACAGCGTGACGCGCCGGCGCGACAGGCCGTAGGCGTTGTCGTCGAGCATCAACCGCATGGCCGGCACGACGGCGTCGTAGTTCAGGAGCGGCTCGCCCATGCCCATCATCACGACGTTCGTGACGATGCGCTCAGCCTTGCCCGGCCCGCCGACGTCGCGGCCGAGCGACTTGCGCAGCGCGAATTCGGCTATGCGCAACTGACCGATGATTTCGCCGGTCGTCAGATTGCGCGAAAAGCCCTGCTTGCCCGTCGAGCAAAAGCGGCAATTCACGGCGCAGCCGGCCTGCGACGACACGCACAGCGTGCCGCGGGTTTCTTCGGGGATGAATACGGTTTCGACCGCGTTGCCGTTGCCGACGTCGATCAGCCACTTGCGCGTGCCGTCGGTGGAAACGTGGTCGGCGATGATGTCGGGCATCGCCATGCCAGCGCGGCCCTTGAGTTTTTCGCGCAACGATTTCGCGAGATCGGTCATGCCGTCGAAATCGGCGACGCCGTATTGATGGATCCAGCGCTGCAACTGCTTGGCGCGAAACGGCTTTTCGCCCAGGCTGTCGCAATAGGCGACGAGCCCAGCGGCGTCGAGATCGAGAAGGTTGACGGTGTTGCTGCTTGTCATGCGAGGTATGCCATTTCAGATTGCTATGCCCGGGCGACCAGCCGATCGAAACCCACCGGTCCGGAACCGTTCGCGCCCTATCCTACCTGTGCTGCTACAGCTTGCGTCGAGGCGCGATGCCTGCGACGGCCGGCGGCCGCCGCGGCGAGCGACGCGATTAACGCGAATAAACGTTCACTTCCGAGAAGAAGAAAGCGATTTCCTGCTTGGCCGTTTCCGGCGCGTCCGAACCGTGCACGGCGTTTGCGTCGATGCTGTCGGCGAAATCGGCGCGGATCGTGCCCTTGTCGGCCTTCTTCGGATCGGTTGCGCCCATCAGGTCGCGGTTCTTCGTGATGGCGCCTTCGCCTTCCAGAACCTGGATCTGGACCGGGCCCGACACCATGAATTCGACGAGGTCCTTGAAGAACGGACGCGCGGCGTGCACGGCGTAGAACTTTTCCGCATCGGCGCGCGACAGGTGAACCATGCGCGACGCGATGATCTTCAGACCTGCGCCTTCAAAGCGCGAATAGATCTGGCCGATAACGTTCTTTGCCACTGCGTCCGGCTTGATAATCGACAGGGTACGCTCGATCACCATGAAAAACTCCAAAAAATGAACAGTTTACGGATTAAAACGAATTGACAATTATAGCATGAAGCAAGGTATGATTGCGATTGAAACCTTACGGATCGATAAGCAAGTTCGATTCACCTGCAATATTGAAAACGGCACGCACGGTAGGCATATTGGAGCGACACTGGAGCACGGCCGGACGATGGCGCGGAAGTCGGCGCCGACGGTACGGGCAGGCGATGCACCAGATCGGCCCTCATACTGGTTTAAGTCCGCGAATCTACCATTGGTGTATGATGGAAGTCGCCTCAAGACCGACTGACATTTGAAGCAAGGAGAAACCATGAACGAATCATCACCCTACACCTACAGCTTTGGCCGCAACGGCAGCGTCACCTCGGTGGAGACGCGCAACCGCGTGCTGCGCAACACCTACTGGCTACTCGCCCTCTCGATGGTCCCGACCGTGCTCGGCGCGTGGGTCGGGGTCGCGACCGGCTTCTCGTTGTTCGCGGCGTCGAGCCCGGCCATGAGTTTCATCGCGTTTCTCGCGATCGCGTTCGGCTTCATGTTCGCGATCGAAAAGACCAAGAACAGCGGCGTCGGCGTGGCCGTGCTGCTCGGCTTCACGTTCTTCATGGGTCTGATGCTGTCGCGTCTCTTGAGCTTCATCCTCGGCTTCTCGAACGGGCCGCAGCTCATCATGATGGCCTTCGGCGGCACGGGCGTGATCTTCGCGGCCATGGCGACCATCGCCACGGTCAGCAAGCGCGATTTCTCGGGCCTCGGCAAGTTCCTGTTCATGGGCGTGATCGTCATCCTGCTGGCGGCGTTCGCGAACATCTTCCTGCAACTGCCCGCTCTGATGATGACGATCTCCGTGCTCGCCATCGTGATCTTCTCGGCGTACATGCTGTTCGACGTGCAGCGCGTGGTGAATGGCGGCGAGACGAACTACATCAGCGCGACGCTCGCGATCTACCTCGATCTGTACAACGTGTTCACGAATTTGCTGGCGCTGCTCGGCATCTTCGACGGCAACCGCAACTGACCGCGCTGCCATGAAAAAAACCGGCCTTCGGGCTTGTTTTTTCGTCCGCCAATTTACCGATTCGTCGATGCGCTTACGTGCGCTCGAACATCGCGATCGATTCGACGTGCGACGTGTGCGGAAACATGTTGACGACGCCTGCGCCGATCATCCGATAACCCGCCTCGTGCACCAGCAGCCCCGCGTCGCGCGCGAGCGTCGCCGGATTGCAGGACACGTAGACGATACGCTGCGGCAGCGGTCCGTCCCCGCTTTGCGCGATATCCGCGAGCGCCTTCGACATGGCGAGCGCGCCCTCGCGCGGCGGATCGATCAGGAACTTGTCGAAGTGACCGAGCGCGCGCAGGTCGTCGGCGGTGACTTCGAACAAATTGCGGCACGCGAACGACGTGTGTCCATCGACGCCGTTCTTCTTCGCGTTGTCGAGCGCGCGCGCCGTCAGCGCCTCGCTGCCTTCGATGCCGACGACTTCCCGCGACAGCCGCGCGAGCGGCAGCGTGAAATTGCCGATGCCGCAGAAGAGATCGAGCACGCGATCGCTCGCCTGCGGGGCGAGCAGGCTCAGCGCGCGCGACACCAGCACACGGTTGATCTGGTGATTGACCTGCGTGAAATCGGTCGGCTTGAACGGCATGCGGATATGGAATTCCGGCAGCATGTACGCCAGTTCGCGATCGAGCGGATAGAACGGATAAACCGTGTCCGGACCCTTCGGCTGCAGCCACCACTGAACGTCGTGCGCATCGGCAAAGCTGCGCAGCAGCGCTTCGTCGGCTTCGGTGAGCGGCTCGAGGATGCGCAGCACGAGTGCGGTCACATCCGCGCCGACTGCGAATTCGATCTGCGGCATGCGATCGCGGATCGACAGATTGGCCACCAGATGACGCAGCGGTACGAGCATCGCCGAGACGTGCGGCGGCAACACCTCGCAACTCGTCATGTCGGCGACGTAGCTGCTCTTACGTTCGTGAAAGCCGACCAGCACGCCGCCCTTCTTCTCGACGTGTCGCACGGTCAGGCGCGCGCGATAGCGGTATCCCCACGACGGTCCATGGATCGGCCGGTACATGGTCTCGGTGCGCAGCTTCGACAGATGCTGCAGATTGTCTTCGAGCACGCGCTGCTTGACCGCGATCTGCGCGCGCACGTCGAGATGCTGCATCAAGCAGCCGCCGCAGGTGCCGAAAAACGCGCATTTCGGCCGGGTGCGGATGACGGCCTCGCGCAGCACCTTGACGACCTGCGCCTGCTCGAAGCTCGGCTTTCTGCGATAGCTCTCATAGCTCACTCGTTCGCCCGGCAGCGCGCCTTCGACGAAAATCACCTTGCCCGGCTCGCCGTCCTCGTTGACCGTGCGGCCGACGCCGCGTGCCTCCATGTCGAGCGAATCGATATCGATCTCGGGCGCAACGAAATTCGGGTCGGGCGTGACGGATTTCGCCGGCGCGGCGCGGCGGCGATGGGCATTTTTTCGAGCGGCTTCAGACACCTGCGTACTTCCTGACTGACGGATTGGCAAAGGTGAGATTGTAGACGAAGGTCATGGCGACGCCGCGCTCAACGGCTGAAAGCCGCGAGATATTTCGCCCAGTACGGCGCGCTTTCCTGCGCGAGCGCGTCTTTCACGAAGGCGATTTCGTCTGCGTACTCGTCGGCCGAGAAGCCGCCGCGCATCATCTGGAAGCGGCAATACATCAAATACGTATTGACGACGTCGGTCTCGCAATAATTGCGAATCTCGTCGATCTGGCCCGCGCAGTAGGCGTCCCAGACCTTGCCGCCGTCCATGCCGAGCTTGCCAGGAAAGCCGCACAGCTTCGCGAGCACATCGAGCGGCGCATTGGCGCGCGCTTGATACATCGCGAGGACGTCCATCAGATCGATATGCCGCATGTGATAGCGGCCGATGTAATTGTTGAACTTGAATTCGCGGTCGTCCTGGCCGAGATCCCAATAGCGCGACGCCGCGATGCCGTGCACCAGCGCCCGGTAATGCAGCACCGGCAGGTCGAAGCCGCCGCCGTTCCACGATACGAGCTGCGGCGTGTACTTCTCGATCACGCGATAGAACGACTGGATCAGCGTCGCTTCATTGTCGGCGGGCATGCCGAGCGAGCGGACGCGAAAGCCGTTGTTGTCGCGAAACACGCAGGAAATCGCCGCGACGCGTTGCAGATGATGCGGCAGAAAGTCGTTGCCGACGCGCTCGCGGCGCGCTTCGAACGCGTGTTCCGCGACTTCGCGGTCGGAGAGATCGTCGGGCAGGTCTTCGAGGCGGCGAATGCCGTCGACATCGGGAATCGTCTCGATGTCGAAAACGAGAATCGGAGTCATGGAAAGCGGAAAACGCGGCGCCCTCGCGAGCGCCGTCTGACGGTTTAGAGCACGGCGTCCTTGCGCACGCCGTTGGAAGCGAAGAAGCGTTTGAGCCGCCCGAGCGCTTCCTGCTGGATTTGCCGCACGCGTTCGCGCGTGAGGCCCATTTCGTCGGCGAGTTCTTCGAGCGTCGCGGGCTCGATATGGTTCAGCCCGAAGCGCCGTTCGATCACATGCCGATGCTTGTCGGACAGGCGCGACAGCCACAGTCGCGTCAGCGATTCGAGTTCGCGATGCTGAACTTCGGCATCCGGCGACTGACTCTGGTCGTCCGACAGCAGATCGAGCAGGCTGCTGCCCGGATTGAGGTCGAGCGGCGCGTCGAGCGAAGCCGTATGTTCGTTGAGCGCGAGGATATCGGTGACTTCCTCGGGCGTCTTGCCGGTCAGATAGGCGAGATCGTCGATGCTCGCGTCGCGGCGCTCGGGTGCGACGGCATCGTTCGAATTGGCGGAATTCTTCTCCAGATGCCGCTTGGCGCGCAGCACCTGATTCAGTTCGCGGATCACATGCACCGGCAGACGCACCGTGCGCGCCTGATTCATGATCGCGCGCTCGATGCTCTGCCGGATCCACCAGGTGGCATAGGTCGAAAACCGAAAGCCGCGCGTCGGATCGAATTTCTCGATGGCGTGCATGAGGCCGAGATTGCCTTCCTCGATCAGATCGAGCAGCGGCACGCCGCGATTCAGATAACCCTTGGCAATGCTAACGACGAGCCGCAGATTGCGCTCGATCATGACCTGCCGCGCGTCGAATTCGCCGGCTTTGGCGAGGCGCGAATAACGCTGCTCTTCCTCGACGGTCAGGAGCGGCTTCACGCTGATGCGGTTCAGGTAGTGCTGGATGGTGTCGGCCGTAAGTTCGGCCTGAAGCATGGAGCGGAAGTCGTCCGGCTCGGGCGCGGCATCCGCGGAATCGTTTGCGCCTTCGCTCGAATCGTCGCGCTTGGCGCGTGCGCCGCCTTCTTCGTCTTCCTGGTCGACGTCGACCTCGATGTTCTCGACGTCCTCGTCCCGGGTCGAAGCGCCGTCTTCCACCGAAACGTGCAATGGGCGACTGATCGTTTCAGTCTCGGCTTGCGGCAGGCGGCGCTTCGTTTTCGGCATGATGGCTCGCTTTATTGCGGCGGCAAATACTTCAGTGGGTCAACAGGTTTTCCCTGCCGGCGAACTTCGAAATGCAACATCACACGGTCCGAATCGCTGTTGCCCATCTCAGCGATCTTCTGCCCTTTCGTGATCGCGTCACCTTCTTTTACCATCAAAGCACGGTTATGTGCATATGCCGTGAGAAAAGTCGCATCGTGCTTGATGATAATGAGATTGCCGTAGCCATGCAGCCCGTTTCTGGAGTAAACCACGCGTCCGTCCGCCGAAGCAATGACGGAATCGCCCGCTGCGCCGCCAATATTCAAGCCTTTGTTCCTGGCATCATCGAAGGTGCCGAGAATCGGACCGCGCGCCGGCCAGATGAACGCCGGTTGCGCCGCCGCGCCGTTATCCGCACCGGGGGTTACCGCCATGTTCGGCGCCGTGCCCGACGCCACGCCCGGCACACCTGCCATCGCGCCCGCCGGATTCGTTGCGGGATTCGCACCCATGCCCGAATTGGGACCGTAGTAAGGCAGCTGCCCTGTCGCGCCGGTCGTCACACCCGGCTGCGCATAAGCATTCGTTGCGCCGTTGAGCGGCTGAGCCTGCACGCCGCCGCCTATCACCGGCGCGGTCGCCACGCCCGGCGTCGCCGCGGCAAGATTGGCGCCCGGCGGCGCGACGCGCACTAGCTGACCCACTTCGATCGCGTTCGGATTGCTCAGGTTGTTCCAGGCAGCGATGTCGCGATAATTCTGACCGTTTTCCAGTGCGATCCGATATAGGGTGTCGCCCGGCTTCACACGGATATAACCCGGCGGCGGACCGTTGTCCGGCGTCTGCGCCGCGACCGTGCCGATGGGCGCACCGGTCCGGTCGACCACAGGCGCGTTGTCCATGCGCGTCGAACAGGCCGCCAGCACGGACAGCGCGAGGATGCACACGCCGCGCTGCGCCGCCGTCAGGCGGTCGTGAGCACGTTCTTCTCGCCATGCACGCAAGATACTCATCGGTTTCAAATCACTCCGGATTTTAAGGGTACAAAGAAAACGCGATCCAACCGCTCCTCGCGCCATTGCGTCGCCGATACGCGCGTGACGAGCGTCAGCACTTGCGACTGCGCCTCCTGCGATCCGACCGGCGCGACGAGCCTGCCGCTCACCGCCAGTTGATCGAGCAGCGCTTGCGGCACGTCGAGCCCCGCGCACGCGATGACGATCGCATCGAAAGGCGCGACGGCGGGCAGCCCGAACCGCCCGTCGCCGTAATGCAGCCGGATGTTCGGCACGCGCAGCGGCCGAAGGTTGAGCTTCGCGCGCTCCGACAGCAGACGCACGCGTTCGATCGAATACACCTCGGTCGCGACCTGCGACAGCACCGCCGCCTGATAGCCGTAGCCGGTGCCAATCTCCAGCACCTTGTCGAGTTTGCGGCCGGCGGCGGCGAGTTCGATCATGCGCGACACGACCGACGGCTTGGAAATGGTCTGGTGATGCCCGATCGGCAGCGCCGCGTCTTCGTAGGCCTGCGCGGCGAGGCCAGGATCGACGAACATGTGGCGCGGCACGACCGCCATCGCGTTCAGCACGCTCGGATCGGTGATGCCGTTGGCGCGCAGTCGTTCGACCATGCGCTCGCGGACCCGTTCCGAGATCAGCGTCTGCGTGCTTGTGAGCGCGACGTTCGGCGCGCCCTTGCCCTTACGCGTCGCCACCGAGACCGCGTTCAGATCGCGCTCGCTCGCATGTGGCGCCGCACGTACGGGCGACGGTCGATTCGGCGCGACGGGCGCCGGCTTCGGTGCCGCATGGCCCGGCCGCGCGACC
>JAQFVI010000433.1:0-7147 GCA_029439495.1 Caballeronia sp. BR6202001590007
GGGGCGGCCGGACACGAGTGTACGTGTCGCACCGAATCGGAAATTTTAGCACGCGACTTTGGCAGACCTTACGTCGGCGTGGGCGCGCGGACATCGCGGACGCGCGACAGTCAACGGGTTGAAAGAAAAGCGTTTCCTTTTCGGGACGAAGCGGTCCCCGCGATACAATCGATCCGTCGAATCAGGCGTCCGTCTGTCACCGTCTGTCAAAAAATGAGCCGTTTTCCTCCGAATTCAAGACCAGCGCTGGGTCATGCGGACGCTCGCACTGCCGCGCGATACGACTTTCGCCAACCGCAGCGCTTCGATCCGCGCAAGCCGCAGGCAATCGCCGAGCTGCTCGATCGCACGAATGCCTTTCGTGCGCTGCGCGCGGGCGTCGAGCAGGTCGCGGCGCTGCAGCGCGATCTGAGCAAGCTGCTGCCGGATTACCTGGCGTCGAATGTCGAGCCCGGATTCATCAAGGATGGCGTGCTGGCGCTGTTCGCCGCGCATAACGCGCTGGCCGCGCGGTTGCGGCATATCGAGCCGCGGCTTTTGTCCGACCTGCAACAGCGCGGCTGGGCCATCGATTCGCTGAAAATCCGCGTACGGCCGCAGTCGATGAAAGATCCGGCGTCCATCAAGCAGGCGCGGATGTCGGCGGCGGGCGCATCTGCGCTGCACGAACTCGCCGAGGCGCTCGCGCCTTCGCCCTTGCAGGAGGCGCTGGCCAGGATGGCGGCGCGGCATCGGGAGCGCGGGCAAAAAAAATGAGCGGCCAAGCCGCTCATTTTTCCATCAGCTCGTACCGAAGCGTTCAGGCAAACGCCGTCTGCGTATCGAAGCCGAAACCCCGCGGCGCTTCCTGCGTGCCTTCGAAGGTGACCATTTCGTAGGCGTCTTCGTTCGCAAGCAATTCGCGCAGGAGCATGTTGTTCATCGCGTGGCCGCCCTTGTACGCCTTGTACGACGCCAGCAGCGAATGACCGACCACGTACAGATCGCCGATCGCGTCGAGCATCTTATGCTTCACGAATTCGTCGTCGTAGCGCAAGCCGTCGTTGTTCAAAATGCGGTATTCGTCCAGCACGATCGCGTTGTCCATGCTGCCGCCGCGTGCCAGGCCAAGTTCGCGCATCATCTCGACTTCATGCGCAAAGCCGAACGTGCGCGCACGCGCGATTTCGCGGACATACGACGTGGTCGCGAAATCGACTTCCAGCGCCTGGCCGGTCTTGTCGACCGCCGGATGACGAAAATCGATGGTGAAGCTGAGTTTGAAGCCGAAATACGGATCAAGCCGCGCGAACTTGTCGCCGTCGCGCACTTCGACGGGCTTCTTTACCTTGATGAACCGCTTCGGCGCGTTCTGCTCTTCGATACCCGCCGACTGAATCAGAAACACGAACGAGGCTGCGCTGCCATCCATGATCGGAATTTCCTCGGTGGTCACATCGACGTACAGATTGTCGATACCGAGGCCCGCGCAGGCCGACATCAGATGCTCGACCGTGGACACGCGCGCGCCGTCCTTCTGCAATACGGACGCGAGGCGCGTGTCGCCGATCGCCATCGCGGACGCGGGAATATCGACCGGCGTCGGCAGATCGACACGCGAAAACACGATGCCGGTGCCTGCCGGCGCGGGACGCAGCGTTAGATCGACCTTGCGGCCGGAATGGAGCCCGATTCCCACGGTTTTGACGACGGTCTTGATCGTTCGCTGCTTCAACATGATTTTGTTTTTCCGATTCAAATCCCCTATAAAAGGAATTAATCGCGCAATAAATATTAATAGGTCGGATTATACTCCATTCGATGCAAGCCGTCGTGATTCCGGGAGGTTTCAACTGTTTCCCGATGTTACGCAAGCCTGTCAAATCAATATAAAGTAGAATGATGGGCCGCTGGCTCGGAATGGAGACACCGGAATGGAGACACATTTCCGGGCCAGCTGCTCCAACTTGCCGCCAACAGCGAGGGCGCCAAAGACGTTGTGTCGAGACAACGCCCGCGCCGCTGCCGTCAGCGATCATCTTTACCTTGCCCGCGGTTCGAAGATCGCGTCCCCACGTGTTCATGACTAACGCGTCGTTGACGGAAACGCACCAGACTTCGTCGATGCCGGCGGCGGACAGATCCGCCGCCGCGTCGACATATCCGGTACGTGCCTGGCGGAACACATCGGCGTGAATGCGCCCGGCAATCCGAAGATCACCACGCGCTTGCCGGCGGTCCGCTTGCACGCCGAGAACCCGTTCGGTCCCACGGCGCAGCCTTCTGTCGCTTCCTCGATGAACTCGAAGAGACGTGCATCCGGCAACGTGTCACCCACTTTGATCATGCTCGGTCCTTCCCTGGTCAGTGCTCTCGGCAATCTCGCGATTGCTTCGTCCCGCGGCGTTCGCTGGACGCCCGACTTGACGAGAACGGTTTCGATCTGCTTCGTTGACGCCCAACTCGACGTCAGGGGCAAACTTTCGTGGAGTCGTCTGGCCACGACCTGGCGTCCGGATCGCTTTCCTTGGACGCGGCCTTGGACAGTCGCCCCACGCGAAACCTGCTTCGTCGCGTCGGCGTTCAGCGCGTGCGAGCGGTGCGTCGCATCGCGGTCGCTGTTCAGTATGTTATTTCAGCACCAAACCGCTTGCGATGCCTCAGTCCGCTTGCTTGCGCAGGAACGCCGGGATGTCGTACGTGTCCACGCCTTTTTCCTGCAGCGCCTGCACATGCGATGCCGCCGTTTCACGCGTCGAGCGCCACACTGCCGGCGTGTCGAGCTGACCGTAATCCGTCGTCGACTGGCCGTGCTGCGCGCCATACGAGTTCTGCGCCGTCTGATGCGCGTGCGCGATCGGCTGGTTGTCCGTGCCCGTGCGCAGCAGGGTCATCGGCGTTTGCTGCTGCTTCGCGGCGCGGCCCAGACCCGTCGCGACCACCGTCACGCGCAGTGCATCGCCCATCGCGTCGTCGTACACGGCACCGAAGATCACGGTCGCGTCGTCGGCTGCATAGGACTTGATGGTGTTCATCACTTCGCGCGTTTCCGACAGACGCAGCGAACGGCTCGACGTGATGTTTACCAGCACGCCACGCGCACCCGACAGATCGACGCCTTCCAGAAGCGGACTCGCGACGGCCTGCTCGGCAGCCAGACGCGCGCGATCGACGCCGGCGACGGTCGCCGTGCCCATCATCGCCTTGCCCTGCTCGCCCATCACGGTCTTCACGTCTTCGAAGTCGACGTTCACGAGGCCGTCGACGTTGATGATTTCCGCGATGCCCGCGACTGCATTGTTCAGAACGTCGTCGGCGCACTGGAAGCACTTGTCCATCTCGGCGTCATCGCCCATCACCTCGAACAGCTTGTCGTTCAGCACGACGATCAGCGAGTCGACGTGATCCTCCAGTTGCTGCGAACCGGTTTCGGCCACGCGCATGCGACGGCCGCCTTCGAATTCGAACGGCTTGCTCACGACGCCGACGGTCAGAATGCCCATTTCCTTGGCAATCTGCGCGACCACGGGCGCTGCGCCCGTACCCGTGCCGCCACCCATGCCCGCGGTGATGAACACCATGTGTGCGCCGCGCAGTGCATCCGCGATGCGCTCGCGTGCGTCTTCCGCTGCTTCCTTGCCCTTCTCCGGCTTCGCGCCTGCGCCGAGACCGGTCATGCCCAACTGCAGAACCGCCGGTGCGCGCGAACGGGCGAGCGCCTGCGCGTCCGTGTTCATCACGATGAAATCGACGCCCTGTACACCACGCGTGATCATGTGCTGAACCGCATTGCCGCCAGCACCACCAACTCCGACCACCTTGATGATCGTTCCGTTGGTTTCCGTTTCCAGCATTTCGAAATCCATGTTGCCTCCGTCAAGAATGAAGATCGGCGTTATTCGATGAGAGATCGGGCAACCTCTTATCGCGCACCAGCCGCCGGTACCGGCGCGAATTCGTTTTTCCGTGTTCTGCTTCGTTTCGTTTTGCTTATGTTGCAATAGTGCTTCAGAAGTTTCCGAGAAACCAGTCCTTCATGCGAGAAAAAACTTGTCCCATCGATCCATTCTGAATGGCGACCTTGCGGCCGCGCATTCTTTGCGAGCGTCCTTCGGCGAGCAGACCCATCGCCGTCGAGTAACGCGGGTTGCGAACCACGTCCGCGAGACCGCCCGCGTACTCCGGCACGCCGATGCGCACCGGCTTCAGAAAGATGTCTTCGCCGAGTTCGACCATGCCGGGCATCATCGCCGCGCCGCCGGTCAGCACCACGCCGCTCGACAGCAGTTCTTCGTAGCCCGACTCGCGCACGACCTGCTGCACCAGCGAAAAGAGCTCTTCGACGCGCGGCTCGACGACCGCCGCCAGCGCCTGACGTGACAGCGTGCGCGGACCGCGTTCGCCGAGCCCCGGCACTTCGATCATTTCGTCCGGATCGGCGAGCGTCTGCTTCGCGATGCCGTAGCTCACCTTAATGTCTTCCGCGTCCGGCGTCGGCGTGCGCAGCGCCATCGCGACGTCGCTCGTGATCTGGTCGCCGGCGATCGGGATCGCGGCCGTATGACGAATCGCGCCCTCGCTGAAGATCGCGATGTCGGTGGTGCCGCCGCCGATATCGACGAGCACCACGCCCAGTTCCTTCTCGTCCTCGGTCAGCACCGCGAGCGATGACGCGAGCGGCTGCAGCACGAGGTCGTTCACTTCGAGCCCGCAGCGACGCACGCACTTGACGATGTTCTGCGCCGCGCTCACCGCGCCCGTGACGATGTGCACCTTCACTTCGAGGCGGATGCCGCTCATGCCGATCGGCTCGCGCACGTCTTCCTGGCCGTCGATGATGAATTCCTGCGTCAGGATGTGCAGCACCTGCTGGTCGGTCGGAATGTTGATGGCCTTCGCCGTCTCGATCACGCGCGCGACGTCGGTCTGCGTGACTTCCTTGTCCTTGATCGCGACCATCCCGCTCGAATTGAAGCTGCGGATATGGCTGCCGGCGATCCCGGTAAAGACGTTCGTGATCTTGCAATCCGCCATCAGCTCGGCTTCCTCGAGCGCGCGCTGAATGGATTGCACCGTAGCCTCGATATTGACCACGACGCCCTTTTTCAACCCCTTTGAGTCGGCCTGACCGAGTCCGATCACCTCGTAGTGGCCTTCGCCCTTCAGTTCGGCGACGATCGCGACCACCTTCGACGTTCCGATGTCGAGAGAAACCAGCAGGTCTTTGTAGTCTTTGCTCATAGCGTGCTCATGCCCGTGACGTCTGCTTACTTCTTGGCCTTATCGGTGTCGTTGATGAACCGCATGTTCGCGGCTCGTATGGCAAAGCCGTTCGGATACCGCAAATCCGCATACTCGATGTCCTTCCCCCAGCGTCCCGTCACTGTGGGCCACGACGCGACGAATCGCTTGCTGCGGTCCATTAGCGTGTCCTGGTTGCGCTCGCGGCCAAGCTCGATCTGCGTGCCGTTGGAGAGCTTGACCGTCCACGCGAAACGCGGCGACAGCGTCACTTCCTCCGGTTTCGCGTCGAGCGGCACGAACCACTTTTCGAAATCGTGATAGCGCGCGACGACTTTCTTCGCTGTGCCCTCCGGACCGTCGAACGCGGGCAGACCGTCGTCGAGTTCGCCCTGGTTCGCGGTGAAAAGCTCGCCGTCCGTGCTCACGAGCTGATCGTTACCCCAGGTGCCGAGCGGCTTGTACTCCTCCAGCGTCACCACGAGCGCGTTCGGCCAGACTCGGCGCACGCTCGCATGGCGCACCCACGGCATCTGTTCGAACGCGGCGCGCGCGGTGTCGAGATCGACAGTGAAGAAATTGCCCTTCAGATGCCCGACGACGGTCGCCCGCACCGTCGGCGTGTTGATGTGCTGCGTATCGCCGTCGATCTGGATCACGCGCAGCCGGAATTCCGGGCGCTGGATCGCATACACGCCAGCGACAGCCAGCAGCGCCAGCACGAACAGCGTGTGCAGGGCGCTTGCGGCGAGATTCAGCTGGCGAACGTTGTTCCACATGATTCCGTCAGTCTTTGAGCGTCAGGGACAACACCTGCACGACCAGATCGCTGTAGCTGATGCCGACCGCGCGCGCGGCCTTCGGCGGCAGCGAATGGTTGGTCATGCCCGGCGCCGTGTTCACTTCCAGGAAATACGGGTTGCCGTCGGCATCGAGCATGAAGTCCGCGCGGCCCCAGTCGGTGCAACCAAGCATGTCGAATGCGCGCTGCGTCAACTGCTTCATGCGCCGTTCCTCGGCTTCGGTGAGCCCACACGGAATCAGATACTGCGTGTCGTTCGCGACGTACTTCGCGTGATAGTCGTAGAACTCGCCCGCCGGCACGATCTTGATGACCGGTAGATCCAGATCGCCCGCGATGCAACAGGTGAATTCCCCGCCGCCCTCGATGCTCTTCTCGACGATCACGATCTTGTCGAACTTCGCGGCCTCGACGAGCGCCGGCACCAGCGCGTCCGCGCTCTTCACCTTGATGACCGCGACCGACGAACCTTCCGTCGCCGGCTTCACGAAGAGCGGCAGGCCGAGCTTCGCGACGATGTCCTGCGCGCGCGCGTCGTAGTCTTCGTCCTGGAACACGGTCTCGAACGGCGGCGTCGGAATGCCGGTCTGCTGCCAGCCAAGCTTGGTGCGCAGCTTGTCCATGCCGAGCGCCGAGCCGAGCACGCCGCTGCCCGTGTAGCGGATGCCGTAGAAATCGAGCGCACCCTGCAACTGGCCGTTTTCGCCGTAGCCGCCGTGCAGCGCGATGAACGCGCGCACGAAGCCCTCGGCCTTCAGATCCGAAAGCGGACGTTCGGCCGGATCGAACGGATGCGCGTCGATGCCCGCTTCGCGCAGGCCTTCGAGCACCAGACGTCCGGAATTGAGCGATACCTCGCGCTCGGCGGAATCGCCGCCGAGCAGGACCGCCACTTTGCCGAAGACTTTCGGATCGGTTCGATTCACGTTATTGCTCATACCTTGATGACTGCCATGACCGCCGTTTCTCACGCCTGACTGTTCGCCAGCTTTCCGCACACGCCGCCGATGGACCCCGCGCCCATCGTGATGACCACATCGCCATTACGCGCGATGGTCGTGACAGCGTCGGGTACTTCATCCACCGTATCGACGAAAACCGGCTCGACCTTGCCCGCGACGCGGA
>JAQFVI010000433.1:7157-7268 GCA_029439495.1 Caballeronia sp. BR6202001590007
CCGCCGCGACGATCGGCGCTTCGCCGGCCGCGTAGACCTCGGTGAGCACAAGCGCCTCGACCGTTGACAGCACCTTCACGAAATCCTCGAAGCAGTCGCGCGTGCGCGTGA
>JAQFVI010000433.1:7278-7394 GCA_029439495.1 Caballeronia sp. BR6202001590007
CCGCCGCGATGGTAGCCGCCATTTCAACCGGATGATGGCCGTAGTCGTCGATCAGCGTGTACGCGCCGTCGCCGTTGTTCGCGCTCAGTTCGCCGTAGCGCTGGAAGCGGCGGCCG
>JAQFVI010000433.1:7404-10637 GCA_029439495.1 Caballeronia sp. BR6202001590007
ATGTCCACGTCCGCGACTTCGAGTTCGGTCGCGATCGCGATCGCCGCGAGCGCGTTCTGCACGTTGTGCGTGCCCGGCAGGTTCAGCACGATGTCGATCGGCGAGGCATCCGCGCGCAGCGCCGTGAAGTGCATGCGGCCGTCGCGCGCTTCGACGTTCACCGCGCGCACGTCGGCTTCCGCGCCGATGCCGTAGCGGATGATCGGCTTCGACACGAACGGCAGGATTTCGCGCACGTTCGGATCGTCGACGCACAGCACGGCGATGCCGTAGAACGGCAGCCGATGCGTGAATTCGATGAACGCTTGCTTGAGCCGCGCGAAGTCATGGCCGTAGGTGTCCATGTGATCGGCGTCGATGTTCGTGATGACTTCGATCACCGGGAACAGATTCAGGAACGACGCGTCCGACTCGTCCGCTTCCGCGACGATGAAGTCGCCCGTGCCGAGCCGCGCATTCGCGCCCGTGCTGATCAGTCGGCCGCCGATGACGAAGGTCGGATCGAGCCCGCCCGCCGCCAGCACGCTCGCGACGAGCGAGGTCGTCGTGGTCTTGCCGTGCGTGCCCGCGATCGCGATGCCCTGCTTCAGGCGCATGAGTTCCGCGAGCATGACCGCGCGCGGCACGATCGGCACGCGGCGATGACGCGCCGCGTGCACTTCGGGAGTGTCCGCGCGCACGGCGGTCGACACGACCACCGCGTTCGCGCCTTCGATGTTCTGCTCGTGATGGCCGATCTCGACGCGCGCGCCGAGTGCCTTCAACCGCTCGGTGACGGCATTGTTCGCCAGATCGGAACCGCTTACGTGGTAGCCGAGGTTGAGCAGCACCTCGGCGATGCCGCTCATGCCCGCGCCGCCGATGCCGACGAAGTGAATATGTTTGACGATGTGCTTCATTTAATGTGCCTCCCGAGCTTGCGCGTTCGAACGCGCGACGGCCACGTCGGCGCAAATGCTCGCGACCTTTTCGGTCGCGTCCGGTTTCGCGAGTGCGCGCGAGCGCTCGGCCATGGCCAGCAGCGATGCGCGCGACTGTGCG
Organism: Caballeronia sp. BR6202001590007; assembly: GCA_029439495.1. Classification (GTDB taxonomy): domain Bacteria; phylum Pseudomonadota; class Gammaproteobacteria; order Burkholderiales; family Burkholderiaceae; genus Caballeronia. The sequence goes on from JAQFVI010000433.1 coordinate 8,446, forward strand.
CGTAACCAGTCGGCGAGCTTCTGCGCCGACAAATCGCATTGTTGTATCAATTCGGCTGCGCCATGTTTCGCGAGAAAAGCACCGTTGGTCGTCTGGTGATCGTCGACGGCGAACGGGAACGGCACGAAGAGCGCGGCCACGCCAACCGCCGCGATTTCCGATACCGTCATCGCGCCGGAACGGCAGATGACGAGATCGGCCGCGGCGTAAGCGCGAGCCATGTCTTCGATGAACGGCACGAGTTGCAAGTCTTCGCTGCGCGCGAGACCCGCCGCCGCGTAATGAGCTTCGAGCGATTCGATGTGTTTCGCGCCCGCCTGATGCACGATGCGTGGACGTTCATCGGCATCGAGCATCGCCAGGGCCTGAGGCACGGTTTCGTTGAGCGCGGCGGCGCCGAGGCTTCCGCCGACGACGAGCACGTTCAACTTTCCGCTGCGCGCGGCGTAGCGTTCTTTGGGTGGCAATGCGGCGCTAAGTTCCGCACGAATCGGATTGCCGGTCCATTCGGCATGCGGCAGCGCATCGGGGAACGCGACGAGCACGCGTCGCGCCAGATGCACGAGTACCTTGTTCGCGAGCCCCGCGATCGAGTTCTGTTCGTGCAGCACGAGCGGGCAGCCCGCGAGCTTCGTCACGATGCCGGCCGGAAACGTGATGTATCCGCCCATGCCGAGCACCACGTCCGGCTTCACGCGACGCAGCGCCGCGAGACTTTGCGAGCAGGCGCGCAGCAGGTTGACCGGCAGCATCAGCTTCGTCTTGATGCCCTTGCCGCGCACGCCGCCGAAGCGCACATATTCCATCGGAATGCCGTGCTTCGGAACGAGCGTGGCTTCCATGCCGCTCGCGTTGCCGAGCCACACGACGCACCATCCGCGCGCCTGCATCCAGTGCGCGACCGCGAGCCCCGGAAAGACATGGCCTCCGGTGCCCCCTGCCATGACCATCAGCGTGCGCGTGCCCTGCGCGGTCATACCTTGCCTCCGCGCATCAATACCCGGTTTTCATAGTCGACGCGCAGCAGCACGGCCAGCGCGACGCAGTTGAGCAAAATGCCCGAGCCGCCGTAGCTAACAAGCGGCAAGGTCAGGCCCTTGGTCGGCAGCAGGCCCAGATTCACGCCCATGTTGATGAACGTCTGCGCGCCGAACCAGATACCGACGCCCTTCGCCATCAGGCCGGCGAACGTGCGGTCAAGCGCGAGCGCCTGACGGCCGATCTCGAACGCGCGGCGCACGATCCAGTAGAATAGCAGGATCACGCAGATGACGCCGACGAAGCCGAGTTCCTCGCCAATCACCGCGAGGATGAAGTCGGTATGCGCTTCGGGCAGGTAGTTGAGCTTTTCGACGCTGCCGCCGAGACCGACGCCGAACCATTCGCCGCGCCCGAACGCGATGAGCGAGTGCGTCAGTTGATAGGCCTTGCCTTGCACGTAGCGGTCGTCCCATGGATCGAGGTAAGCGAAGATCCGTTCGCGGCGCCACGGCGATGCCCACACCAGCAGCGTGAAGGTGCCGACCGCCGTCGCGACGAGGCCGCCGAACAACTTGCCGTTGACGCCACCGAGGAACAGCAAGCCCATCGCGATAGCCGCGATCACCATGAACGCGCCCATGTCCGGTTCGAGCAGCAGCAGCGCGCCGACCGCGCCGACCGCGAGCGCCATCGGCAGGAAGCCCTTGCCAAAGCTGTGCATGAATTCCTGCTTGCGCACCGTGTAGTTCGCCGCGTAGATGGTCACCGCGAGCTTCATGATTTCCGATGGCTGCATGTTGGTGATGCCGAGCGGAATCCAGCGGCGCGCGCCGTTCACGCCCTTGCCGACGTGCGGGATCAACACGACGATCAGCATCAGCAGCGCGACGAGGAAGAGCTTGGGCGCCCACTTGTCCCACGTCTTGATCGGAATCTTGAACGCGATGATCGCGTCGACCAGCGCCGTGGTGATCGAAATCAGATGGCGCACGAGGAAGTGATAGTCGCGATAGCTCGCGTACTTCGGCGAATCGGGCATCGCGATGGACGCCGAATACACCATCACGATACCCAGACCGAGCAGCGCGATCATCACCCACAGCAGCGAATAGTCGTAGTCGAGCGTGCGCGAGCGCGACGGCCGCACGCCGTTGACCGCGCTCGCGATGCCGCCGCGCGCGCCGGCCGCGCCCGACGACGCACCGCCCGAG
>JAQFVI010000434.1:0-112 GCA_029439495.1 Caballeronia sp. BR6202001590007
GCGATGAGCATAATTCCTGAACATGTCGAGGCTCGCGCACGCGGGCGAGAGCAGCACGGCGTCGGCGTCGCCTGCCTTGGCGATGCGCGCGGCGGCGTTCGTGGCCGCCTCC
>JAQFVI010000434.1:122-14858 GCA_029439495.1 Caballeronia sp. BR6202001590007
GCGCGACGCCGGTCGATTCGAGCATCTCGCGGATGCGCGGCGCATCGCGGCCGATCAGCATGACCGCGCGCGCCCAGCGCGCGACCGGCGCTTCGAGCGGCGAAAAATCCTGGCCCTTGCCGTCGCCGCCGGCGATCAGCACGACGCGTTGCGCGAGGCCGTCGAGCGCGGCGACCGTCGCACCGGCATTGGTGCCCTTGCTGTCGTCGACATAATCGACGCCGTCGATCTGTGCGATCACTTCCACACGATGCGGCTCGCCGCGATACTCGCGCAGCCCGTGCAGCAGCGCCGCGAGCGGCAGATCGACGGCACGCGCGAGCGCGAGCGCGGCAAGCGCATTCGCGGCGTTGTGCAGACCGCGGATGCGCAGCGCATCGACGGGCATCAGGCGCTTGGCGACGAGATTCGGTTCGGCGGCTTCCTGCTTGCGGCGGCGCGACGTCACCGGTTCCTCGGCGGCGTCCTGATCGATGCACTCGACGAGCCACGCCATGCCGTTGTCGCGCAAGAGGCCGTAATCGCCGACGTTCAGCGGCTCGTTCAGCCCGAAGGTCACGACGCGATGCTGCGCGACGTTCGCCGCGAGCTTCATCACGCGGTTGTCGTCGCGATTGAGCACGCGCGTGGTGGCCGCGCCGAAGATGCGGCCCTTCGCGGCGGCGTAGGCGTCGAGCCCGCCGTGCCAGTCGAGATGATCCTGCGTGATGTTCAGCACCGCGGCCGCATCCGGCGCGAACGTGTGCGCGGTTTCAAGCTGGAAGCTCGACAGTTCCAGCACCCACAAGTCCGGCAGCGCGGTCTGGTCGATGGCTTCGGCAAGCTTGTCAAGCATCGCCGGGCTGATATTGCCCGCGACCGCCACCGACTTGCCAGCGCGTTCGCATAAGAGGCCAGTGAGCGCGGTCGTCGTGGTCTTGCCGTTGGTGCCGGTGATCGCGATGACCTTCGGCGCATAACCGTTCGCGCCGAGCGCCGACAATGCCTGCGCGAACAGTTCCAGTTCGCCCCACACGGGAATGCCGCGTTCCCTCGCAGCGGCGATGAGCGGCGCGAGGTCGTCCGCGAGCGGCGACAGGCCCGGGCTGATCGTGACGATCTCGATGCCGCCGTCGAGCAGCGCCGTCGAGAACGCACCGCCGACGAACTCCACGTCGATCCGGTGAACCGCGAGTTCGGAAAGATTCGGCGGCGTCTCGCGCGTATCCGCGATACGCAGACGGCAACCGTGCCTGGCGCACCAGCGCGCTATCGCGAGACCGGATTCACCCAGTCCCAGCACGAGCACCATCGGACTTTGCCGACCGGAAAACTTCTCGCCAAACATCGCTTTACCTTTCCCTAAATCCCGAAGATCAACGCAGCTTGAGCGTCGACAAGCCGAACAGGCACAACATCAACGTGATGATCCAGAAGCGCACGACCACCTGCGTCTCGGTCCAGCCGGACAGTTCGTAGTGGTGATGCAGCGGCGCCATCTTGAAGAAGCGCCGGCCTTCGCCGTAGCGGCGCTTGGTGAACTTGAACCAGAAGACCTGCAGCATCACGGAAAGCGTTTCCGTGACGAAGATGCCGCCCATGATGAACAGCACGATTTCCTGGCGCACGATAACCGCGACCGTGCCGAGCGCGCCGCCGAGCCCAAGCGCGCCGACATCGCCCATGAAGACCTGCGCAGGGTGCGTGTTGTACCAGAGGAACGCAAGTCCTGCGCCGCCCATCGCGGAGCAGAAGATCAGCAGCTCGCCCGCGCCGGGAATGTGCGGGAACAGCAAGTACTTCGAGTAGACCGACGAGCCCATCACATACGCGAACGCGCCGAGCGATGTGCCGACCAGCACGACCGGCATGATGACGAGTCCGTCGAGACCGTCGGTGAGATTCACCGCGTTGCTCGACCCGACGATCACGAGATACGTGAGCGCGATGAAGCCCCACACGCCGAGCGGGTAGCTGATCGCCTTCACGAACGGCAGCATCAGGTCGGCGCGCGCGGGCAGGCCCATCGACAGGCCGCTGCGCACCCATGCCATGAAGAGATCGAACACGCGCGCGTTGTTCGCTTCCGACACCGAGAACGCGAGATACACCGCCGCGAAAATGCCGATGACCGACTGCCAGAAATACTTTTCGCGCGACAACATGCCGCGCGGGTCCTTGTGCACCACCTTGCGGTAATCGTCGACCCAGCCGATCACGCCGTAGCCGAAGGTCACGAGCATCACGATCCACACGAAGCGGTTCGTGAGGTCGGCCCACAGCAGCGTCGAGACCGCGATGCCGATCAGGATGAGCACGCCGCCCATGGTCGGCGTGCCCGACTTGACCAGGTGCGTCTGCGGTCCGTTCGTGCGCACGGCCTGACCGACTTTCATCGCGGTCAGCTTGCGGATGACCCACGGGCCGCAGACGAGGCCGATCAGAAGCGCTGTCGCCGTCGCACCGACCGCACGGAACGTGATGTAGGTGAACACGCGCAGGAAACTGGCGTCACTCTGAAGCCATTGCGCGAGTGCAAGTAGCATGCTGTCCTTTTCTTTCTGGTTCAGTGTGCGGCGAGCTGTTCGCCCGTCACGGGTTGCTGTGGACTCGTCAAGGCGTCCACCACGCGCTCCATCTTCATGAAGCGCGAGCCTTTCGCGAGGTACGTTGCTGCGTGGCCGTAGCCTGCGCCTTCGAGCGCGGCGACGAGTTGCGCCACGCCCGCGAAATGCGCGCCGTGCTTTGATGCATCCGTGGCGAATGCGTTCACCGCGTCGCGGCTCGCGTCGCCGAGCGCGAACAGCGCATCGATGCCACGTTCGGCCGCATAGGCGCCGACTTCGCGATGAAACGCCGGACCCTGATCACCGACTTCGCCCATGTCGCCCATGATCAGCACGCGCGGCGCGGGTTGCGACGCGAGCACGTCGATGGCGGCGCGCATCGAATCGGGATTGGAGTTGTAGGTGTCGTCGATGACCGTCGCGCCCTTCAGCGCGCCGCCGGCCGCGCGCTTCACCTGCAGGCGGCCCTTCACCGGCTGAAACGCTTCGAGGCCGCGCGCGATCGCATCGAGCGACACGCCCGCCGCAATGGCGGCCGAGGCTGCCGCCAGCGCGTTGCGCGCGTTGCGCGCGTTGCGTTCGCCCAGCACGTTGAGCGCGATGTCGGCTTCGCCCAGCGGCGTGACCATGTGCACCGTCGTGCCGTTCAGCGTGCCGGTGACGGCGGCTTTCGCGGCATCGCCGGTCAGCGCGAAATCGACGATCGGGTTGCCCGTCGCGGCGACGCGCCAGATGCTCGCGTAAGCGTCGTCGGCGGGAAATACGGCCGTGCCGGTCGCGCCGAGCGCGTGAATCGCCGACGCATGTTCGAGCGCGACGGCTTCCACCGTCGCCATGAATTCCTGATGCTCGCGCTGCGCGTTGTTCACGACCGCAACAGTCGGCGCGGCGATCTTGCCGAGCACTTCGGTCTCGCCCGGATGATTCATGCCGAGTTCGACAACCGCGAGCTTGTGCGCGTCGTTCAGGCGGAACAGCGTGAGCGGCAGGCCGATATCGTTGTTGAAGTTGCCCGCGGTCGCGAGGCGCGCCGCTTCGCCGACCGATGCCGCGAAGATCGACGCGATCATCTCCTTGACCGTCGTCTTGCCGTTGCTGCCCGTGACCGCGACCACCGGAATGGTGTGACGCATGCGCCAGCCGTGCGCCAGCGCACCGAGGCTCGCGCGCGTGTCCTCCTTTATCTTGATGATAGGCAGCGGCCAGGCATCGCCGTTGCTTGAATCACGGGAAACGAGCGCCGCAGCGGCGCCGCTCTTCGCAACCTGATCGATAAAATCATGCGCATCGAAACGATCGCCCTTCACCGCGACGAACAAGTCTCCGGCTTCGATGCCGCGGCTGTCCATCACGATGCGTTCGATCGCGATGCTGTCGTCGCCCGTGAATTGGGCGCCGGGGATGAGCGCGGCGGCTTGACCGAGCGTGAACATCGTCATTCGCCGCCTCCGCGCGAGGCCGGTTGTGTGGCGCGCGACGCCAGTGCGAGGCGCGCGTGATCCTGATCCGAGAAAGCGCGCTTCTTGCCCATGATTTCCTGCGTGGATTCGTGCCCCTTGCCGGCCAGCACGACGACGTCCTCGCGCGAGGACGAACGGATGGCCTGCAGGATCGCGCTCGCGCGGTCTTCGATGCGGCGCGCGCGGCTGGCGTCGTTCATGCCCGCCGTCACCTGATCGATGATCGACATCGGGTCTTCGCTGCGCGGGTTGTCGCTCGTCACGACGACCTGATCGGCGAGACGTTCGGCGATCGCGCCCATCAGCGGACGCTTGGTCGCATCGCGGTCGCCACCGCAGCCGAACATGCAGATCAGCTCGCCGCCGCGCGCCGCCGCGATCGGGCGCAGGGCGGCGAGTGTCTTGTCCAGCGCGTCGGGCGTGTGCGCGTAATCGATCACGACGAGCGGTTCGTCGCTTTGCAGGCGGCCGCCGAGACGCTCCATGCGGCCGTTGACGGATTCGAGCCGGGCGATGCGCGCGATGGCGGTATCGAAGGGCACGCCGACTTCGAGCAACACGCCGAGCACCGACAGCAGGTTGCTCACGTTGAATGCGCCGAGCGTGCCGACTTCGACATCGGCCACACCCCAGTCCGACGACAGATGGAACGCCGTGCCCGTGGCGGTCGCGCGGACGTTCGTCGCGAGCAGCATCGCGTCCGCGCCCGGCGCGGCATTGGCCGGCACATCGACGCCGTAGGCAATGGTGCGCACCTTGCCGCGCAGTGATTCGATCAGGCTCTGGCCGGCGGCATCGTTGCGATTGACGATAGCGGTCTTGAGCGTCGGCCAGGCGAAGAGACACGCTTTCGCGGCTTCGTAGGCTTCGAACGTGCCGTGATAGTCGAGGTGATCCTGCGTGAGGTTCGTGAAGATGGCGATGTCGAAATCGACGCCGTTCACGCGCCCCTGATGCAGCGCATGCGACGACACTTCCATCGCGACGCCTTCCGCGCCCTGCGCCTTCAGTTGCGCGAGGCTGCGCTGAAGCTGCGGCACGTCGGGCGTGGTGAAGCCGGTGTGCAACAGCTTGCCCGGCATGCCGATGCCGAGCGTGCCGACGATCGCGCACGGACAGCCGAGCGCCGACAACGCGGTGGCGACCCAGCTGCTGCACGAGGTCTTGCCGTTGGTGCCCGTCACGCCAACGGTAAGCATCGACGCGGTCGGCTCACCGTACCACTGCGCCGCGATTGGACCAGCGAGTTCGTTCAGCGCGGGGACGGCAAGCGTCTTCGATGCGTCCGGCCGGCCCGCGAAATTGTCCGGCTGATACAGCGCGGCGGCTGCGCCCGCATTCAGGGCCACGTCGAGGTACGGACGGTTGTCCGCGCCGTCGACCGCGTAGGCCATGAATACGTCGCCGGTTTTCAGCGAGCGCGTATCGGCGTGTAGCTGCGCATTGGGTTGCGCGTGCGCGCGCAGCCACTCGACCGCGCTCGTCACGTCCTTCTCCGTCTGGCTCTGGCTGGATGCCGCGCTCATCGCACGACTCTCGGATGCGTCTTCGTGTTGCTCGACACGGCGACCTTCTTCGCCGCATTGGCGTTGTTGACGTTGTTCGCGTTTGCCAGCTGCTGAGCGTTCTGCTGCGCGCCGGGATTTTGGTCGTCCATCACGACCATCGGCTTGACCGGCATGTCGGGCGGCACGTTCAACGCGCGCAGCGTATCGCCGACGATGTCCGAGAACACCGAACCCGACACCTGGCCGCCGAAGTGGCTGCCCGCCGTCGGCTCGTCGACCGACACCGCGACGACGATGCGCGGATTGGGCATCGGCGCCATGCCGACGAACGACGCGCGGTACTTCGAATGGTCATAGCCGCGGCCCGCATGCTTGTATGCCGTACCCGACTTGCCGCCGACGCGATAACCGTTGACCGCCGCGTCGGGCGATGTGCCGCCCTTCGACACCACGGTTTCGAGCATCGCGCGAACCTGGCGCGCGGTGGTCGGCGAAAACACCTGCTGGCCGACTGGCGGCTGATCGCCCGGTGTGCGGAAGATCGACACCGGCAGGATGGTGCCGTCGTTGACGATGGCCGTATAAGCGCGCGCCAGCTGGAACAGCGACGCCGACAGGCCGTAGCCGTAGGACATGGTCGCCTGCTCGATGCGGCGCCAGCTCTTCCACGGACGCAAACGGCCCGTCACCGCACCGGGGAAGCCGACCTTCGGTGCCTGACCCAGTCCAAGGCTCGTGTACATGTTCCACATTTCTTCGGGGCGCAGTTGCATCGCGATCTTGGTCACGCCGATATTGCTCGACTTCTGGATCACGCCGCCGACGGTGAGCGTGCCGAAACCCGCGTCGTCCGTGATGCGCGCGCCGTCGAGCACGAAAGTGCCGCCGCCCGTTTCGACGAGCGTGTTCGGCGTCACCCGATGCAGATCGAGCGCGAGCGAAACGGTGAACGGCTTCATGATCGAGCCCGGCTCGAAAGTGTCCGTCAGGATGCGGTTGCGCAGTTGCTCGCCGGTCATGCGCGAGCGGTCGTTCGGGTTGTAGGTGGGATAGTTGACGAGCGCGAGCACTTCGCCCGTCTTCGTATCGATCACAATGGCCGCGCCCGCCTTCGCCTTGGACTTCTCGACGGCCGCCTTCAGGTTCGTGTACGCGATGTACTGAATCTTGCTGTCGATCGAGAGTTCGACGTCGGAGCCGTTATGCGGCATGACCTGCTCGTCGACGTCCTCGACGATGTGGCCCATGCGGTCCTTGATGACGCGCCGCATGCCCGGCGTGCCGGCGAGCACGTTCTGATCGCCGAGTTCGACGCCTTCCTGACCCTTGTCTTCAATATTAGTAAAGCCGATCAGATGCGCGGTGATTTCGCCTTCCGGATAGAAGCGCTTGTATTCGCCGCGCGAATAGATGCCGGGGATGTCGAGGTCGGCAACTTTCTTCGTGGTCTCGAGCGGAACCTGGCGCTTCACGTAGACGAAGGTCTTGTCCATCGACAACTTCGCGCGCAGTTCCTTCTCGGGCATTTCCAGCAGTTTCGCGAGTTGCGCGAACTTGTCCGCGCCGAGATCGTTCGGCACGGCTTCAGGGATCGCCCAAATGGCCTTCACCGACAGGCTCGTCGCGAGCACGAGGCCGTTGCGGTCCCGAATCTGACCGCGCGTCGCGGGCATTTCGAGTGTGCGCTGATAGCGGCTCTCGCCCTGTTTCTTGAAGAACGCGTTGCCCGGGCCCTGAATCCAGAACGCGCGCGTCGCCAGCGCGACGAACGCCATGAACAACAGGAACACGACGAACTTCGAGCGCCACATTGGCAGGCGCACGGCGAGCAGCGGATGCGGCGTGTGCGGGATGTCTTTTTGCTTCGCGGATTTTTTCATCGCTTCGCTCCGCGTGCAGGCGGCGCCGACGCCGGGAGCGGCGCAGGCATGGGGGCTTCGGCGGCCTTGTTGGTCACCGGATCGTAGGTCAGGTATTGCGTGCGGCCGGTAGTGACGGGCTGCATTTTCTGGGAAGTAGTGGCCAACTGCTCGATGCGCGAAGTCTTCGACAATGCGCTCTGCTGATACTGCAACTGCGAATAATCCTGTTGAAGCTGACGCTTCTGCGACTGCGCCCGCTGCAACTCGATGAACACCTGACGCTGCTTGTTGGTCGCGCTGACGACGGACAGCGCACATCCCAGCACGACGATCAGCAGGAAGATATTGAGGCGGTTCATGGCGCGACCCGCTCCGCGATACGCATCACCGCGGACCGGGCGCGAGGGTTATCGGCCACTTCGGCATCGCTCGGAAACACGCGGCCCACCACGCGCAGCGGCGGGCTGGGAAAATCGACCGCGCGGATCGGCAAGCGCCGGTCCACCGCAGGTGCGCTCGATTGCGCCTGCATGAACCGCTTGACGATCCGGTCTTCGAGCGAATGAAAGCTAATCACGACCAGCCGCCCCCCTTGCTCCAACATCGTAAGTGCCGATTCGAGAACTGCCTGCAGTTCCGCAAGCTCTTGATTGACGTGAATCCGTATAGCCTGAAAGGTGCGGGTTGCCGGATCCTTGCCCTTCTCACGGGTTTTGACGACGTTACCCACGATTTCGGCAAGCTCGCGCGTGCTGTCGAGAGGCCCAAGACGCTCGGACTCTGCCCGGCGAGCAACAAGCGCCTTTGCAATCTGAAAAGCAAACCGTTCTTCCCCATAATCTCTGATCACCTCCGTGATTTCCTGCACCGTGGCCCGTGCGAGCCACNAGCTGAAGCCGCGCTCCGGGTCGTCCACTTGAGGCGACGACACGCCCAGATCCAGCAATACGCCCGACACCCGTCCCACTCCGCGCGCGCTTGCCGCCTCGCGCATCGACGCGAAACTGTCGTGCACGATCGAAAAGCGCGAATCCTGAATCTTGTTGGCGGTCGCGATCGCCAGCGGGTCCTTGTCGAACGCGACGAGCCGTCCGGCATCTCCCAGGCGCTGCAAGATCGCGCCGCTATGACTGCCGCGTCCGAACGTGCCATCCATATAGATGCCGTCCGAGATGCCGTCCGCGCGCGTGATCAGCGCATCCACTGCTTCCTTGAGCAGCACCGTGCGGTGCTGCAATTCGTTACCCGATGCCTGCGTCATGTTTCGAGTACCGCGTTAGAAAGTAAAATTCTTTAGCGCTTCGGGCATGCCCTGCGCCATGGCCGCTGCTTCCTTCGCCGCGTACATCTGCGAATCCCACAGTTCGAAGTGCGCGCCCATGCCGAGCAGCGCCACGTCTTTTTCCAATGCAGCGGCCGAACGAAGCTCGGGCGAAACGAGCACGCGCCCGGAGCCGTCGAGCTCCACGTCCATTGCGTTACCGAGAAAAATGCGGCGCCACCACATGGCTTCCATCGGAAGCGCGGCGACCTTTTCGCGAAAGCGTTCCCACTCGGGGCGGGGAAACAGCAACAGGCATCCATCCGGGCTCTTCGTGAGCGTCACCCGGCCTTCTGCCTGAACCTGCAGCGCATCTCGATAGCGGGAAGGAATCGACATCCGTCCTTTCGCATCGAGCGTCAGCGCCGACGCCCCTTGGAACACTCGCCCCTCTCCCTTTTTCTTAGACGCCCCACCCGGCGTCTGTCTCGCTGCGATTTGGCTCGAAAATGGGCTCCGAATCACACAAAAGACCACTTTCTCACACTATTTCCCACTTTAGAGGAACGCATTTCTTCGGTCAAGACGCATAACTTTTTTCGACGTGTTTTTTACCGCTAGAACAAGGACTTAGCAGCGGTACTTGAAGTGGAGGGAAACGAGAAAAACGTTATGAATTAGAGAGCTAGTGCGCGATATGAAGGTAAAGCATGAATTCGGGCAGCGAAATCGTTCAAATGTAACTGTTCTGCGGGCGGATTTCGCGTTCGAGTGGGAGACTACAAGCCGCTTTCAGCCGACGACGCGCATCGTCGGCTCCATATCGGCGGATCAGAGATAATAGGCGGTGCGCGTCATCACTTTCGATGCCGCGCGCATCAGTGCGCGAACCGGAAACGGCATTTCGGCCGCGCCTTCGCTGATCGCAGCCGCTGCATGCGCGGCTTCGTCAATCCGCATCTGCTCGACGATCGCGCGCGACGCGTAGTCGTTCGCGGGCAGCGTTTTCATATGGCCGTCGAGATGCTGCTCGACCTGGCGCTCGGTTTCCGCCATGAAGCCGAGACTCGCGCGATCGCCGAGGCGCCCGGCGGCGAAGCCGATCGCAAGCGCACCCGCATACCACAGCGAGTTGAGCAGGCTCGGACGTGAATCGAGATCCTTCAGGCGCTGCGACGTCCACGCGAGATGGTCTTCTTCCTCGCGCGCGGCATGCTCGAACTTCACCTTGAGTTCGGGCGATGCGGTCGCGAGCTTCTGCGCCTGATACAAGGCCTGCGCGCACACTTCGCCGACGTGATTCACGCGCATCAGCCCGGCGGAATGCGCGCGTTCTTTCTCGCCGAGCGGCCCTTCGTCCGCCATCGAATCGAGCTCGCTGACGATCTTCGATTCAGGGATCGGCCGCGACATGCGGCTGATGCCGACCATCGAACGCAAGCCTCGATCAAACTCGCTGATGACTTCATCGAGCGTCATGTTCTCACCTCTTCGATGTGGTTTTTCGCGTTGCCCATGCGCACGGCGGATGCCAACAGGCGAAGTCCCGAATGCGCAAGCTTGTTAATTAGGGCAAACACGACTCGCAAAATTCCTGCAAAACCAAGATTTTAGCGCATGTTGCGTAAACGTCACACGAGCTGTCCGGACTGTTTCCTTTTCCTTTGTTCACTAACATGGGTTTGTTACATTACGTGGCGACTTCTTTTAGAGAAGTAGTTCGGCGGGGACCGTCAACACACTGGCGCTAGTAACAGTGACCTTGCCAAAAAGTCGCAAACACTCCTTGGAGATCTAATCAATGAAAAAGTCGCTTCTCGCTTTGGCAGCATTGGGCGCGTTCGCTGGCGCCGCACATGCGCAAAGCAGCGTGACGCTGTACGGCATCATCGATGCGGGTTTCGCCTACACGAACAACACGGGCGGTCAGCATAACTACTTCACAAGCAGCGGCAACCTCCAGGGTAGCCGTTGGGGCCTGAAGGGCACGGAAGATCTGGGTGGCGGTCTGAAGGCGATCTTCGTGTTGGAAAACGGCTTCAACATTTTCAACGGCCGTCTGGCGCAAGGCGGTGCTGAATTCGGCCGTCAAGCATACGTCGGTCTGTCGACGTCGCAATTCGGTACGGTCACGTTGGGTCGCCAGTACGACTCCGTCGTCGACTACACCGGCGCATTCGAAGTCGGCAGCCAGTGGGGCACGTTCTACTCGGCACACCCGGGCGATCTGGACAACCTGAACAACTCGAACCGCGTGAATAACGCGATCAAGTATACCAGCACGAACTACGCTGGTTTCACGTTCGGCGGTTTGTATAGCCTCGGCGGCAACGCCGGCCAGTTCAACCGCAACCAGATCTGGTCGGTTGGCATGGGCTACTCGCAAGGTCCCCTGCAGTTGGGCGCGGGCTACTTGAACGTCAAGGACCCGAACTACTCGTTCTTCGGTAACACGCCGTCGTCGAGCGCGACCGCTTCGAACATGGGCGGCAGCCGCGTGATCTCGGGCTACGCTTCGGCGAAGACCCAGCAAGTGATCTCGGTTGGCGGTACGTACACGTTCGGCGCAGCGACGTTCGGCGCGACGTACACCAACACGCAGTTCAAGGATCCGGGTTCGGAAGCAGGCACGGGCCTGACGCCGGCCGGCGGTTACACGAACGGCACGGGCAAGTTCCACAACGCCGAAATCAACTTCAAGTATCAGCCGACCCCGGCTCTGCTGGTCGGCGCAGCTTACGACTACACGAAGGGTTACGGTCTCGGCAACGCGAAGTACCACCAAGGCACGATCGGCGCGGACTACTTCCTGTCGAAGCGCACGGACGTGTACGTCGACGGCGTCTATCAGCACGCCAGCGGCACGGACTCGACGAACCGTTCGGCAGTCGCGAACATCAACGGTCTGTCGGCTTCGTCGACGTCGAACCAGGTTGCTGCGATCGTCGGCATCCGCCACAAGTTCTAATAAGTCGAAAAAGCAGTATCTGCTGAAAGGCGCCTTCGGGCGCTTTTTTCGTCCGGGCGTTTTGTTTGGCCGTTTGACCCGGACGCGCAAAAAACTCCGCGTCTTTCGAGGCGGAGGTTCGTTCACGTCGAATCGGCGCGGCTTGCGTCGTTCAGGCCGCGCCGTCGCGCAATTCCCGGCGCAGGATCTTGCCGACGTTGCTCTTCGGCAGATCGGTGCGGAACTCGATCGTGCGCGGTCGCTTGTAGCCGGTAAGCTGCTCCTTGCAGTACGCCATCACGTCGGCTTCGGTCAGGCTCTGATCCTTGCGCACGATGAAGAGCTTCACCGCCTCGCCCGAGTTCTGGTCCTTCACGCCGACCGCCGCGACTTCGAACACGCCGGACAGCATCGCGACGACGTCCTCGATCTCGTTCGGATACACGTTGAAGCCCGACACGAGAATCATGTCCTTCTTGCGATCGACGATCTTCACGAACCCGCGTTCGTCGAACACGCCGACGTCGCCCGAGCGGAAGAAACCGTCGGGCGTCATCACCTTCGCCGTTTCGTCCGGGCGATGCCAGTAGCCCACCATCACCTGCGGGCCGCGAATGCAGATCTCGCCGGGCTGGCCGAGCGGGACTTCGTTGTTGTCGTCGTCGCGGATGGAGATCTCAGTCGACGGCAGCGGCAATCCGATCGTGCCCGTGTACTCGGTCGCGGTCACGGGATTGCACGTCACGCACGGCGACGTCTCCGACAAGCCGTAGCCTTCGACGATCGGCACGCCTGTCGCCGTGAACCAGCGTTTGGCGACCGCTTCCTGCACGGCCATGCCGCCGCCGTTCGCCGCGATCAGCTTGGAAAAATCGAGCTTGCCGAAGTCGGGATGGTTCAGCAGCGCGTTGTAGAGCGTATTGACCGCCGGGAACGTGTTGATCGGAACGCCCTTCAGTTCCTTGATGGTGCCGGCAATGTCCCGCGGATTCGGGATCAGCACGCCGAGGCCGCCGGTGCGGATCGTCAGCATGCCGCAGACCGTCAGCGCAAAAATATGATACAGCGGCAGCACGACCACGCAGACAAACTGGTCGATGTCCGGACGCCGCTTGCGCGCGGGTTCGAGCCAGACTTCCGATTGCAGCACGTTCGCGATCAGGTTGCGGTGCGTGAGCGTTGCGCCCTTCGCTACGCCGGTCGTGCCGCCCGTGTACTGGAGAAACGCGGTGTCTTCGGGTTTGAGATCGCTCGGCTTCAGCGTTAAGCGCGCGCCTTCGCGAAGCGCATCGTTGAAGAGCGTGCAGCCCGGCAGATTCCACGCGGGCACCATCTTCTTCACGCGCCGTACGACGAAGTTAACGACCATCCCCTTGAGGCCCATCAGATCGCCCATCGCGGCCACGACGACATGCCTGATCGCGGTGTTCTTCACGACCGCCTGCAGTGTATGCGCGAAGTTTTCGAGGATGACGATGGCTTGCGCGCCGCTGTCCTTCAACTGATGTTCGAGTTCGCGCGGCATATAGAGCGGATTGACGTTGACGACGATATATCCCGCGCGCAGCACGGCCGCGATTGCGACGGGATATTGCAGCACGTTGGGCATCGTCAGCGCGATGCGCGCGCCGGGCGCGAGGCCCTTTTGCTGAAACCAAGCGGCGAGGTGCTTCGACATGTCGTCGAGTTCGCCGTAGGTGATCGCCTGGCCCATGCAGACGAACGCGCGACAATCGCGGTTTTTGCGAAAACTGTCTTCGAGCAGTTCGGGAACCGACCGGTAAGCCAACGCGGCGATCTCCGCAGGCACGCCCGCCGGGTACGACTTCACCCAATTCTTAACCATCGGCGTCTCCTTGTCTGTTTTTAGGATGGTCGTGCGGAAACGTGATGCTAGCCGCTCGATCCGTTTCCGACAATTGGGTGAGACGCCACCCGGCAAGCGGGACCGGGACCAAGATCGCGAGACTATTCAATGCACTAGCTCCACTTCGACGAGGCAGTCGTAGAACATCGCGGAGCCGCCGAGATCGGTCAACGCCTGGCTGGTGACCTGGTTCGCGTTGTAGCCGTCCAGCGACAACTTCTTCCACCAGATCGACAAACCGACGACCACGCCCTCGCGCGCACGCTCGGTCATACGCGCGTTGGCCTGCATCGAGCCACAATCGTTGAAGATGCGCACGAGCATGCCGTCTTCGATGCCGCGCGCCTTCGCGTCGTTCGGATGGATGTCGAGGTGCGGCTGGCCTTCGGTCAACCGCAGGCTCTCGACGTTCACGAAGCTGCTGTTCAGGAAGTTGCGCGCGGGCGGCGAAATCATCGCGAGCGGATAGCGCGCAGCGAGTTCGGGTGCGGCCGTCGTGCGATTCGTAGGGCGGCAGATAATCCGGCAGCGGATCGAGGCCTTCGCGTTTCAGGCGTTCGCTGTAAAACTCGCACTTGCCCGACGGCGTGCGGAAACCGCCTTCCGCGAGCGGCGCCTGTGCGATGTCGAGTTTCAGCCAGCCGTTCGTCTTGAGGTCGTCCCAGCCGCGCCCGGACAGCGCGGCATCGTCCCAGCGGAACGCTTTCGATGCGAGCTGCTCGTCGGTTTCGTAAAGCAGAGGCTCGTCGAGACCCATCGCGCGCGAGGCCGCGGAAGATCTCCGAATCCGATGCGACCGCGACCGCGACCGGATTCGAATTGTAGACGATCAGCGCTTCGACCTTCGGTCCGAAGCGCTCGTCACCGGGATGCAGCAGCGCGTCGTCGATCGTGTTCATGTTGATGACGCGCGGCAGCTTCGACGGATAGCCCGGCAACAGATCCGGGCGTTCGAGCGCAGCGTTGTCGATCGGCGCCCATCCCAACGACGACAGCAAGAGTCCGCCCGCGCACTCGCGCCAGGCGCCCGTCAGCGACGGAAGGCACGCGATGGCGCGCACCGCATTGCCGCCACCGCGCGTTCTCTGCATGCCGTAGTTCAGGCGGATCGCGGCTTTTTTCGTCGATCCGAAAGCGCGCGCCAGTTCAACGATCGTGTCTTCGGCGATGCCGCAAATATGCGCCGCGCATGCGCCGCGCGCGACGGCGGATACTGCGCGGCGCACGCGGCGAGTTTGTCGTAACCGAGCGATTTCGGGACGTGATCGAACGGACCGGACGACAG